>JBBROJ010000147.1:0-12372 GCA_038229495.1 Chthonomonadales bacterium
AGCTTCGCGAATCTCAAAAAGGCGTAGGGGGAAGACCGCGACAGGTAAACCGGTCAATTGGTCAATGAGTAAATGAGCGACTGCGTCATTGACCAATTGACCGATTGACCCCATTGACCGATTGACCGATTGACCCCATTGACCGATTGACCCTCCCATGCTCCATCTCGACGACACAATTGCCGCCGTTGCGACGCCGCCCGGCGAGGGCGGCGTTGGCATTGTAAGGCTGTCCGGGCCGCGGGCATTCGCCATTGCCGGCCGCCTGTTCAAAACGCGCGCGGGATCGCCCTCCTCCCTGCCCTCCCATACGATTCACTATGGCATCGTGCAGGACCCTGAATCGGGCGAGCGAATCGACGACGCGCTCCTTCTTATCTTCCGCGCGCCGCGCAGCTACACGGGCGAGGATGTGGTCGAGTTCTCCTGCCACGGCGGGCCTGTCACCGTGGGTCGCGTGCTGGCCCTCGTGCTGAGGGCCGGAGCAAGGTCGGCGGAGCCGGGCGAGTTTACGCGGCGGGCCTTCCTGAATGGCCGGATGGACCTTGCGCAGGCGGAGGCGGTCGCGGATCAGATTCGCGCGCGTACCGAGGCGGCGCAGCGCGTGGCGCTTCGTCAGAGGGAAGGACTGCTTTCACGCGAGGTGCGCAGACTCAGGGACGAGCTTGTCGGCGCGCTCGCCGCCGTGGAAGTTACTATCGACTTTTCAGAGGAGGTGGGCGACCTCGACTACGAAGCCTTCGAATCTCGCCTGTCTTCCCTTCGGTCCGAAATCGGTCGGCTGCTGCATTCCTCGGGACGCGGGCGGGTTTATCGCGAAGGGGCGCGGCTTGCCATTATCGGGCGGCCCAATGTTGGGAAGTCGAGTCTTCTGAACGCGCTCCTCCGTGAAAACCGCGCAATCGTCACGCCTGTGGCCGGGACCACCAGGGATGTGATCGAGGAGACCGCCAACATCTGCGGAATCCCGATCACGGCCATAGACACCGCGGGGCTCCGCGAAACCGACGACGCAGTCGAGCGGATCGGCGTGGAGCGCGCCCGCGCCGCCGCCGAATCGGCGTCGCTGATCCTATTCGTCGTGGATGGTTCCGACGGCTGGACTCCGGAAGACGCGGAGATTGCACGCAATCTGGAGGACCGCGCGGCCGTCTGGGCGGTCAATAAGATGGACCTTGGCGGCGCAGCTGAAACGTTGGATGTAATCCGGGAGGAGGCGGGCGAGTCTCGTGTTCTCTTGCTGTCCGCCGTGACGGGGGAGGGGATTCCCGGTCTGGAGCGCGCGCTCGCGGATGCGGTGCTGGGCGGGCAGGCGGACGCGGGTGAGGCTGCGATCGTTTCCAACGTACGTCACCAGCACGCGCTCGAAAACGCGAATGTCAGCCTGCTGCACGCGGTGGCGACCACAGTGAGCCGGCTGCCGCCGGATTTCATCTCAATCGACCTGCGCGCGGCCCTGGATTCGCTTGGCCAGATCACCGGCGAGACCGCTTCGGAAGAGGTGATTCACCGCATTTTTCACGACTTCTGCGTGGGCAAGTAGCGTTGACAAACGACGGCTGGACTCCGGAAGACGCGGTTGGTATAATGCTAGCGCACCTGTCGGGGTGTAGCTCAGCTTGGTAGAGTGTCGGTATGGGGTACCGAAGGTCGCACGTTCAAGTCGTGTCACCCCGACCATTGACTGCTGACGCAGGACTTTTGAATAGGCAGTTGCAGGAGCGGGGCCGAGATTTCTCGGCCCCGCTTTTCTTGAATATGTGATTGAGACAGCAGGTTATCTTGGAAGCTGCACGATGGCCCGGACCGGCGCGGGCATGAGGACGGGCGGACCGCCGATACCGTACGCCGACAAGCCAAAGAAGTAACAAGTTCTACCACAGCAGGGACAATCGGCTACCACCGGACCTCGTGGATAGCGCGGCGGAGGTGACATGTGAAACCCAACGAAGCAGAGCGGATAATGGGCAAACCGCTGCATATTTGACATTGTACTGCCTTTCATTATTGCGGAAGCGCGTGAAATTCCGGCCTCCGACGGCGCGGCCGCGATAACGCAGCTCGCCGCAACTACATATCTCGAATGTACTGACAGAACGCCGTACCATCGCTAAGTGTTCGCAATTTTATTATGCATCAGTCCGCTGGATTCCTTTTCGCTATTTTGGAACGAAGCCGGCATACCCGCCGTATATACCCCCTGGGAGTACATTGAAATGAACGATGAATCCCGCAAAGCGCTTACGACCAGAATCAATCGCGTCTCGGGACAGGTCGCGGGTATACAGCGGATGATTGCGGAGGATCGCTACTGCGTGGATATACTCAATCAGATTGCTGCGGCCCGCTCAGCGCTGGATTCGCTTGGAATCGTGCTGCTTACGGGGCACCTGGAATCCTGCGTGCTGGGACATGGAACCGAAACTGCCCATGAATGCGCGAAGCCGATGAGCCAGGGGCAGCTTCTGGAAGAGGTACGGACCGTGCTGGCAAGATTTCTGAAATAGTTTCGACCTCGGTAAGGTTTTGAAGGAGATAAAAGAATGCATGTAACACGATTTACCTCATTTACCACGTTTACCTCGCCCGACATCGAGTGTGACGGATGCGCGAATGCTATCAAGAATGCGGTTGGCAAGCTGGAAGGAGTGACAGGCGTACAAGTCGATATTAAGAGCAAGCAGGTCACCGTGAAGCACGATTCGACCATAGCTCCTGGCGCGCTGGCCTCCGCACTCGATAAGGCGGGCTTTCCAACATCAGAATAGCCTTGCAAGCGGCTGAGGAGCAATAAGATGGATGGCATGCAGATTGGAGTAACGGTCGGCGGCATCGCCGCCATCATGTTCACGGCGTGGTTCTTCTTTCTGTCCGAAAGGCGGCAGGTCCGCGTTTCCGCGAAGGATGGAATGCAGCGCGCGCGGATCGTTGTGAAGGGCGGTTACGAGCCGGATCGGATCGTCGTGGAGAAGGGGAGGCCGGTCCATCTCGACTTCTACCGGGACGAGACCTCTTCCTGTTCAGATACGGTGGTCTTCGCCGACTTCGGCATTAACAAACCGCTGCCCGCGTTCAAGACCACGGCGGTGGAGTTTACGCCGGATCGCACCGGGGAGTTTACCTTTACATGCGGCATGAACATGCTGAGAGGCAAGCTGATCGTCGAAGAACCGAAGTGATGTCCATAATCGGAAATTGAGAATCGCCATGACAACCGAACAATCCAATCCTATTGAGCATATCGCCGGCGGCCCGGAAACCCTGACATGCGAGCTGCCGGTTTCGGGAATGACCTGCGCGGCCTGCGCGGCGCGGATCGAGAAGAATCTAAAACGGGCGGAAGGGGTGCGGGCAGTGAATGTCAACTTCGCCACCAACCGCGCGACCATCGGCTACGAAGCGGGGAAAACCGATCGCGCCGCGCTGGTCGGGGTCATCGAGGGTTCGGGCTACGGCGTGCCGACCGTCCATGAGAACGGCCCTGCGCCAGTGGAGGGCGGCGGGCCGGAAAAGGATTGGGAACAAAAGGAACGCGAGCAGGAGTACAGGGACCTTCGAAGCAGGCTGCTGGTCGCGCTGGCCTGCGGAATTCCCGTTTCGGCCATCGGCATGTCGCACGTGATGTTTACGGGGAGCGCGTGGCTCCAACTGCTGCTTACGACGCCGGTAATGTTCTACTCCGGGCGGCAATTCTTTACCGGGGCGTGGAACGCCCTCCGGCACCGGGCGGCGGACATGAACACGCTCGTGGCGCTTGGCACCGGCGCCGCCTATCTCTTCAGTGTTGTCGCCACCCTTGCTCCCGGATTCGTCACGACTCCCGGCGCTCACCATCAAATGCCGCCTGTCTATTTCGAGGCCGCGGCGATCATTATCGCGCTGATTCTGCTTGGGCGCATGCTTGAAGCGCGGGCGCGAGCGAGCGCTGGAGAGGCGATTCGGAGCCTGGCGGGATTGCAGGCCCGCACCGCGCGGGTCATTCGCGAGGACAGGGAGCAGGACATACCCGTCGAGCAGGTTGCTCCAGGCGACCTCATACTCGTGCGGCCCGGCGAGAAGATTCCCGTGGATGGAATCGTGCGCTCAGGCGACAGCGCGGTGGACGAATCGATGCTGACCGGCGAAAGCCTGCCGGTCGAGAAGACGGCGGGCGACACGGTTTTTGGCGCGACTATCAACAGCACGGGGGCTTTCCGGTTCGAGGCGACGCGGGTCGGCAGCGAGACTGCTTTGCAACAGATCATAAAGCTGGTTCAGCAGGCGCAGGGCAGCAAGGCTCCGATTCAGCGGTTGGCCGACCTCATCAGCGGCGTCTTCGTGCCCATCGTGCTGTGCATCGCGATTGCAACGTTTGTCGCGTGGTTCGATCTCTCGGCGCCCGATGTTCGGCTCCAGCAAGCGCTGGTCGCGTTTGTTTCCGTGCTTATTATCGCGTGCCCGTGCGCGCTTGGACTCGCAACTCCCGCGGCTATCATCGTCGGTACGGGCAGGGGCGCGGCAAACGGAATCCTTATCAAGGGCGGCGAGAGCCTCGAAACGGCCCACAAAATCAGCACGATCGTGCTGGACAAGACCGGTACTGTAACCAACGGCAAGCCGGAGCTTACAGCGGTCGTTGCAATCGCGGGCATGGACGAGAATTCGCTTTTGCGACTTGTCGCGGCGGCGGAGCGAGCCTCCGAGCACCCGCTAGGCGAGGCGATTGTGCGGGCCGTCGAATCGCGCGGCCTTGATGTTCCGGAGGCAGAAGGATTCCAATCGATTACTGGGCGCGGTTTGCGCGCAACCGTCGGCAGGCACGCGATTCTCATCGGTAACGCGCGGTTGATGGAGGAAAACGGGGTCGACGTATCCGGATTGAATTCGGAAATGGAACGCCTCTCTTCGGAAGGGCAGACGCCCGTCTTGGTCTCTATGGATGGACTGGCGGCTGGGATCGTGGCCGTCGCGGACACGATAAAGGCGCATTCCCGCGAGGCGGTGGAGGCGATGCGCGCGATGGGCATGCGCGTCGTCATGCTGACGGGTGACAACCGCAGGGCGGCGGAGGCTATTGCGCGGCAGGCCGGAATAGAAGATGTACGGGCCGAGGTGCTGCCGGAACAGAAAGCCGAAGAGGTGCGAAAGCTTCAGGAAGCGGGTGGCGTCGTGGCGATGGTCGGCGATGGAATCAACGACGCTCCCGCGCTTGCTCAGGCCGACGTAGGAATCGCCATCGGCACCGGAACGGATGTCGCAATGGCCGCCTCCGACATTACGCTGATTCGCGGCGACCTGGGAGGAGTAGTCTCCGCGATACGCCTCTCTCGCGCCACAATGCGGACGATTCGCCAGAATCTCTTCTTCGCGTTCGTCTATAACGTAGTCGGCATCCCGGTTGCTGCGGGCGCGCTATACCCGTTCTTCGGAATCACGCTTTCGCCCATATTCGCGAGCGCGGCAATGGCATTGAGCAGCGTTTCGGTTCTCACCAACAGTCTGCGCCTCCGCGCCTTCAAGCCGTGACCCCCCGGCCCGCCCCCCGGCCCCCAATTCTGGGGGAGTTTGCCCCCCGTCCCCCAATCCGGGGGGCGAAATCTACCCCAGATTCATAACGCCTCTTACAATTCGCATCGTTTCAGAGGCCGCCGCTGTCGCCTTCTCCGCGCCGGCGGCCAGGATGCGCTCCATCTCCGCCGGGTCGCTCAATAGCTCCGCCCTGCGCACCCGAATCGGCTCCAGCTTCGCATTCAGAATCTCCGTAAGCTCCCGCTTATTCTGCATGCAGCCGCGCTCGCCCCGGCGGTCTTCCTCCCACGAATCCGCGTAGCCCTCCGGATCATACACCTTCCGCATCTGGCATACCGCGCACGACTCCGGGATTCCCGGGTCCGACTTCCGAATCTTCGTCTCCGTCGTAAACGCGCTCTGAACCTTCTTCGCAATCGTATCCGCGTCGTCGCCCAGGTAGATGGCGTTCCCGTAGCTCTTGCTCATCTTCCGGCCGTCCACCCCCGGCATCACCCCCGTCTCCGGGTTGATCAGCGACTGCGGTTCCGGAAAAACTTCGCCATAAAGGTGGTTGAACCGCCGGGCAAGCTCCCGCGACAGCTCCAGATGCGCCGCCTGGTCCTTGCCCACTGGGACCACGTTCGCCCGATAGACCAGAATGTCCGCCGCCTGCAAAACCGGGTAGCCAAGCAGCCCATAGGAGAGCGCCTCCTCCTTCAACTCCAGGTTGTCGCGCTTCTCCTTGTAGCTGGGGACCCTCTCCAGCCAGCCCAGCGGGGTCACCATCGAAAGCAGAAGATGAAGCTCCGCGTGCTCCTTCACATGGCTCTGCACGAAGATGGCGCATTTCGCCGGGTCCAGCCCCGCCGCGATATATTCCGCCGCCACCACGCGCGTTGTCGCCGCAATCTCCTCCGTGCGGTCCCACATCGTGGTCAGCGCGTGCCAGTCCACCACGCAGCAGAACATCTCGTATTCGTCCTGTAGGCGCACCCAGTTGCGCAGCGCGCCCTCCAGATTGCCCAGATGCAGCCCGGCCCCGCCCGTCGGCTGCATCCCGCTGAGTAAACGCTTCCTGCTCAAGTTGCCACCTTCTCGCAAATCGCAAATCGCATTTCGCAATTCGCAATTCGCAGCCTCAACCCAATCCACCAAGTCCCACAACATGCCGCAACAAGAATATCTCCATCGACGAAATCGCCGGCCCGATAATTTGCCACATCAGCGCCGGAGCCAGCAGCACCAGTCCCAAGAAGATCATCATTCCGTATTGATCGTTGAATCGCCGGTACGATTCTGACTGCTCCAGCGGTAATATCGACTGAATGACCCAGTGGCCGTCCAGCGGCCCAACCGGCAGCATGTTGAACACCGCGAGCATTACATTTATCGTCATGCCCGAGATAAGGAACAGGCCGCCCGGCGTCCCGCGTACCGATTCAAGCGCGAATCGCAAAATCAGCGCAAAGAAAATCGCCTGTAATACATTCGAGATCGGTCCCGCAATCGCCACGATTCCGCTGTCCCGCCGCGGATTCTTAAAGTTGCGCGGATTCGTCATTACCGGCTTGCCCCACCCGATTCCGCGCCCTATGAGCGACGAAACGACCATCATTATTGTGCCGAGGGGATCCAGGTGGTCGGGCGGCAGCAGTGAGATTCGGCCCTGGCTTCGCGGCGTAGGGTCGCCAAGTCGGTCCGCCGTAATGGCGTGCGAAAACTCGTGAATCGTGATAGCGATAATAAGTACCGCTATCTCCAAAATGAACGTCTGCCAGTTAAAATTGCTGAGGTCGATACCCAAAATTGGCGTTCCTTACCAGTAGAGCATCATAGATGGCAGCGAGCCAGGCGAGCGAGGCGAATCCTATTTTTCGGCGACGACTGCGGTTGAAGTCGCGGTCGCATCGCTGAACCGGCGCGTGCGCGTGACCCGTTTTTGAAGACGCTGCGGCACGAGGTCCCGCTTTACCAGATCCGCCAGCGACTCCCGCTCCACGATCAGGTCCGCGTGTCCCTCGTTGACCAATACCACCGCGGGCCGGAGAAACTTATTGTAGTTCGAGGCCATCACGTAGTTGTAGGCTCCCGTCGTCTGCACCGCAATCGTGTCGCCCGGCTCGATTCGCGCCGCCTTAACGTTCCAGATTAGAATGTCCGTTTCGCAGTGTTTGCCCGCCAGCGTGATCACCGTGTTATGCGGCTCCCCCGCCCGGTTTGCCACGATAATTTCATATACCGCGTCGTAAAGCTGGGGCCGGGGGTTGTCCGAAAGCCCTCCGTCCACAGAGACGTAGGTCCGCTTGCCGGGCTCCTCTTTAATGGGCACCGTCTTAATCACGCCCGCCGTGTAGAGCGTGGTCCCCGCCTCGCCCACGATCGATCTCCCCGGCTCCTGCTGCAAAGTGGGATAGGGGAGCCCGGCGGCGTCGAGCGCGGCCTTCAACCGGCTTGTAATCACTTCGGCAAACTTGTCGTAGCTTGGCGGCGCGTGCTCCGAACGGTATCGCACGCCCAGCCCGCCCCCGATATTCAATACATTGCAAAGGACCCCGGTCTCTCGCTTGATATCCCGCATCAGCCCGACTACCGCGTCCACTGCGCCTTCGTGCGCTTCCGTATCCAGAAGCTGCGACCCCACGTGGCAGTGGATTCCATCGAATTTGAGCGTCGGTATCTCCAATATCCTTTTGATCGCGACTAGAGCAGACTTGTCTGCAATATTCAGGCCGAACTTCGTGTCCGCCTGCCCGGTACTGATGGCTTTATGCGTATGCGGATCGACGCCGGGCGCGGTTCGCACCAGCACGTCGACGGTCTTGCCCATCTCCCGGCAGACAGCCGCCAGCGTCTCGATCTCGGGCAGGTTGTCGATGACGATATGTCCGATGCGGCTCTTGACAGCCATTTCCAGCTCTTGCCGCGATTTATTATTGCCATGGAGGCTGATTCGCTTGCGAGGAAAGCCGGCGCGGAGAGCGACGTATAGCTCGCCCAGCGATGCGACGTCGAGATTCAACCCCTCGGCCTCGATGATTCTACACATTGCGGACGTGAGGAACGCCTTGCTCGCGAAGCAGATGACATTTTTCGGGTAACGCGATTCGAAGGCGGCGCGGTAGACGCGGCAGTTGGCGCGGATAAGCGCCTCGTCCATAACATATAGGGGCGTGCCGAACTCGGCTGCCAGGCGCGTAACATCGCATCCGCCAATCTCCAGATGGCCGGCCGGATTAATTTGTTGTGTTCCGAGCAGCATGATTCCTGTGTTGTCTCCTCAGGGCTCAAAGCAAAATTGGCGGGGCCAAAGACAAAAATAAACCGAAACGCTCCGGGACCGTTTGGCGGCCCTGCCGAGCGGCGGTTCTATAGAAGAGTGTACCTGCGAAGAGGCGGGCTGTCAAGAATTTGACGCAGCGGTAACAGTTCAGAATTGATGAGAGTGAATCGCTCCGCAGCGGCTCCGCCACGGGCTGAAACCCCGTGTCTACAAACGATAACCACAGGGAACCACGCTGAAGCGTGCTCTGGCTGCCCGCTTTAGCCTGCTTTAGCAGGGTTTCTGGCGAAGCCGTCTAGCCACGGGGATTTTGCCCGTGGCGTCGCACCGGCGATTCTCATTAAGACTGAACAGATACACGCAGCGCAAACGACCCTGCAGTTTGAGATTTATTCGTGGTTATTCGCCGAGGCTATTTTCTCGTCTGCTGCTCATTCGTCATCGAAAACTTCGCCGGAATCACGCCCGCAACCGGTTTGAGATATTGTATTTGCCCGCCTGAAACCGAATCGGGAATAGGGTCGAACTCCACTACGATCGTGATTGTCCGCCCGCCTTGAAAAACCCAATAGTCATCGTTTGTCGAGCCGCCCGCGATGTTATATTTCGAGACGCGTACGGCTTTCGGGACCGCAATCGGTGTCTTCGTCATCGTGTAGATCTCGCGGTCGTCACCAATCAAAACCAGAGGCGACGTGGTGAACGCGCGAAACTGGCAATCCTGGTCCGGGCTCAAGTTGATGATTTTCAGGGTAACCAGAGTCGCATCCTTGCTTCGTTGGACCTTGTCGACATACCACTGAATCTTCTGGAGGTAGCTGGCGAGGTAGACAGGGGCCGGCGGAACATCTCCTGGCCGCATATTGGTTATCGCGGCAAGCTGCATGCGGGCGAGCGCAGTGTCTTTGCCTTGAGGAGACACCCGCAGATACGCCTGGAGATTCGAGACCGCGTCCGCGAGATTCCGTTGAGCCAGCTGGAACCGGTCTTCCTGTTTAAGCACGGCAGCCGGCGCTTGCTGGGCCAGCTGGAACTGTTGGAAAAGCGCATCTTGAATCCGCGAGATCGGCCGTGATATCAGTCCGGCCGTCACAAGGAGCATGGCAATAGTAATCGGATTCAAGGGGGTATCCTTCCAGCCGGCGTCACGTATGAGTAAGTGCGGTCGCAGAGCATTCTGCCGTCAGTTCTGCGCTGGCGTGACATACTAAGTGGACGCCTGGTCCTCACTTCGGTAACCGTCCGGCATTTCCCTATTGTCCGGCTGCACGGAGTCGAGGTCGTTGCTGCTCATTCGCCGGGCCGCGAAATATTTTGGGAGCGCGGTGCAGCCCCAGAGCCACGGAATCCCAACGAGGTAGCCGGCCAGGACATCCGATGGATAGTGCTCGCCTAGATATACCCGGCTGAAGCCTACGAGTAGAATGAGTATTATTGCGATCGTCCAAACAACGATGCGCTTGTTCGGCCAGGCGTCTCGCGCAAATATGTAGGCCAGCATGCCAAAGATTACTACGGCGAAAAAGGCGTGCCCGGAGGGAAAAGAGTAGCCGAGGTTGTAGTACAGAGTATCTGGACGGTCGCGGTGGAAGAGCCGTTTCAGCCCGCCTATCAAAAGCCCCCCGCCGGCGGTAGAAAACAGTATAGCCGCGCCATCCGGCCAAAACCGGCGTTTCGAGATATACGCAATCACGACAGCCGCTACGAATATCGCTTCTCGCGTGCCCGCCGCCGCCCATGTAATCCAGCTCATGAGGCCATGTATGATGGAAGGCTGGTTCGAACCCAGGCAGGCGAGCGCCGCGCGATCGAATTTCACAGTCTCCTGCTCGAGCATTTCATGCGAAAGCTTGAGGAACACCAGGAAAGCCGCGACCGACAGGCCCAAGCCCACGATTATGCGCCCAACAGCGGACTCCAATGCCGAGCGTATTGTCGTAACCCACCGTTTCAATTGTGCCCCCTGACGATAACGGAACGACCGTGAGAAAGGTTCCGCTGAACCTCTGAACCTCGCGACTAATCGGAATTGAACGGTAGGATAATGGAATGAAGCGAGCAGGTGAAATGCGTCCATGAAGGATAAGGCCATCGTTACCAAATCGGGATCACGAGACGGGGAAGACCTGGAAAAGGGGCAAAAACCGGGCGATATCATTCTGTTTAAGCGCGCTACGGGCTTTGCCCATGTCATTACGTTTTTTACACATTCCCCTTACTATCATGCGGCCATCGCCGATGAAGACCTGCATGTAGTGGAAGCTCGCCCGCGCGGTGTTATGCGCCGCGATCTGCGAAGTCGCGATGGCGGCCACGTATTCACCGTTTTTCCCATGCGCGGGGAAGATGGAAAAGCGGCGTTGGCGTGGGCGCGCTCACACGTCGGCGGCGGGTACGATAAGTTTGACGTCGTGGTGATCGTATTGGAGCACATTTTCCGGCGATTGCGGCTCAACTACAAGCCGCCGAGTAGTCGATTCACGTGCGCGGAGTTCGTTGCCCTGGCTTTCGAGAAAACCGGGCACGACCTATTCCCGGACAAGGATTCCGCGGAAATAGTGCCGGCTGACTTTGCGCGCTTGCATCAGAGCATCGGCGATAAATCAGGCTAGTCGGGTGGCTTGACGTCGGACCTTTTCATGTTTACCGGAAGCTGGAACATCGATTAGTTCATAAAGCTGCCATCCAGGCGAGCGACGCCTCCGGTGGGAACGCGCATGGTCGTAATGTGTTTCGCGTACCGAACCTTGCAAGAGCCGCCCGTCCGGGAGCGGATGGATGCATTTGCGAGCTTGCCTCCTGCCCACGACATGTCCACCTCGAAACCGCCCCTGGCCCGAAAACCACGAATGCTGCCGGTGTTCCATGCAGCGGGCAGCGCGGGCAGCAGGTGAATCTCGCCGGTCTGGCTTTGTAGGAGCATCTCCGCGATTCCCGCCGTGGCGCCAAAGTTGCCGTCTATTTGGAATGGAGGATGCGCGTCGAAAAGGTTTGCGTACGTTCCCCCGCCACCGGCGGAGTAGTCGAATCCTGTGACGCCGACCGGAGTCAGCAAGTTGCGAAGTAGCAAATAGGCGTGATCTCCGTCGAGCAGCCTGGCCCAGAAGCTGATCTTCCACGCGCGGGACCATCCGGTTCCGCCGTCTCCGCGCGCCTCCAGAGATTTCCGGGCCGCCGCGGATAGAGCGGGGGTCGTCACGGGCGAAATCTGACGGCCAGGGTAGAGACCGAAAAGATGGGATGCGTGGCGGTGCTGGTCCGTGGGGTCGTCGCGATCCGTCATCCACTCCTGAAGCTGGCCCCATCTGCCGATTCGAGGAGCGAGGAGCTTGTCCCGCATAGCCGCAACGCGATCCCGGTAGTCTTTATCGATTCCGAGTGCGTCGGCAGCGTCAATATAGTTGGTCAGCAGGTCCCAGATTATCTCCTGATCATAGCTTACGCCGTCTTCGGTTGGCCCGTGCTCCGGCGACCACCCCATGGGGGCGACAAGCGTGCGGTCCGGCAGCCGTTTCAGGTGGTCTTCCCAGAATTCGACGGTTTCCTTGAGGACTGGATAGGCAACGCGCTTTAGAAAGGCCTTGTCGCCGGAGAAGGCATAG
>JBBROJ010000148.1:0-12105 GCA_038229495.1 Chthonomonadales bacterium
CACTTTGCAAGATCGCTCAGGTACCACGATCGTTCGGTATCGCCCAACAGGACCCCTAACAGCATTTGACGGGTCTTGGTGAAGAGATCGTCAAGAGAATGTTTACGCATTATGCGTACAGTATAACGCCAATCGCGTAAATAAATGCGCATCAGCCATTATGGACATTATGATAATCACATAATTCAGCTTCCTCGTTTATCTCGGTCGTGCTTTTCGGATTGATGCGGCGTCACTCAAGGCGAGGATTCTGGAAGTTGATAAGGACCATGAGCGGGCTGCCGGTTGCGCGCATGTAGTTATTACATTGGGCAATATGCTCGTCGGCAAGTTTCTCACAGCACTTCAATTCGATGATGAGAGTGCCCTCAACCAGTACATCGCATACGTATTCGCCCTCGACATTGCCCTTATAGCTAACTAGAATCGGAACCTGAGTTTGCGCCTGCAAACCACGTAATTGCAGCTCCTCAACCAATGCGCGCTCGTAAACCTTCCCAAGAAAGCCTCCTCCCAGCACATTGCTGACTTCAAAGCGCGCTCCCATCACGCGCGGGACCAAATCCGAATACGCTTGTGAACCGGCTGTTCCCATAATGTTCATTATGGCTAAAAATACTACGTCCCGATCTTCTGGCCGGGCAGCGCTTTGGCGTATATCTTGTTCAAAGCATCGACCGATTTGCGGGCTTCCGACGCGAGCACCATGGGCGGGCGGTTGTCGCGAATCGCGTCTACGAAATCCTGAATCAGAATCGTATGGCCTTTCATGCTGATCGCCATGGGCAGCGAGCCGCCTCCGATTCGCTCGTTCTCCTGCTCAAGCGCGCCCATACGGTCCTCGCCGTTCAGTCCAAGCTTGACGACCGTCGCATCATCGAAGGCCACGCTGCCCAGCGTACCGAACATCTCGATTCGGGAGCAGAGGTCTGGCGAGCAGCAGGTGGTCGCCTCGATGACTCCGCGCGCGCCGCTCTCGAATCGGAGTACTGCGACAGCGAAATCCTCGGCCTCCATGTCGTGTTGGGTCGAGAGGTGCGCGTACTCGACCTCCGCGATGGGGCCGGCCAGCCAGCAGAGATGATCGAGTGCGTGAATCGCCTGATTCGCCAGCACGCCCCCGTCCAACGCCCAGGTGCCGCGCCAGTCCGCGCTATCGTAGTAGCTCTGTGGTCGATGCCACTTGACGTAGGCGCTGCACGAAAGAATGTCGCCGAACGCGCCCTCCTGAACCCATTGCGCCACTTGCTGTGCGCCGCGATAGGTGCGCCGCTGAAAAATGCAGCCGAGTGTAAGGCCCCGCGATTTACATTCGGCAATTAGGCGGTCCACCTTCTCGATATTGAGATCGAGTGGCTTTTCGACGAGCACGTGCAGTCCCCGGCGCGCGGCGGCAATTCCCTGATCGGCATGCAGGCCGGAGGGGGTGCAGATATCCACTGCATGGACAGCACCCGAATCGAGCATGGCGTCGAGTTCCGTGAAGGGCTGCGCCTGGAACCTGGTTCCGACTTCTACCGCGCGCGCCGCATTCCCGTCGCAAACGGCGGCGATGACAGCTCCGCGCGTACCGGCCCATACGTCGAGATGGGCTTGCCCCATCGCGCCTACTCCGACTACTCCTACTCTCAACTCGCCGCTCATGCGCTCCTCCTGATGCCGTCAGATTCGCCGGGGCGACCGCTCACTCCTGCCGTTCGGCCGTTGGCCGGATCGGCGTGCAGGATTATGCGGCGATTCGCTAGAACCTTCGATTCATCCGCGATTAAATGAGTGGCTGCGCACAATCGCTTTCAATCGATCCCCTTTCTTTCAGTTGGAGGAACCTGATGACACTTCGGCGGCTATCCCTGCTCGTCCCGTATATTGCCGGCCTGTCGCTCGTGACTGGCCTGTCTCTGGCGGCGGGCGCGCAGACCGACAACCCGCTCGATGCCTATCTTAAGAAGCTGCCCTGGCGCAACATTGGCCCGGCTATTATGGGCGGCCGAATCGATCAGTTCGCGGTCGTGGAGAGCAGGCCCGGAACGATCTACGTGGCGACGGCCTCCGGCGGTCTGTTCCGCACCGTGAACAGCGGGACGACCTGGGAGCCGCTTTTCGACAACCAGAAGACGACCACCATTGGAAGCATCGCGGTCGCGCCCTCTAACCCCGATATCCTCTGGGTCGGGACCGGCGAGGCCAACAATCGCCAATCTTCCTCCTGGGGCGACGGCGTGTATAAGTCGACCGACGCGGGGAAGAATTGGCAGTTCATGGGCCTCCCCGACTCATCCGCTATCGGCCAGGCGCTCATCGACCCGCGCGATCCGAACGTGGTCTATGTTGCGGCAGTCGGCAATCTGTGGAAGCCCAACAAGGAGCGGGGTCTCTACAAGACGACCGACGGCGGCGCCAACTGGACGCAGGTTCTAGCGATCAACGAGGACACTGGCGTGACGGACGCACGATTCGACCCTTCCAACCCGGACGTTCTCTACGCGGCGGCCTACCAGCGGCGGCGGACGCCTTTCGGATTCAACGGCGGCGGCCCCGGCAGTGGCATATATAAGTCCACCGACGCGGGCAAGACCTGGACGAAGCTGAAGAAGGGATTGCCGGAGGGGGACAAGGGACGAATCGGCCTCTGCGTCTACCCGAAAGACCCGCGAATCGTCTACGCCATCGTCGAGGATAAGCCGGGCAGCATCTACAGCACGACCGGCACTGGCGGCGTATTCCGCAGCGAGGATGGCGGCGGCAGCTGGACCAGGCAGAGCGATCTAGATCCGCGGCCCATGTACTACAGCACGGTCGTGGTGGACCCGACCGACGACAAGAAGCTCTGGGTCCTCGGCGTAAATCTCCACTACTCGGAAGACGGCGGAAAGAACTGGGCTACGCGGCCCGCTCAGAAGATTCATACCGATTTCCACGCGCTCTGGGTGGACCCCAAGAATCCGAACCATGTCCTGGCGGGCTGCGACGGCGGAATCTGGTGGTCGCACGACAACGGCAAAAGCTGGGACTACAACAACAACCTCGCTATCGGGCAGTTTTACGAAGTCTCATACGACATGCGCAAGCCCTACTGGGTTTACGGCGGACTGCAGGACAACTTCGCCTGGGGCGGTCCGAGCGCGACGCCCTATTCTGAGGGAATCACCAACGACGACTGGATCAACATCGGCGGGGGCGACGGCTTTCACACGATGGTCGATCCAAAGAACGACGACATCGTCTACCAGGAGTCGCAGAACGGTGGAATCACCCGCATGAACGTGGCGACCGGCGAGCGCAAGGGAATCAGGCCGCGTCCCCTGCCCGGCGAGAAGGCCGATTCTTACCGGTTCGACTGGAATACGCCGATGCACGTCTCGGCGCACAACCCAAAGAAGCTGCTGGTGGGCGGCAATCGGCTCTTTATCTCCCGCGACCGGGGCGACAGCTGGTGGCGTTCCGAAGACCTCTCGACGCAGCCCGAGCGCGCAAAGATGCCGATCATGGGCGTCCTTCCCACCGGCAAGATTCTCTCGAAAGACGACGGCCAGGACAGCTTCGGGCAGATCATCTGCCTGTCAGAATCGCCGCTGAAGGAGGGGCTGATCTACGCGGGCACGGACGACGGCAACTTGCAAATCTCGCGGGATGACGGGAAGACCTGGAAGAATATCGCGGCGAACGTTACCGGGGTGCCGCGCGGAACCCACGTGCGCCGACTCTTGGCGTCCCGGTTCGCGGAGGGACGCGTCTATGCCGCCTTTGACAACCACCGCAACGGCGACTTCAAGCCCTATCTCTTCGTCTCCGAGGACTACGGCCAGACCTGGAAATCCATCCACAGCGGCATTCCAGAGGGCAGTACGCTCCATGTGATTCGCGAGCACTTCCGAAATCCGAGCCTTCTCTTCGGGGGTACCGAGCGGGGTGCGTACGTCTCTGTTGATCGCGGCTCCAAATGGTCGCTTCTGGGCGCGCCGCTGCCGGTCGTTCCGGTCGATGATATTCAAATTCAACCGCGCGAGAACGACCTGATTCTCGCGACTCATGGCCGCTCGATATGGGTCCTGGACGACATCACGCCGATGGAGCAGCTGGCGGAGAAGGTTCAGACGGCGGACGCTTATCTCTTCGACCTGCGCGGCGGCATCGAGTGGCGGCTCTCTTCCAAAAAGGGTTTTCGGGGCGACAAGCTGTTTCAAGGTCCGAATCCGCCATCGGGAGCGTTCATCCAATACTATCTCAGGGCCAAGCCGAAAGAGGGCGAGCGCGTCAAGATCCAGATTCTGGAGAAGGACGGCAGGCGGGTCGTCTCCGAACTGCGCTTCGTCGATGCTGAGGCCGGGGTCAACCGCATTACCTGGGACATGCGGGTGAATCCGCCGAGTCTCGCTACCGTGGCTATCGTGCCCGCGCCTACGGACGCTCCGGCTGCCGGACAGCGGACGGGCGCGTCTGCGGGCGGGGCTGCTCGTACCGCCACGGGAGGCCCGGTGCGCAGGCAGGCCGTCGCCGCGCGAGGTCCCCGCGTGCTTCCTGGAACCTATCTCGTGCGGCTTTCCGTCGGCGCGAGCGAAATGACAAAGCCCATAACCGTCGAGGACGATCCACGGCTCCGAATCTCGGATCGCGACAGGAAGGCTTCCTACACGCTGCTTCTTCGCCTCAGCCAGTTGAATGGCTCCGCGCAGGAGGCGCAGCGAGCGCTCGCCAAATCACGAAGCGAGCTCCGCGGGGTGGAGAGCCAGGAGGCGTACAAAACTGCGCCCGAATCGCTGAAGAATGAGGTCCAGTCCCTTTTGAAGCGGCTTACAGCCCTGGAAGCCCGCCTTTCCGTGCCGCAAAACAACCGAGGATCGGAGTTGGACGAGGAGACGGAGGAGGAGCGGGAGCAGCGCGAGCAGGAGGAGGCAATGGAGAAGCTGGTGAGAGGGCAGGCGCCGGACAAGGGCGAGACGGACGGTTTAGGCGGTCCCCGTCGCCGCAGAGACGGAGAAGCGGCAGAGGCGCAGCGACAGGAGAATCAGGAGGAGGAGCGGCCGAAAGAGCCGGCCGCCCAACAGCCCTCCACGCCGCCTCAAGCGCCCATCTCCCAGCCATTGCTTCAGCGGCTGAACAGCCTGACATTCCTGGTGGACAACGTGACGGAGGCCCCTTCCGACTACGCGCGGGCGGAGACGGCGTCCTCAGCGAGGGAGGTCACGGAAGTCCTTCGGGAGCTTAACGACATCAACTCACGAATGCGAATTGACCTGAACAGCGGGTTGCGCGCGCAGAAACTCAAGGAGACCAACCCTCCCGCCAGTCTTGTCGCGCCGCGATAATGAGGGAGTGAATCGGTGAATCAGTCAATGAGTAAATGGGGTCAGTCGGTCAATGAAAGGCAGCGGAATAATTCTGCCGTTCATTGACCGATTGACCCGTTGACCTGGCGAGCGAGGCACTAAAGTGACCTCGCTGGAGGGCCTGCGGCCAATCGTCCTGCCGGACGAAACAACACCTATGCAAGAGGTGTATCGTCCCGTTGACCAATTGACCAATTTACCTAGGCTACCGTCCGGCGGCTGCCGGCTCGCCCTTCGCGGATTCCTGGGCAATCTCCGCTTTTCTACGGCGCTTGAACGGTTTGCGAAGCACGATCTTACTGTAGTCCAGGCCGGCTGCCGTGAGCGCCTTGTCCCATGAATCGAATCGCCGGCGCGCGGCTGTAATCAGCGTTATATCCAGCTCTTCCATGCTCTTCGCGTTCAGGTCCTTGCCCTGGGCATGGAGGTCTTTGAGCCGGTTGATGACCGCCTGCTCGTCCCACTCGCGGTAGCGCCGGATGTCGGCGTATTTTAAGCCCGCTGCTTGAATTGCGTTACGCCAGGAGCCGAAGTGCTTGCGCTTGGTTGCCGCGGCGGCCAGCTGCGGGTCGATCTGGGTGCTGACGTGACGCCAGGAGAGGTCCTCGCCAGCCGCGTTCAACTCTCGAATGCGGTCCAGAATACGGTCGCGCGACCACATTTTATACTTGCGTATGTCCTCATAATTGAGACCGGAAAACTCGACAGCCGAGCGCCACGATCCGAAATATCGGGTGGCGGCCCGCAATAAGGCTACTTGGTTTTGTGCAATGCTCGCGTAATTGAGATCTTCCCCGCCAGTATGCATGCGGACGATCTCTTCGCCAATGGACTGCTTACTCCACTTGCGCACAGTTCTTGCCCCTTCCTGGGTTTACTTTCGAACGGCCTGTCGTCGTGATTCTATTGCAACGAATGCTTTACTGGTTCCCATACATCGTGCCATGCGACTGACCAGAAGAGACTGGGAGCGGGAGATGGCCTGGAGGGATAGGAAAGCGGCAATTAGGCTTGAAGAAGCCGTTCGTATGTTATGATAGGCCATAAAACAGATATTTGTCAAGTTCTATCGCTATATAATTCACAACTAGCAATATATATTAACATCCCTTCTCCGGTCTTAACACTTTTCGTCAACATACTTTATTCGCGAATTCATAAACTCTACGAAGGAGCGTATTATGCAGTTGGGTGAACGCCAGTGGACTCAGACACCTTTGCTGACGGACCGCGTAGTTGTAGCGCCGCTCGGATCGCTGGAGCAGCATGGGCATCACCTACCTATGCTTACTGACACGCTCATTATTACAGAGATCGCCCGTAGAGCGGAAGCCGATTTGGGCGGCGAAGCTCTCTTTCTTCCAACGCTCTGGCTTGGCGCTTCCGACCATCATCGGGCAATGCCCGGCACCGTCAGCGCCGGCAACGATCACTACATCCCTATTCTCGAAGATATGATGGAGAGCCTTATCGGCGCGGGATTCCGGCGAATCTTCCTGCTTAACGGGCACGGCGGCAACATCACGCCCGGGCGGCAGGCGCTCTACAACGTTCAATTGCGCCACCGCGACAAGCCCGAGCTGTACGTAGCATTCACGAGCTGGTGGGCCATCGCAGCGGAGCAGGTCGCCGCCATTCAGGGCCTCGAAGCGCACATGGTCACCCATGCCTGCGAACAGGAGACCTCCATGATTCTCCGCATTCGGCCAGAGCTTGTCGAAATGGCCGAAGCGCGCGGCGCGACAATTCCGTTCGAATCCGAGTTCTATTGTCCCGATTTCAGCCGCCCCAGCCGGGTAGACGTTCCCCGCGCTTTCGATATGCTCAGCAAGACCGGCGCCTTCGGGCATCCGGAAATAGCGAATGCGGAGAAGGGTGAAGCGCTGTTCGCAGCGGCGACGAAAGAGGTCGTGGCTTTCATTCGCGAATACGCTCACTGGCCCACTATCGAGCCTCAGTAGCGGGCCCCGTCAGCGATCCTATCTCTTCTACATGTGTTACCGGACATTAAGTTGCCGCGCGGAGTGAAAATGTGAAACGCATTGTGGGCACGCGGCTGAAAGAGGAATTTATATAAGGTGAATCATGCCTGCATGGCGCGCCGCACTGCGAGGAGGGCGAGAAGAAACTCTTCCGACAGCATCGATCTGCGTTCGGCGGTTCGCTCCGCCCACGAGAGGACGTTTGCAGTGACCGGGTCCTCCACTTCGCCCGCGAGCCGGCACAGCCCTCGAACGGCTGACCGGTAATCTTCGCTGACATACGCCTCTTGAACTTCGTCGAAATGGCACTTCGAGCGAATGCCGCTTGAACCTCTCGGCGCGTCGCCCGCGCGCCGCGCCATCTCCCCGATAATGCGCGATACGGCCTGGTCGCGCGCGTAGGGTTCCTGGGCGAGCAGAGGGTAGAAGGTTTGCGCCTCGCCCATCAGTGAGCCGATCGCGTTCAGCATCTGCCTGCGGGCGACCGGTGAATCGACCCGATCGAGGGCTTCCAGAAGCGCGGGAATCGAATCTTCGGCTCCCACCATCGCAAGCGCCACGGCTGCATAGGCTATGATCGCCTGGTCCTCTTCGCTCGGCAGCAGGGCCAGAAGCGGCGGCTCCGCCGATGGATGGCCAATGTCGCCCAGGGCACGAATCACCGCAATCCGCAGGGTCCTTGCCTTGCGCGGCAGCAGGGCTATGAGGCTCGGCACGGCGACGGGATCTCCAATTGCTCCCAGCGCGCCCGAGCAAGCCTCGGCAACCTCCGGGTTGCGAACCGAATCGTCCGAATCGATGATCTCCTTAAGCGCGGGGACGGCCCGCGGGTCCCCGATTCTCCCCAGCGCGCGAGCGGCCGCGACCCGGTCCAGTTTTTCACCCATGTGGAGAAGATTGATGAGCGGCGGGACGGCGCGCATGTCGCCGATTCGGCCCAGCGAGGTGGCCGCCTCGTCCACGATGCCGGAGGCGGAATCCTCCAGGTGCGCGATAAGCGCATCCGCCGCGCGGGGGTCGCCGATCTCGCCCAGCGTCTCCGCCGCCTCCTCGCGCACGGACAGGCTGGGGTCATCCAGCGCGGCGATCAACTCTTCCACGGCCAGGGAGGTGCGCGCGCTACGCAACGCCTGGAGCGCCTCGCGCCTCGCCTCTTCCGTCTGCGCGCGCTGCATCCGGCGGATATTGACGAACGCTCCCACGCGGCCCGCGCCAAGCTGCGTCAGGACGTCCTGCGCGGTCGTTGGGAGCGTGTCCGCGACGCGTCCGAGAAACGGCAGCGCAATAAATCGCATGGCCGCATTGATGAGGAAGAGGAGCTTGTAAGCTCCGAATGCGACACCGAACGCCAATACGTGAACGTCATGCAGGGCGGTGAGGATTATGCCGCCGACGATGGGAGCCAGGCCGCCGGCGAGACCGGCCACCGCGGAAAACGCGCCTACGTAGACCGACTTGCGCTCGTTTGGAGTGATGGCGATGATCAGGTTGAACTGGGTAAGGTTGACGCCCGCCCAAAACATGCCTCCGAGCAGGTTGTTGACCGCGAGTGAAATGAGCGTTGCGGTGGGCTTTTGAGGGCTGGTAAGCAGCCATAGAAGCGGCGTGAGGCCGGTTCCAAAACAGGCGATGGCAAGGAGCGCGCGATTCCCAAACTTGTCGCTCAAGTAGCCCCAGAGGGGCATGGAGAGCAGGCTGGCAAGGCTGGCTATCGTCGCGAAGACCTGGAGCCAGGCGTAGTTTAGCTTGAGCACCTTTAGTGCGTAGACGAGATAGAACGGCGCGGCGAAGAACTGCGCGGCGGTGAAGAAGCTGCTAAAGAGCATGAGCCGCCGGAAATTGGGGTCGCCGAACGGCGCGCGGTAGAAGAGAAGCATCGACCGAAGACCGCCTTCACCGCCGCGCTCCATTCGCTGCATCGGCGGCTCCGCCTGCTTCAGAAGACAGAGGTAGCTGCCGATTCCGCAGACGACGGCGAATCCGAACAGTGCGGAGAACCCTACGGCCGGTGGGAAGAGATGGCGCTTGACTGCCAGATCGAGAAACCACGCGGCGGGGAGCGATACCGCTATCGTTGTCAGGCCTGCCAGCATATTCCGGCGGCCAAAATACCTGCCCCGCTGGTCGGGCGGCACGAGGTCGGACATCCACGAGGTGAAGGCCGGCGATGAGATGGAGAGCAGGATGCTCGAGATGAGCAGCAGCAGGAGAAAGCCGCTAAATCGCGCTTGGGAGGGAAGCAGAAAGGGCAGGAGGAGAATGGGCAGCCACAGCAGGCGGCCCGCGCCCGAGAAGAAAGCGGTAAACCTCTTTCGTTCGCCCCGGCGCTCGATGAAGTAAGCGGAGAGTATCTGGAACAGACCCGCGAGCGTGGGAAAGGAGGAGAGGACGCCCATCCAGAAGTTGGATGCGCCGAGCATTAGCGCGAATCCTGTCTGGAACGCGCCGCCGGTCAACGTTATATGGACGGTCGAGAATACGGCCTCCCAATTGGAGACCTTGAGCGCCTTCATCACCTCCAGGCGATTCAGCTCCGGTCTCTCGTGCCGCCCCCGCTCCCGCTCTATTGCACCGTCTCCAGGTGTTGGCTCAGCCATTATCAACATTATGAACGGAATGAGGGCAAAGAGGCGCGGTAACGCTCGGATAAAGGAGTCGAACTATTCCGGATTTGGTAGCCGTATTCGTTTTTGCGATTTTTATTGACAAAGGCTCGGGCATTCTCTATACTGGCTGAAAGTTCCAATCGTTCAAATTGTTGGATTTGTAAATTTCTAAATTTCTAATTCATGCAAGCCTGATGTCGTTCTCCCCCGGCCCCGTTCGTCTTGTTCGTGCAACGAAGCAGAGACGGCAGGGAGCCGCGTTAAATGAAAAGGAGCATGCGAAAGTGGCAGACAAACGTAAGCAGAATTCCGCCCCCCCCCCATCAGTTCTCGCAATGACCAGGCCCGGCCGAAGTCTCGCCGCGATTTCCTGAAAGGGATGGCGAGCGCGGGCGCGGGATTGGCGGCCGTACCGATGCTGGTTATGGGGGACGCCGCGTCGGGCGCGCCGCCGGTGGGCGGCACGACTCCACCGCTCGCACCGTCACCCGGAGCGCCGAGGCTCGGCCAGGCGGGATTCCCCGTCTACTCCGGGCAGGCCAACCTCGCCACCGGTAACCTGCAGCTCCAGCAGTCCGTATGCGGCTGGGGCGGCAAGGGAGGAGGGGTCTCGCTGGCTCTGGTCTTCAACAGCCAGACCACGCGGACGGGCGCGCTCGGGCCGAAGTGGACGCACAACTTCGGCTGGAAGATTGTGGGAACGAGCCCGGCGGTCGTCATATCCGGCGACGGAACGGAGACAAGCTATACGCTCTCGAACGGGCAGTACGCTGCGCCGGCGGGAGTTTACGACGCGCTGGTCCACAATGCCGACAGCACCTGGACTCTGACCATGAAGGGCGGCGTGCAATACCGGTTTCGCACGGACGGGCTGCTCGGTTCCATCGTGGACCTGAACGGCAATACGATTACCTGCGCGTGGACCGGCGGCAACCTCACAAGCGTGACAGATGCGGCGGGTCGGATTCTGACTCTGGGCTACACGAGCGGCAAGATCACGAGCGTGACAGACGCGGAGGCGCGGGTCTGGACTCTCGCGTATGACGGGTCGGGGCGGCTGTACCGGGTGAACGACCCGGCGCTCAACGGAACGACCTGGTACACGCAGTTCGGGTACGGCACGAATAACGACGTGACGAGCATCACGAACCGGCTCAACAAGACGTGGCAGTACGCGTACGGCGCCAACGACGTCTTCTCGTCCATGACCGACCCGGACACGAAGGCGTGGACGGTTGCCTACTCCTCGCCCTCCGGCGGCGAAGCGCGCCCGGCGGCGGCAATCGCGATTGTTCCAGGCCCCTGGCCGACTTCCGTCGTGGCGGTTGGCGGCATTACCGACCCGACGAACACGGTGACCCAGCAGGGCCTCGATGCGACCGGGCGATTGGTGGCGAGTCGCGATGGCAGCGGCAATCAGACCACCCGCACGTTCGACGCGGCCAGCAACCAACTGACGCTCGCTCTGCCTTCGGGCAGCCAGTGGAGCTACGGTTATGACGCGCGGGGGAACCGGACCAGTGAATCGGGCCCGGGCGGCGGAGTGACACAGACCGTCTATGGAAACTACGACCGGGTGACCTCGGTGACCGACCCCAACAACCTCCTCACGCAGTACGGGTATGACGCAAGCGGCAACCAGACGAGCGCCACAGGCCCGGGCGGGGCCGTGACACAGACGGCGTATAACGTGAACGGCCTGCCTACCTCCGTGACCGACCCTGCCGGGAAGGTGACGGGGTTCGCGTATGACGCCTACGGCAACCGCACGAGCGTGACCGACCCGAACACGAAGGTGACCAGCTTCGCATACGGTTCGACGGGCCACACGCGCGTCACCTCCCGCACCGACGCTCTGAACCGCGCCACCAACTATTCCTATGACTCGTGGGGCCGCACGCTCGGAATCACCTATCCGGTGGGCGGCTCGGCGGCGGTCACACTCGCTTATGACGCGGAGGGACGCCTGACGCAGAGTATCGACGGCACCGGGACGCGCAGTTACTCGTACGACAGCTGGGGGCGCAAGACGGCGCAGACGGACCCGCGCGGCAATACCGTTGCTACTTATGACGGTTCGGGCCGGCTCCTGACTCAGACCGACCCTTCGGCGCGGCAGGTGCAATACGGGTATGACCCGGCAGGGAATCTCTCTCTGGTGGGCGACCCGAGCGGCAACGCGCAGTACAC
>JBBROJ010000149.1:0-12021 GCA_038229495.1 Chthonomonadales bacterium
AACCATGGTAACCATGGTAACCGTGCCCGAAGTGGCTGCGTCTATAAGGTAGGCCGGACGCGTAACAGCCAGGAAGCGCAGGCGTCGCGTGAAGATAATGTTCGTGGGCGACGTAGTGGGAAAAGCGGGCCGCGAGGCCGTGATGCAGCTTGTTCCGCGCCTGCGCACGGCCTATCGCGTAGACTACGTTATCGTCAACGCGGAAAACTCCGCCGGCGGGCTGGGAATAACGCGCGATATCGCCCTCGCGATGTATCAGGGCGCGAAAGTGGACGTAATAACGCTGGGGAATCACGCGTGGTCGAAGCGGGAATCCCATACGTATCTGGACGAAGAGCTTAGAATCCTTCGCCCCGCGAATTATCCGCCGGGAGTACCCGGCCGAGGCATGGGAATATTCCAGACGCCTCACGGTCCCCTTGCGGTGCTCGTCTTTCAGGGCCGCATCTTCATGGATCCGACCGACGATCCGTTCCGCATGGCCGATCAGCTGCTCGACGAGGCGCATATTACGGCAAAAGCAGTCATTATCGATTTTCACGGCGAGGCGACCTCGGAAAAGCAGGCGTTTGGCTGGTATGTGGACGGGCGGGCCAGCGCGGTCGTTGGAACGCATACGCATGTGCAGACCGCCGACGAACGGGTGCTGCCGGAGGGCACGGCCTATCTCACGGATGCTGGAATGACCGGGCCCATCAACTCCGTCATCGGCATGAAGCGAGAGGTCGTGCTATCACGCTTCACTACAATGCTTCCTTCGCGATTCGAAGTAGCGGACGGCCCCGCCAAGCTTTGCGGCGTACTCATAGATATCGACATGACGACAGGCCGGGCGCTCAGTATCGCCCGGATTCAAGAGATGGTCGACGGGTCGTAGCTTTTTTCCCTGACTCCACTCTTTCAACTCTCAACCATTACGGAGGTGACCTTTGATTACACTCAATAAAAGCCTGTCCGGCTCCACGCGATTCCTTTTGAATGCGGGCGCTGCGGTTGGACTGGCAGCCTACGCGATTCCATCCTTGGCTCAGGCCGGGGAGGTGCCAATCTACAAGGGCGAGCCCTTCCAGCAGGGAGGACTCCAGGCAGGCTCATGGGGAAGCGGCGAGGTGAAGGCGACCACGGATTTTGTCTACACCGGCAGCAACTCTATTAAAGTGACCACGCATGGCCGATACCAGGGAGCGCGCTTACTGCTTGGAAAACCGACCGATCTGAATTCGGCCCAGGGCGAAAAGTCCGCATACCTCCAGTTCATATTTATGCTCCCCGACAAGAACGGAGCCGGCCGAATGGGGGGCGAGGGCGGCATGGCCGGGATGGCCGGGATGATGGGCGGACGCGGCGGTCGTGGCGGTGGCGGCCCGGGTGGCATAGGCGGCCCGGGGGGCTCGGGCGGGAGAGGGGGACCCGGCGGCGGCGGCGAGGGTGCGACAACCCTTGCTAAGCCAAAGCCTCTTGCCAACTTCCGAATTGTCTTTGTAACGAATGATAACAAGCGGACAGAGCTGCAGGTACCGATTGAGAATGCGCGGCCCGAACGGGAAACATGGCAATCGTTCGCTATCCCGATTGCCGCGATTCCGGGCCTCAGGGAGACGAACGGCCAGCTCAAGGAGATCCAGCTGTTTGGTGACTCGCCGTCCATCCTATACCTGGGCGAGGTTCGCGTCGTTCGCGATGAGACGCCTATCCGGCTGGACGATCTGGACGACATTACCATCGCTAAGAACGATCCCCGGACCTTTACGGCCGCCGCGGAAGCCGGACCTACTCCGCTGCGATATGAGTGGGCGATTCAGGGAATAGCCGCCCGCGACGGCGATCCCCAGGAAGTTACCGCCACCTATCAGGTTGTCGGCGAGGGCCGCACATTCACGCACAAGTTCGTCAAGAGCGGCGATTACGTCGTCACGCTAACCGTGTCGGACCTCTACGGCATTAAGAAGCCGGCGTCCAAGAAGATGAATGTCCACGTGACGTTGTAAGGGATGGAAGCCGGAAGCCAGAAGTCGGAAGCCAGAAGAAAAACAGGATTCGAGCCGGAGGTGCAACCTGCCTCCGGCTCGAAGCTTGTATCCTTGTCAAATATCTTCCGTCTTCCCGACTTCCGACTTCCGACTTCCGACTTCCGACTTCTGTCTTCCGACTTCCGACTTCCGACTTCCGACTTCTGTCTTCCGACTTCCGACTTCCGACTTCCGACTTCCGTCTTCCGACTTCCGACTTCCGACTTCTGTCTTCCGACTTCCGACTTCCGACTTCCGACTTCCGTCTTCCGACTTCCCTCCCGCTACGTCCACCGCGACGTTATGACGTCCAGCAACGGCTCCCCTTTCCGATCCACCACCGCGAACGCCAGCTCGATGGGCTCGCGGCAACGAACGACCTTCAGCATGACCTGATTATCCCCCGCCCGGAGATCGACGTCGACCTGCCCCGGCCCGTAACCAAGCGTGGGGCGAAACGGCTCATGAGAATGGCGCTGGAGCAGAGACTGCTTGTTCAGCCAGAGCCGCAAGCCGTCATTCGTATGGACTACGATTCGCGCTTCGGCGGGAGCAGCGACGTGAATCGTGGTTACTCCATACGCAACGCCCGCCGTACCGCTAAAGATCGGTTCCAGCTCCATCACCGTTTCCCGGAATGCCATCTTCTGCCACTGAATCATGCCGCCCGCCCGGCCCAAATAGTCATCCTGGAAGTCCGCGCGGTCCTCGACAGGATAGGTCTTGTGGAAACCTTCCTCGTTCGTATTCGCGAACGGACCAACGAACCACCAGCAGGTCCCGGCGAGGAAGTGGATGTCGCAGGTGGCCGGCGCGCCCATCTCCGGCGTGAGAATGAGCGTGACCGTATTCCGCGCCGCGATGGGCACGCCTTCAGGCACGCGGATGACGAACCCGTAGCGCGCCATGCCTCCGGGCGCCAGCATCTGCCGTTGTCCCTGCGCGCCCGGCACGGCGACCTGCCATCCGGCCGGCGCGCTTAGCGTCACATGGCCCATAAACTCCGTTTCCGCTAGGTTGCGGATCGCGACCGTGAAGCTCGACGCCTGATTCGGCACGAGCGCCGGCCCGGTGTCGCCATAGTCCACCGTCAGCTCGAACTGGCCGGCACGTTGAATCGCGGAGTTATCCGGCGCCACCAACAGCGACTTGATTCGGGTGTTGTCCTGCCAATTGAAGGGCGGGTCGTTGGGTCGTTGGGTTGCGGGATCGTTGGGTCGTTGGGTCGTTGGGTCGTCGGGAGCAGGCGCGGGTGCGGGTGGAGCAAGAGCGGCGTTCGGTGAATCAGACGTTGCGGCGGGTTCGGGCGATACATTTCCGGCGGCGTTGTCGATTGGCGCTGGGTCGAGCTTCGCGCTTAGCTCCTCGACGGTGTCGCCGGGCGTGGCGGGAGTGAGCGCGGCCTCCGGCGTTTCCGACGGTATTTGGGTCTGTTCGCCAAGCGGCGCGTCTAGCTCGATAAACGCCGCGCGCCCGATGGCTGCCGTTGTTTCGGATGGCGCTGAATCTGATGGAATTGAAGCGCCGCCAATGTCCGGCATAGCGAAACCTGTCGATGCCGGGGAAGCCGCTTCCACAGATTCCGTGGCAGGGCCGGGAGAAGATTCGGCAGGAAGGACCGGCGATTCCTCAGCGGGCGCGCCTAGTTCTTCCTCCTCCACGAGCGCAACTTCTGGGCATCGCTCCGCTATGACTTTTTCGCCGATCTCTACGGTGTGGGCGGCGAGCTCGGCGGTCTGGCGCTCAACCTCCAGATCCACCACGCCCCATCCCAGAACGACGGAATCGCCGATGGGCGCGAGCCAATCCTGCGGCAGGCCGGTCTTGCCGCGAATAATGCCCAGCAGGGCGCCGAGGGCGCCGGCGTTGCCGTCCGCGTCGTACCCGCAGTTCGCCGCCGCGCAGAGCGACGTGCCGAAGTCCCCGCCGCCGTAGAGCAGGCCGAGCGCCATGAAACCCATATTTTGAGGCGCGTCGGAGAAATTAGAGCTTCCAACCGCCTCCAGGACACGCGCCCGCGCATCCAGCCAGGTGGCCCGTGTTCGCCATGCGTCTCGGGCGGTGCGGATGGCGCGCGCAGTTCGGGAGGTTGCTGGAACCATTGCGAGGGCGACATCCAGAAGCGCGTTGGTATCGGTCACGAAGAAGGCCGCGCTCTGCATCGCCGCGCGCGACATTGCCGACCAGACCCCCTCCTGCGCGTGATCGATCGTCGCGTCTCGGTAGGCATATTCGGCCGCTGTTTGAGGTGACCCGGGTGCGATCATCGCCCATAGCTCCGTGCGAATCGCCGCCCCGTCGCTCTGGCGGAACCAGTTGTTGAATGCACCGGATATGGGCGGCTTCAGGCCGCGCCGCAGGTTGTACTGCGCATATCCATACTCGTCCCAGCGATATGCAATATGATCCTGCCGCTGCGCGGCGAGCTGTTCGGAAGTGACATCGGGACCGTGCTCGCGCAGAGCGGCAAGCGCGGCAAGCTGAAAATCGAGGTCTTCGTTCCAGGCTGCCTGTCCGGGCCGCGGGTCGTAGAACTTGAGGTTGAAGGTGTCCTTCTTGCCCTCGACGGGCGAACCAAGCGTCCCGCCCGCGTTTTTGCCAAGCCACCCCCCGTAGACCTTATCGAGATATTTGTCACGCGTGATAGTCAGCGCTGCCATGTCGTCTCCCTGAATGAGGAAGGGAAGATAGGAAGAAGGGAGGAAGGGAAGCAGATTCTCCGGCGCCCTTTCTTCCTCTCTTCCCTTCCCGCCGTTATTGCGTTGTCTCGCACAGGACGAAGTTCTCCATCGGGATTCGGATTCCTACTTCGCCATAAGCTATAATCGAGTTGAGAGCCTCGAAGGAGAACACGGTGAGTTTCCTGGTTGCCGCCGCGCAGATCAAGCCTAAAAAGGCGGACTATTCGCATAACCTGTCGCGGGTCGGCGAGATATTCGCACAGATCGACGCCGCTGCGCCTCGTCCCGACGTCCTGGTTCTACCGGAGACGGCCATGTCGGGGTACTTCCTGGAGGGCGGCGTCCGCGAAGTGGCATGTTCTCGCTCGGACCTGTTCGCAGACCTGCTCCGAGTGTACCGCGAGAATACCACTTCTCCCGATGCCGCGCTCGATATCGCGCTTGGATACTACGAGCTGCACGAGGGCAAATACTACAACGCAAGCATGTACGCGACGCTTACGAAGCAGGGCGGCGGGCCGGTAGAAGCCGGAATCGGCCACGTACACCATAAGTTCTTCCTGCCCACCTACGGCGTGTTCGACGAGAAGCGGTTTGTGGCACGGGGACGCTCCATCGACGCGTTCGACACGCGGTTTGGCCGCGCCGCCCTGCTCATCTGCGAGGACGTGTGGCACTCGCTCACCGCGACCATCGCCGCTCTGAAGGGCGCGCAGATTATCTATATCATCAGCGCATCTCCCGGTCGTGAGTTCGGGGGAGAGCAGGCAGGCAATCTCGCGCGCTGGAAACTGCTTCTTCCCAGTATCGCGGACGAGCACAATGTGTTTGTGGTCTACAGCGGCCTTGTCGGATTCGAGGGCGGCAAGGGATTTACCGGATCATCCTCTATCGTGGATCCCTGGGGACGCGTGCGCGTGGAAGCGCCGGTCCTGGACGAGTGCATGGTCCAGTCTCTCATCGATCTGGACGACGTGGCGATTGCGCGGGCCGGTTCCCCCCTGCTTGCCGATTTGGAAGCGACTCTGCCCGACCTTGCGCTGGAGCTGGACGCCATCGCCCGCAAGCCTCACGAGGTAGAGTAGGACGGAACCGAATCATGAAGCTCAAGAAACTTGAAGTCGAAGGATTCCGCTCCTTCAAAAAGATGTCATGGGAGCCGGGCGATTTGAACATCGTCATCGGCCCAAACGCCAGCGGCAAGAGTAATTTACTAAGTTTGCTTGGAACGATCGCAGCGTCCTCCCAAGGTCAAATGAGTAATTACTTCATAAATTCTGGCGGTTTCGGGGCGATTCGGTGGAACAAAGAAGCGTTAAATGTTGAATGCGCGCTAGAGTTAGCGCCAGATGAGGGCGATGTTCGTTATAAATACAAGACTTCTATGGATAGTATTCACGGCAGCGAAGTTCCAGAAATTGCTGACGAGGAGTTTCGAAAAGAAGAAGGTGAGCAGTCTCAACAGTTTCAGTATTTTCGCAGGCATCGAAGGCAGGCATGGCTCTTCGATGACGATGGCAAACCACAAAATTTATATGATGCTGATTTACAAGGTGATGAATCGCTTTTGTCGATTTTGGTGGGGCCGATCGTCGCAAGTCGACTCGCAGTGCGTTTACGTGAGATTCTCACGTCGTGGTCCATTCATCAGAATTTTAGAACGGATCGAGATGCCATTATCCGTGCGGCATTTGTGACGCGCTTCGATAGAGGAGTTGAGGCTGACGGCCAAAACTTTCCTTCGGTGCTCCATACGTTGATATCCGAACAGCCGGACTTCGAGCAGACGGTCAACGATGCGATGAGCGCGGCGTTCGACGATTTCGACAAGCTTGTTTTCGCGCCTTCTGCAAGCCAGCGAACCGAGATGCGTATTAGGTGGAAATCTTCGAAGTATGTTCCATCGGCCTCGGACCTTTCTGACGGTACATTGCGATTCCTATTTCTGTTGACTGTACTTGCGAATCCGAACCCGCCACCGCTAATAGCAATAGATGAACCGGAAACCGGACTGCATCCTTCCATGCTGCCGATAGTGGCCGAATTGGCGGCGGATGCTGCCCTTGGAACCCAGGTGATTCTGACAACACATTCGGATCAGTTTCTAGACGCGTTCGACGAATTTAATCCCACGGTATCGGTAACCAAATGGAAGGACGGTGAAGCAAGCCTTCAAGTGGTTGACAAAGGCGAGTTGGCGCCTTGGCTTAAGGAGTATTCGCTTGGCGCGCTGTATCGCTCCGGAGAGTTGGAGGATATGGCGTGAGGACCGCAGTGACCGGCAGACGGTTTGTAATATTCGTAGAGGGGCCTACCGAAGCTGAAGTCTTGCCGGATTTTCTTGGTCATTGGCTAAACGCGGCGGGCAGGTTGGAATCCAAGGTTGGGATAAAGGTAGTGAAGTTCGAGGGGTGGGCGGAGATGGTCAAGGATTTGCCACGGAAGGTACCGCTTTATCTCGACACATATCCAAAGTCCGGTGAGATAATTGCAGTGGTTGCTCTGCTTGATCTGTTCGGATTAGGCCTCCCTTATCCGAAGGATTGCACAACCACAACTCGGAAAAATGCATGGAGCAAAGAGTATCCTGAGAAAATCGCAGGTCATCAGCGATTCAAGCAGTATTTCGCGGTCCATGAAACAGAAGCTTGGCTATTGAGCAAGCCTGAAATATTCCCGTCCGACGTCAGTAAGTCGCTGACATCAAGGGCCAAGTTGCCGGAGCAGGTGAACTTTGATGAACCGCCCGCCAAGCTTCTAGATCGGTTGTATATGTCCTCAACCAATCGGCACTACAGGAAAATCAGAAACGGCAAAAAGCTATTTGTTAGTCTCTGCCCCGAAATCGCTTACCAAAAATGTCCTTACTTAAAGTTGATGCTGGACGACATGCTGGCAATGGCTAAAGAGGCGGGACTATGACTGTACTTCCTGTAATCTCCGCGCCGGAGATCGACCCGGCGAGCGACGCAAACCTGGCAATTAATGCTCCGCTGATGGCCGAATGGCTGATTGCGTTTCTCAGGGATGAGATTCTGCGGCGGCGCGGCTTTACCAAGGCGGTCGTGGGACTTTCAGGCGGGGTCGATTCAGCGGTAACGGCGTATCTCTGCGCGCGGGCTCTCGGGCCGGAAAACGTGTATGGAATCCGCATGCCCTACCGGACGAGCAGCAGCGAAAGCATGGATCACGCGCAGCTTATCGTGGACGGCCTCGGCATTCCGTGCCGGACCATCGAGATTTCGGATGCCGTGGACGGTTATTTGCAGTATGAGCCTGATGCGGACGGGAGGCGGCGAGGCAATGTGATGGCCCGCACGCGAATGGTCGCGCTCTTCGACCAGTCCGCGAAGCTATGCGCGCTGCCGGTCGGCACGGGTAACAAGACCGAGCGCCTGTTCGGGTACTTCACCTGGCACGCCGACGATTCGCCGCCCGTCAACCCGCTTGGGGACCTCTACAAGACGCAGGTTTGGGCCGTGGGGCGGGAGTTGGGCGTGCCGAGCGTCATTATCAACAAGCCGGCCAGCGCGGACCTCATCGTCGGGCAGACCGACGAGAGCGACTTCGGCATCTCCTATCCGAAGGCAGACCGGATTCTGTACTATCTTCTGAAGGGATTCACTCAACAGCGACTAGTCGAGATGGGGTTTGCGGAGTCGGAAGTGAAGCTCGTGAAGGGCCGGCTGGACGGGACCCACTGGAAACGCCATCTGCCCACCACGGCGATGCTGTCCTCCACGAGCATCAACGATTACTACCTGCGCCCTGTCGATTACTGAGCAGCCTGCCGGCGTCTCGAACAGGCAGAACTATGGCGCCAGCAGGCCCGAATCGACGACGATTACCTGGCCGGTTATGCTCGTATTCTTCGCCAACATCACGAATGCGGCGGCCACGTCGGGCACGTCGGTCGCCTTCTTCAGCAGCGCTGCTTCGCTCATCTTCTCGAGTCTCTCCTGCGAAAAACCCTCCACCCACCTCGTCATCAGGAGGCCGGGCGCGACGCTGTTCACCCGCACGTCCGGCGCGAGGGCGACCGCCAAACACTTGGTGAGGTGGATGAGCGCCGCTTTTGACACGCAATACGGCAGGCTGCTGCCGCCCGTCCCAAGTCCCGCGATGGAGCTGGTCGTGATGATCTGGCCCCGGCTCTTGCGCAACATCGGCGCAGCGGCCTGGGCCAGGAAGAAGGCCGAGCGGGTGTTCACCGCGAACAGCTCATCCCACGCCTCTTCGGTTACGGCATCGAGATCGGGGAACGGGATGAATCGTGTCGTACCGGCATTGTGGATTAGCAGGTCCAAGCCGCCAAACAATTTTTCGACCTCCTCTACAAGCCTCCGCGCTTCCTTCGTGCTCGTCAGGCTCGCCTGAACTGCCGCTGCCTTCGCGCCCAACGCCTCTACCTCCCGAACGGTCTCGTCCGCCTCTTCTCGCGAGCGCGAATAGGCGACAGCAATACGCATGCCTTCTTGCGCTAGCTGCAACGCGATCTCTTTGCCCAGCCCCGTCCCGCCGCCGGTAATCAACACCGTCTTTCCACTCAGTTTCAACCGTATCTCTCCTTTGACAACTGTCCCTAACAGGACTCTCAGTATCTCGATTTTCCGTTCGACAATCGGGCGGCGCGTTCCTGTGCCGCGCATACTGGAAAGAGTTACAGGCCCTGCGATTGCGAACTGGTATTCTCGCTAGTTCACTCATGATAGCAACGTGGAACTGTATTAATGACAGCTTTTTCTCAACCAACAGGAGTGTCAAAGTGCTTACAGAATACGCGGCCCACTTCGGGCTTAAGGAGGCGCCATTTCGCCGGAATCAGCATCCGAAATGGCTCTATCTCTCCGGGCAGCAGAAAGAAGCAATAATCAAAACCCGGTGGGTAGTTGAAGAGTGTGGGGGACTTGCGCTGTGGCGCGCCGATGTAGGACACGGCAAGTCCTCGCTGATCGAGTATGTGATGACCGCATGGCGCAAGCAGTTCGGCTGGAACTGCGCCAAGCTTCAAAATACGGGGACTATTAGCGGGCCGCACACGCTGCTGAAAGAGGTTCTGGCGGCGTTTGGACTGGAGTCCGCGAATACGACGCGCAAAATGGTTGCGCAGCTTGAAACGTGGCTGCTTTCGCAGTCGCTGGAAGACAGCAAGCCGGTCGTGCTCTTTATCGATGAGGCGCAGTCGCTCAACTCGCGGGTCTTCCCCGTAATTCGGGACCTCATCAACCTGCAAACTCGGGAGCGGATTCTTCTGCAAATCGTGCTCGCGGGCCAGCTCAACCTGGACCGTAAGCTGAAGAACTTCCCCGCGCTGCGGAGCCGCATCGCTTCGGCCACGACGCTGCGGCCGTTTACGCATGAAGAGTGCGACGGGATGCTTCTCTACCGGTTCGAGCGGGCGGGAGCCAGCGATCCGTTCCGCATCATGTCAACTCGGGCGAACAGGGCGATCTTTGAGTTCAGCCAGGGAGTGCCGCGCGACATCATCACAATCGCGGAGGCTTCCATGAAGGAGGCGTTCCTGCGCAATGCGACCGTAATCGACGTCGATCACGTTCAGCAGGGCGTACGCAGCCTCGAGGGCCGCTCCGACTACATTGCGGACCTTGGCGACGAGGAGCCGCAATCTCAAATCGGAGCCGGCTCGATGAACAAGACGGCGCTCGACACCCTCCGGCAGATGCGTGAATTCGCCTGCGCCGGCTAAGCGAGCGGGCGGCATCGCGTGGCGCGGCAATGGCCGGCGTAACAACGCCGGCCGGCACCCGGCACGCACGCCCGGCTGGAGAAAACTAATCCGATGATTAACCGATGTGAGAGTGTAATAGAGGACGGCGGCGGGCAGGCGACCGCAGCGGAGCTGGCTTCCGCTTCGGACATGCTGTCGAAGGACGCCGAGCGGAGGAACAGCCTGCGTGTTCGCCCAGACGTTCTGTCCGCCATGGTTACCGTGGGCGGCGAGCGGTATGTAGTCGCGATTCGAGACATCAGCACCACGGGCGCGCAGCTCGTAAATGTGCCCCACGGGCTGATAATCAACGATAGAATCGCGCTGATTACGCGCCTCGACGAAGAGATGGTCGAAGTGCGCTGCAGAGTCGCTTATGTACGCGAGAATCCTATCAAGCCGGTGATAGGCGTCGAGTTTCTCGATGTCGATGGAGAGAATACGGGTAAGCTCCTCTCCTTCGTATGCAAGCTGGGCATCGAGTTGATTCGGCGATAACTGCAAGAAGCTTGCCTGTACTGGGCCGGAGCGGAATTCCTGAATTTCGCTCCGGCCCATCTGTTTGCGTGATTTAGAATCGTTTGCGGAAGGGATCGCGCGGTCGGCTGCGGTATTCTGAAGGTAGGCAATCTACCACCTTGCAGTAACCGCACCACAACCGTAGGAGACCATTAAATGGCGACAGATCCCATCCCGCAACAGGTTCGTGACTACCTGGACAGCCTTGTACCGCCCCGGCAGCCGGAGATGCAGGCGATGGAGGCATACGCCACAGAGGTGAACTTCCCCATTATCGGGCCCGCATCCGGCTACTTCTGCTATCAGGTCGCCCGCATGATCGGGGCCTGGAGAATCTTCGAGCTGGGCTCGGGTTACGGCTATTCGACCGCCTGGTTCGCAAAGGCGGTGCAGGAGAATGGCGGGGGCGAGGTCCATCACGTGGTTTGGGACGAGGACCTGTCCCGCAGGGCGCGCGGCCACCTGGGCGCGCTTGGATACGACGACATCGTTAAGTATCACGTAAATGAGGCGGTACAGGCGCTCAAGCAGGCAGACGGACCTTTCGACGTTATCTTCAATGACATCGACAAGCATGGCTACCCCGCGTCCGTCGAGCCGATCAAGCAGAAGCTGAGGTCGGGCGGAGCGCTCCTCATCGACAATATGCTCTGGCATGGCGCCATTTTCGACGCGAACGACCACACGCCCGATACCGACGGGGTGCGCGAAGTCACGCGACTGCTTACCACCGACCCGGACTTCATAACGACCCTGATTCCTGTCCGCGACGGTGTGATTCTCGCCATTCGTAAGTAGCCCATTTGAATTCTGAGGAGAACATATGCGGCCCTGTTTGCCGGGTCTTGCTCTGATGTCACTCCTGCTCGTTCTCGCCCCCACGCAAGCGCAGCAGGACCTTCCAAAGAAGCGGTCGGGGTGGCTGGTTCTAACGCCCGCGCAAAAGGAAGAGGTCTTCCGCTATGCGGAGGACTATAAAGTCTTTCTCAAGAAAGTCCGCAGCGCCCGCACCTCAACTCTGGAGACAATCCGCCTGGCGCGGGCCGCCGGATTCGAGGAGTACAGAGACACGAAGCAGGTCAAG
>JBBROJ010000150.1:0-11969 GCA_038229495.1 Chthonomonadales bacterium
CACATACTTGCCATCGCGCAGGCCACGGCGGAGTACCGGCGCTCGAAGGGAATCGATGGGCCGCTCTACCTCGGCATGGATTCCCATGCGCTTTCAGAGCCCGCCCAACAGACTGTCGTAGAGGTTCTTGCGGCGAATGGGGTTGAAATCTACCTGGCGCGGAGCATCGGTGGCTATGGCGGCGAATCTCTCACCCCGACCCCGGCTGTCTCCCACGCGATATTGAAATGGAACCGCGCACGCGGTGTCGCGGAAGACGGCCATGCCGACGGAATCGTTATCACGCCGTCACACAACCCTCCGGACGACGGCGGAATCAAGTACAACCCGCCGAACGGCGGACCTGCCGATACGAATATTACGGACTGGATTGAGAATCGTGCCAACGAGTTGCTCCTGGACGGCAATCGGGCAGTGCACCGCCGGCCCTATGAATCGGCCCTCCGCGCCGCCACGACCCGCGCATTCGATTTCATCACGCCGTATGTGGACGATCTCGCCGCCGTCATCGACATGGACGCGATTCGCGATTCCGGTCTCTCCATCGGCGCGGACCCGCTTGGCGGAGCCAGCGTCGCCTATTGGCCGCGAATCGCTGAGAAGTATGGGCTGAACCTGACCATCGTCAATGACCGAATAGACCCGACATTTCGTTTCATGTCCGTCGATCACGATGGAAAAATAAGAATGGACTGCTCGTCGCCCTATGCGATGGCGCAGCTGGTCAAGCTGAAGGACAGATATGGCATCGCGTTTGGCAACGATACGGACGCGGATCGTCACGGCATAGTCACGCCGAGCATGGGCCTGATGAATCCAAACCAATATCTCTCGGTCGCCATCTGGTATCTGTTTGGACAAGTCAGTGGCGGCAGGCGGCCCGGCTGGTCGGCGGACGCGGCGGTCGGCAAAACGCTGGTCAGCTCCAGCCTCATCGACCGAGTGGCCGGATCGCTTGGAGTGCGCGTATCCGAGGTGCCGGTTGGGTTTAAGTGGTTTGTAGACGGGCTGCTGGACGGTTCCTACGGATTTGGAGGCGAAGAGAGCGCGGGGGCGTCCTTCTTGCGCAAGAACGGAACGGTCTGGACGACGGACAAGGACGGGATTATCCTCGGGCTGCTGGCAGCCGAGATAACCGCGCGCACCGGCAAGGACCCCGGCGTCCACTACGTGGAGCTGACCGAACGGCTGGGCCGGCCGAGCTATACCCGCGTTGATCAACCCGCCACGCCCGAACAGAAGCGGCTGCTGAAGGAGCTGTCTCCAGAATCGGTACACGCTTCAACTCTGGCGGACGAACCGATAACGGCCAGACTGACGCGCGCGCCGGGCAACGGGGCAGAGATTGGCGGCCTGAAGGTTGTGGCGGAGAACGGGTGGTTCGCCGCGCGTCCGTCCGGCACCGAGGACGTCTATAAGATCTACGCCGAAAGCTTCAAGGGCCAGGCACACCTCGACATGATTCTCGCCGAAGCCCGCGAAATAGTTTCCGATGCCTTTCGGAATGGCAAGCGTATCCGGCAGCCTTAAGCGTGGAAGAGTTTGGAGGGAACCATTATGCAATGCACTAGGTGCGCGACCGCTAACCCTGCTACCTGGTCGTTCGTGCTGTCGATATTCTCCTGCTTCTTTGGGGGACACCACGACTGAGTAGATTGGCACAGCGAGGATAACCAATACGCCTGCTGCAGCGCGTGGGAAGATGCCTATCTCTTGAACCGCCAGTTGGCTTTTTTCTGATTGCGGCGGTGCCAACTGCGCTCCTGCCGATAGAGCCAGTACATCGTGCTTTTCGGGCGGCCCCGGCGGCGCTGGTTCGCGGCGAGCGTCTTTAGAATGCGGGGAATCTGCGTGTTTATCCGGCGGGCGCGCACGCGGCCCGGCTCGCGCGGATCAAGGAGCGTATCGAGAATCTGGGTATACATTCGCGCGCGGGAGATAATACCCCGGGCGAATCCGAGCTTCTCCTCTTTCATGGGGTGTGTTACACCGGTGATCCAGACCGTTAGCGTCGGCACGTGCCATCGGCGGCAGTACCGCGTGATTGCCATCTCGACGCCATACCTGATTGTGTCGAGATCAGGAATCTGGACAAACACATCACGGCGGATGGCCCGCTGGCCGCTGATGTTCGGAGTTACGCGCTGGGCCCAGTCCGTCAGCTTTCTGCCTCCGCGAAACCGCCCCACCGCCATCTGATACTTGCCCGTTCGCACCGGCTCGATAAGCGCTTCCACGTGCTCGCACTTCAATCCAATAAGGTCCGCGTCGAGGAACACGAGGAGCTTTGCATCGGTTGCGTCCACTCCGGCCCCCATAGCGCCGCCCTTGCCGCGATTTTTGGGTAGGTTCACAAGCCGGACGCCAGGAATCTGCCGGACCACCTCAGCCGTATTGTCCGTTGAGCCATCGTTGACCACGATCACTTCATCAATGGACGGACAGCGCAGAACTACGCGGGCGACATTCGCGACACGATCGGCTTCATTGTAGGCCGGCAGGATGGCGGCTATCTTCAAACTGTTCTCCCCTCGGTGACTATATAGAAACCTCCCCCAACCCGCTCCTTGGTAAGAAGGGGGCAGACACCTACCTGGGCGAAGGCTTGATTCCTCCGCCAAAGCTCCCCTCTCCACTTACGAAGGGGAGAGGGGCCGGGGGCGAGGGGTTTCTATACAGCTTTTCAGAATTCGCGCAGCACTCGGACGGCTCTCACTGGCCGAACTTGTAGTCCTGCATCTCAATCATCTTGCTGATTCGCTCGATGCGCTTCGACGTCAGCGGGTGGTCGCGCAGAAACTCCGGCGTGCCCCCGCTACGCTTCTCCAGCGTCTGCAGCTTCTCGAAGAATCGGACAATTCCATGCGGATCGAAGCCCGCCTTGTAGGCGTACGAGATGCCCCGGCTGTCCGCCTCGTTCTCATCATCGCGACTGAATTTGTAGCCCAGCAGCTCGAATCCCAGGCTAGCAGCGTCTCCCGCAAGCGCCCCGCGCCCGGCGAGCAGAATGTTCAGCAGGACTCCGATCTGCGTCTGCTTGGTGATTGCTTTCGTGATATGTCGACCGTTGATGTGCCCAACCTCATGCCCTATAACGCATGCCAACGCATCGTCATCATCTCCCACCAGATCCAACAGTCCTCTGAACACGTAGACAGGGCCGCCAGGCAGAGAGACAGCGTTCACATCCTTCATGTCTAGGACCTTGAAGGTGTATGGCACGCCGGGCCGCTGGTCGGTGTGCACAATGAGCCTGTCGCCAATTCGTTTCACGCGCGCCGCGTCTGGAGAAGTCGTGTCAGCATGATATTGGCGGTCGATCTCTTTCGACGCCTGCGCGCCCATCCGCACTTCGTCCTTGGTGCTGTAGAGGTTGCCTTTGGTGCACCCGGTCGTCCCAGACAGCGCGAAGGCCGCGACGGCGAGGATTAACAGTCGCGCCGGCGCGCAATACACAGCCCACTTTGACGACAAACTCATGTGAATGGTACCTTGGATAACTTTGATTTTTGGAACTAGGACGGGCCGACGCGAGGGCGAAGATTGACGTAAAGACGCCGTTCCAGTAATACGGTTTCCTCTACACACCGAACCTCCGAAGAGTGTTACGGGCTGTGAAATCGGCTCTGAAGCTGGCGGCCCAGGTCAGATGCCTCATCGCGGAGCCACTTTACCGTCGGGCCGGCTTTCCGATTTGCCGTCGTCGCCGCTTCATCGAGGCGCTTTCGGGCTGTTTCGTACGCAGCGCGAGCCTGCGTGGCATCCATTTTGTTCATGGAATCACGCGCCTGGGCGAGAGCGATGACAGCTTTGGCGACAACTTCGTCCGTAATACCCGATTGCGACTGAACATTGACTTTCTGGTTAAGCTCCGCGATCTCCTGCCTCAGCGTATGGATCTCCCAATAGTTGTAAGCCGACAGGCCGAGCAGCGCAAACAGGATCAGTGTAAAAATGCCCTTCATTTGTAGCTCCGATGATTGGGTTGTTGGGTCATTGGGTCGTTGGGTCGTTGGGTCGTTGGGTCGTTGGGTCGTTGGGTCGTCGATTCAATCCTTAAGACGATCTGCAAGTCCTGACGGCTTCACGAACTCAAATCGGCCCCTGCATGCTCAGTCCGCCCTATCACCCAGCGACCCAACGACCCAACGACCCTCCCCTACTTCTTCTTCTGCCGTTTCGCCGCGAACGCCTTGGCCTTTTGCTCCACGTAGTTCTCGAACCGGTTGAGGCGGAGCATGGCGTGCGAGCGGACGCTGCTGCGATGCGAAATGAGAAGGCGCGCGTTCGTGCGGACCTCCGGCAGCCATCTGTACTTATACGATTCATTTCCGCGCAGGAAGTCGAATTCCGTGCATCCTTCAGTAATCGCTTGCCGAATCGCATGCGCCGTCAAAATTGTGCCCAGGCTGTATTTCGACAGTTCGGGCGCGAAGCCGCCCAGATAGTAGTAGTAGTGGTCGCGGAACCGGAAACAGTAGAGCGCCGACACGATCTTGCCGCCCACCCTGATCACATGCAGCCGGAGCCACCCACTCTCGAGCATCCTCCGGGCAACGAGTTTTTGGAAAGCCTGCACGCGCGCGCCGCCCAATACTCCCGGCAGCAGCACCGCGTTCCACCGTTTTTGATGAAGGTCGAACAGAGCTTCCATCGCCTCGGAAAGCTCCTCCGGTTTTACAAGACGGACTTCGGCATCCTCGAAGGTCTTCGACAGCAGGCGGTCATAGTAGGAGAGATTCGACCGCATCTTCTTTCCGAGCCGCTGCGTGAGCTCATCCCAGGTTGCCGGCAGCGTCACGTAGGGGCAGGGCTCCTGTTGCCTGACGGCCGTATTCCGAGCGTGGGCGCGGCGCTCGGCATGCTCGCGAAGGTGGGCCTGCGGGCGCAGTTGCTGGAGGTCGGCGAGGTCGTAGTGGCGGGAGGCGGCAAGATGCTTGAAAATGGCCGCGCAAACCTCGGCCGCCCGGTCGTCGGGCGCAAGAAGGTCCATGTAGTCTGAGGCTCCGTTCCCCACGAAGGCGAGCCGGCGCAGAGGAGTGCCTAGATGCCGGCTGACATAGAAGGGGGCGATTCCTATCAATCTGCCCCGGTCCCTGATTTGAAGAAGGCGAAGCCGCTTGCTCCTCCCATTGACCGTCCACCATGCTTCGTTCCATTCCCAGGTCTGGTAGATGGTCGCGCGCTCACATCGCTCCAGCAGTTCCTTCCACTCCACCTCCAGGGCGGCGAAAACGTCGCTGCTGCGCGACTCGATTACCTCCAGGGACGGCTTCTCCATGTCGCAGATAGTATACCGGAAGAGAATCGCCATATACAATGAGACTCAAAGACCTGAAGTTAAGCAGGATGTCTGCTTGACAGGCGGCGGGACGACCTGTATCCTTTACCAGATAATATAGGTAACGCGACCGCGGAACAGTGCCGAAACATGGTAAGAGTGCGATGAGTCAGAGTGCGATGAGTCAGAGTGCGATGAGTCAGAGTGCGATGAGTCAGAGCGCGGTGTAATAGGAGCGATTCCCGTTTCGGCCCCCGCGGCTACGATGCAGCTAACGACGCATAAAGACAAGGAGTCATATTACATGCCGCAATTGCGGAAGAATCCGGTGACGCGCGAGTGGGTCATAGTTGCGACCGAGCGCAGCCGGCGGCCCTCGGATTTCAAGACGGGCGAAGACCTGAACAACGCGCCCGCTTTCAGTCCCAATTGCCCGTTCTGTCCCGGCAACGAGCTGATGACGCCGGGCGAGATCGAGAGCTACCGCGCGCCCTCGACGCGGCCCAACGATCCCGGCTGGTCCGTGCGGGTCGTACCGAACAAGTTTCCGGCCCTCATGGTGGAGGGCGACCTGGACCGCGCGGGCCAGGGCATGTACGACATGATGAACGGCGTGGGCGCTCACGAGGTGATTATCGAGTGCCCCGAGCACGACCTGGCGCCCGCTACCATGCCGGTTCGCCAGATCGAGGGGGTGCTCGCCAGCTACAAGGCACGGTATCTCGACCTCACTCAGGATCGCCGATTCAAATATATCAACATCTTCCGAAATCATGGCCGCGTGGCGGGCGCTTCGTTGGAGCATCCTCACTCGCAGCTCATCGCACTGCCTATGGTCCCGCAGAATGTAGTTCTTCAGGTGGAGGGTTGCGCGCGATACTACGAATTCCATGAGCGCTGCGTCTACTGCGATATGGTCCGCCAGGAGATCAACTTCGGTGAGCGGGTCGTCTGCGTGAATGACGATTTCGTCGCCTTTTGTCCTTTTGCCGCGAAATATCCGTTCGAGGTCTGGATTGTGCCGCGCAAACACGCGCGCGCGTTCTCCGACGAGGATGGTCCGAAACTGCGCTCGTTTGCCGCGATCCTCCAGGACGCTCTCGCGAGAATCGGGCACTGCCTGAACTTCCCGGCCTACAACTACACGCTGCTCACGGCCCCGATCAACCAGGAGCGGGAGCGGGATTTCCACTGGCACCTCGCCATTATGCCGCGCCTCACCGTCTCCGCGGGATTCGAGATGGGCAGCGGCGTCCACATCAACGTGACTGCGCCAGAGGACTCCGCCCGCCACTTGCGCAACGCGACAGCGCCGCACACGGAGAGCAACGGCGCGAGCGGCCACCTTGCTATGCATACGTAGCATATGTAGCATACGTTCGCAGCTTCCTGCATTCTTCATGCCCCGCAAGCCATCACGGTCAGCGGGGCGTTTTTGCGCGCGGATTGCAATAAATATGGAGACATTGACGCGCTTTGACCACTATGAATCGTATACATCACTACTTGTAGTAGTAAACTGAACAGCGTACCTCTACATCTTGTTAAAATATTTGCGGATTCTACTTGACAACCTATATGTAGGGTGTTATCATTATCGAGTGCCCAAGATGTAGTGCGCTGCGCTGGAATTAAGTTGTAATGCAGTGAGGCCAGAATATGCGATGTCCATTCTGTGGCTCGAAAGAGGATAAGGTTCTCGATTCCAGGGAGTCTACTGAAGGCGAGACAATCAAGCGAAGGCGGGAGTGTAAAGGCTGCGGCCGCCGTTATACCACCTTTGAGCAGATTGAAGAGATGGTGCTCTTCGTGGTGAAGAGCGACGGCAAGCGCGAGCAGTTTGACCGCCGCAAGGTGCTGAAGGGGCTGGAATTGGCCTGCACTGGACGGCCCGTCAATCAGCAAACACTGGAAGAGGTGGCCGAGGACATCGAGCGCAAGCTGTTCAACCGGCTCGAGCGCGAAATCCCCTCTTCCGAAGTTGGCGAAATGGTGATGGAGCGGCTCCGCGCGTTGGACCAGGTGGCGTACGTGCGATTCGCGTCGGTCTACCGCCAGTTCGAGGATGCGACGCAGTTCCGCGACATCGTGAATATGCTGCGGAAGCGTCAGAAGCCGTAGAGCACAAGCCGTAGGGCACTAGCGCGGGGTTATTTGCACACGGAATGAATTTCTGCGCTGGGTGGCCTTCGGCCGAGTTTCCGCCTACGCGGAAACCAAACGGGGTGACCGGTTAGCCTTTATTAGCACATGCGTGGAATTGAAACCAGGGTTACGCTTGGATGGTAATCGTGTACCAAGTGCCTCTTAATCATATCAGCGTGGAATTGAAATCTTGCTAGATTGCTGCGCTCCAGCAGTCGGCGCGTGGCCTTTACTCGGGACCAAGATGGAATTGAAACAGATAACGTATGCGGAACGCGTCCTCTGGAAGGAAGCTTTTAGGCTCGCCAAAGGAGAATTGAAACCCGCTTGTGGGCCGTAGCCTAAGTCGTATATGAGCCGTCCTTTAATCGCACCAGAGTGGGATTGAAACTCGACTGTACCTGCAGTGTATCAATTACCAACACGCCTTTAATCGCACCAGAGTGGGATTGAAACGCCTAATGTGAGTTTGTCGAGTCGATGGCTATTGTATTGCGATCGTATTTGCGCACGGAATAATTCTTGTGCTGATCTCAAGCCCTCGGACCGGTGGCGGCCTTGAGAACTCTGGCCTGCGGCCGAGTTTCCGCCTGCGCGGAAACCAGACGGGGCGGACATAAGGAATGCGGCGGAACAAGCTGAATATTTTGATTCATTTCGTTTGGGCGACGTGGGATCGGCAGGAGATTCTCACCGAGGATATTCAACGACGTGTCTACCGGTATATCTCGGACGTTTGCGCGGATGATAAATGTGACGTGCTGGCGATTGGCGGAATGCCGGATCATGTTCATCTGCTGGTAAAGCTGTCCAATACGGCAACACTTGCGAAGATGATGCACGACGTGAAAGGCGGCTCCTCGCGTTTTATCACGACGGAGTTAGGAGCGCCGTTTGCATGGCAGGGCCATTACGGAGCGTTTAGCGTCAGCCCGCGGGACAAAGACGCCGTGATCCGATACATTCTGAATCAAAAGCAATACCATGAGAACAATACTATTTGGCCTCACGCTGAGGAGACATTCGAGCTTGTAGATCAGCCTATCGCCTAGTCGTACCTGCGCAGGCAGGTACTCGGCGCGGAGCGCCACCCAGCGCAGGGATTTATCCCGTGCGCAAACATTCCGTGCGCAAACATTCCGTGCGCATTCATCCCGTGCGCATTCATCCCGTGCGCAAACATTCCGTGCGCAAACATTCCGTGCGCATTCATCCCGTGCGCAAACATTCCGTGCGCATTCATCCCGTGCGCATTCATCCCGTGCGCATTCATCCCGTGCGCATTCATCCCGTGCGCAAACATCCCGTGCGCAAACATTCCGTGCGCAAACATTCCGTGCGCAAACATTCCGTGCGCACATGCCGCCACATTCGACCGTTGGTGTAAACGCCATCTTTCGACCATCTAGTTAATAGGAGCGAAGAACTAATGCAGGACCCGAACATCAACGAATTCGATTCGACGGTTGAATCGACGGAAGCGGCAATTGTGTCGATGTCCGAGCCGGGCGCGTCTCCCCGTTCGTCCAAGCCCAGGTTTCCCGGCCTGAAGATTCCGCGCCGGTACACGGAGCCTGGCGAGGACGTCTGGGGAACGGTGGAGTGGGAAAGGCGCAGCGCGGTCATTACCGACGGCAAGGGACAGATTGTCTTCGAGCAGCACGACATTGACACACCGAAGAGTTGGACGCAGCTTGCCACGAACGTTGTGGCGTCCAAATATTTCCGGGGCCACCTCAATACGCCGGAACGTGAGACAAGTGTCAAACAGTTGATTCAGCGCGTGTCTTACACGATGACGGATTGGGGCAAGGGGATGAACTACTTTGCCTCCGACGCGGATGCGCTGGCGTTTCGGGACGAACTGACCCATCTGCTCCTGCATCAGAAGGCGGCCTTCAACTCGCCGGTCTGGTTCAACGTGGGGCTGAAGGACCAGCCGCGCCCGCAGTGCTCGGCCTGCTTCATCAACAGCGTGGACGACACAATGCCGTCGATTCTGGGGCTGGCCAAGACGGAGGGGATGCTCTTCAAGTTCGGGAGCGGGACCGGCACGAACCTGAGTCCCTTGCGCTCGTCCAAGGAGAAGCTTCAGGGCGGAGGCACGGCCAGCGGTCCGGTCTCGTTTATGCGCGGGTTCGACGCGTTCGCGGGGGTCATCAAGAGCGGCGGCAAGACCCGGCGCGCGGCCAAGATGGTCATTCTGAACGTGGACCACCCGGACATCATGCAGTTCATCACCTGCAAGGCCGAGGAGGAGAAGAAGGCCTGGGCGCTCATCGACGCGGGCTACAACGGCAGCTTCAACGTGCCCGGCGGCGCGTACGACAGCGTCTCCTACCAGAATGCGAACCACTCGGTGCGCGTGACCGACGAGTTCATGGAGGCCTACCTGGCGGGCAAGGATTGGTCCACCCGTAACGTGCTCGGCGGCGGCGTGGCGGAGACCTACAAGGCACGCGACGTGATGCACGCCATCTCGGATTCGGCGTGGATATGCGGCGACCCCGGCATGCAATACGACACGACGATTAACCGCTGGCACACCTGCAAGATGACGGACCGGATTCACGCGTCCAACCCCTGCTCCGAGTACATGTTCCTGAACGATTCGGCCTGCAACCTCGCGTCTCTGAACCTGATGAAGTTCCGGCGCACGGATAAAGAGGGCATGGGCGAGTTCGACGCGGACGGTTACAGGCACGCCTGCCGGATTCTCCTCACGGCGCAGGAGATCATCGTCGACAACGCCAGCTACCCGACGGAGCAGATTGGCCGCAACAGCCACCTGTTCCGCCCGCTGGGGCTGGGATACGCCAATCTTGGCGCGCTGCTGATGTCGCGCGGCGTGGCCTACGATTCGGACGCGGGCCGCGCGCTGGCCGGCGCTCTGACTGCTGTCATGACCGGCGAGGCCTACTACCAGTCGTCGATCATTGCGCGTGACCACGTGCTGAAGGACCCGGAGACGGACAGCTACTATAAGGACGGCACGTTCCCCGGCTACGGCCCGAATCGCGAATCGTTCCTGGAGGTGATGCGGCTGCACCGCGCCCACGTGGAGCACATCGACCCGCAGCACGTGCCCGACGAGTTGCTGAACGCGGCCCGCACGAGCTGGGACAACGCGATTCAGATGGGCGAGAAGTACGGATATCGCAACGCGCAGGCAACAGTCCTTGCGCCCACCGGGACCATCGGGTTCATGATGGACTGCGATACGACCGGAATCGAGCCGGACATCGCCATCGTGAAGTACAAGAACCTCGTGGGCGGCGGCCTGATGAAGATCGTGAACAACACGGTCCCCGAGGCGCTGACCCGCCTCGGCTACAGCCAGGCGCAGGTGGACGGAATTATCAAGTACATCGATGACCACGACACCATCGAGAGCGCGCCGGACTTGAATCCGGAGCACCTGACGATCTTCGACTGCGCCTTCAAGCCCGCAAACGGAACCCGCTCTATCCACTATCTGGGGCACATCAAGATGATGGCCGCCGCCCAGCCGTTCATCTCGGGGGCTATCTCCAAGACGGTCAACATGCCCACCAGCGCGACCGCCGAGGAGATTGGCAGCGTCTATGTGGAGGGCTGGAAGCTCGGCCTGAAGGCGATTGCCATCTACCGCGACGGATCGAAGCGGACGCAGCCGTTGATGACGAGCCGGGAAGACGGGAGTCGGAAGTCGGAAGTCGCAAGCCCGAATCCCAACGACCCAACGACCCATTCTGAGGCGAGGATGGTGCGGCGGAAGCTGCCGGACGAGCGGCAGTCGGTGACGCACAAGTTCAGTATCGCGGGTCACGACGGCTACATCACGGTGGGCATGTACCCGGACGGGACGCCCGGCGAGATATTCCTGACGATGTCAAAGGAGGGATCGACGATCTCGGGCCTGATGGACACGATTGCGACGATGACCTCGCTGGCGCTTCAGTACGGGGTGCCGCTGGAAACCCTGGTCACGAAATTCGCGCACATGCGGTTCGAGCCGAGCGGAATCACGCCGAATTCCGACATCCGGTTCGCGAAGTCGATACCGGACTACATCTTCCGATGGCTCGGCCTGAAGTTCCTGCCGCGCGAGGTCCAGCCGGGCGAGGAGAAGTCGCTAAACGGCGAGGGAATCGAGGTCACTCCCCTGCCCGCGACTCAACCGGGCCAGGCGGCGCAGACTCCGGCCGCCCAGACTATGGCGAAGCAAGCGTCGAACAACCCTTTCGACCTGCGTGAACGGGAGATATTCGAGAACATGGCCGACGCTCCCGCCTGCGCCGAGTGCGGCGCGCTGATGGTCCGCAACGGGGCGTGCTACAAGTGTCTAAACTGCGGTTCCGTGTTCGGGTGCAGCTAGAAGGTTGGAAGGCCCTCAGCCCCCGGCCTACCCACCCCCCGGCCCCATATGCGCTAACTTAAGGTTGACATGTTACTCCTGATGCTGGTACAATGCGATCATGAATATCAATACCATGTTCGCTAACGAATGGCGCGCAGTCGTAGCGATGATGCCAGCTGACTTCGAGGCTTCTGCGAGAGAGGA
>JBBROJ010000151.1:0-11963 GCA_038229495.1 Chthonomonadales bacterium
CACAAGCTGGTTCCCGGCGGCACGGACCGCTCGTATGGAATCCAGGTTGCGCGGATGGCGGGCGTCCCGCCGGAGGTCATCGAGCGGGCTCGGGAGATTCTGAAGAGTTTGGAACGGAGCGGCGCACGGGCGGGCGGCGACCTGTTGAGCGCGGACGCCGCCATTCCCACGGCCCGCCAGAAGCTCCAGATGACTCTGTTCGAGGCCGAGAAGCACCCGGTCGTCGAGGAGCTGGAGACGTTGGACACAACCGCCCTCACGCCCATCGAGGCCCTGATGAAACTGGACGAAATGGTGAGAAGGGTTCGGCAGGGGTGACCGCTGCAAGTCTTCATATCGAATGTGACGATGCGCGAAGCCAAAGCGAATACAGCGAGGTGCATAAAAATGCGCTCCTGCCGCCAACCCTCTGGGCTGGCGGCGGGAGCGCCATTAGGGAACTCGAAAGGCTACTTACCGTACGACACCCGCCATATCTTATTGGCGCCGTCGTCCACGACTAGCAGCGAGCCGTCCTTTGCAACAACCAGCCCGACGGGGCGGCCCCACACGCGCGGGTCGTCTTCGGCCAGCATCCAGCCGCTCAGGAAGTCCTCGTATGTGCCGAGCGGCTTGCCGTTCTTGAAGTGGAGCCGAATCACCTTGTAGCCGGTCCGTCTGGCGCGATTGCCCGAGCCGTGAAGGGCGACAAAGGCGTCGTTGCGGTACTCCTTCGGGAACTGCCTGCCGGTGTAGAACTGGATTCCGAGCGCTGCGGAGTGGGACTGAATCAAGCAGTCAGGCACGATTACCTTGTCCGCCTGCAATGTTGTGTCCTTGACGCGCGGGTCGCGGTTCGGGCCGATATAGTAGGTGGGCCAGCCGTAGAAACCGCCCTCCTTGACGGATGACGCATAGTCGGGCACCAACTCGTCGCCAAGGCCGTCGCGCTCGTTGCACGTCGCCCACAACTCCCTCGTCACCGGGTTGAACGCCTTGCCCGAGGCGTTTCGGATTCCGCTTGCATAGACCTTTTGACCGGTTCCGTCCGGATTGAACTCTAGAATCGCGGCGCGCCGGGGCTCCTCCGGCTCATCGATATCCTTTTCCGAGCCGACCGAGATATACAGCTTCGTTCCTGCCGGATTGAAGACGAGGTCGCGGGTCCAATGCTGGCGATAGCCGAGTCCGGGCAAGTCCGCCAGCTTCTCCGGCGCGCCTTCTGCCTGCAGCTGCCCGTCCTTATAGGGGAATCGCACGAGCGAGTTCGTATTGGTGACGTACAAATAGTCCTTCTGGAAGGCGATTCCGAAGGGCAGATTCAACCCCTGCGCGAAGACCTGCTTGACGTCCGCCTTGCCCTCCCCCTTCGTGTCCCTCAGCACCGTGACGCGGTTCGGCCCGGATTCCACGACGAATACGTCGCCGTTCGGCGCGACCGTCAGCCAGCGCGGGTTCTCAAGTCCTTCGGCAAAGACGCTAACCTTGAAGCCCGGCGGCGCTTTTAGCGATGCACCATCGGGCTTCGGCACGACCTTGGGTCCGCTTCCCGCGGCGGGCGTCGCGTAGGGCATGGGAAGACTCTTCGGGTCGATTAATTTCTGTCGTCCCTGATCGGCGACGAGCGAGTGGCCGACCGCGACGGTGCAGACAACTGCGGCGGCGGAAAGAAGGGTACAGCGAATTCTATTGGAAAAAGTAGCGGCAATCATGCGGGCGTGTTCTCCTTTCCCTGCTGTTTCGACATGTAGGGGTCAAATTACTCTTGCAAAGACATGGCAAAATCGGAGAAAATGCCGGTAATGCGAAGTTGGAAGATGAAAGCAGAGAAATGGGGTGCATGAGACTATCCTTACCGACATTCTTGCGCCGGGCCTGGACGTGATATTCGTGGGCGCGGCCCCGAGTCTTCGCGCGGCGATGAGCGGGCACTACTACGCCGGATCGCGGAACCGGTTCTGGCGGCTGCTGCATCAGTCGGGCTTCACACCGCCGAAATTGGACGCCGAGGAGGACAGGGCCGTTCTACAGTACGGGATCGGGCTGACGGCGATTCTTCCCTATGTCATCTCGGTGGACAACAGCAAGCTTCCTCTGCCTACGGATGGGGATCGTGACCGCCTCCGGGGAACGTTGCTTCGATCAGCGCCGCGATTCATTTGCTACAACGGGAAAGATGTGTGGAGGATGTGCACGGAAGAGCCGGACTGCGAGTGGGGATTACAGGAGGATACTTTCGGCGAGTCCCGTCAGTTTGTCGTACACAGCACGACTGGGCGCGCGGATCGATGGGGCGCGGATCGGCTCTTTCTATTTCGCGAATTGAAGACGCTGCTTGACGCGGAACGAGATGAGCCGGCAGGAAGTGGCTGTCGCTAATTGTCCCGGTCCGAGACAGTGCGCAGAAGAACCTCCGCATTGGGCTGCATGGATGGGCCGGCTGGGCGCATGAGTATGGATGAGGGATCATTCGGGGACGAAGTTGGGCGGAGCAGTGTACCGTGATTCGTCTCGTGGCGCTGGCGTTCCTCGAGAAGGGCCAGGACTTCGGCGGCGGAATCGCGGAGACGCACTGTGCGACCGGCCTGCGCCGCGCGGCGAACGAACGGAATTGCGTGGCTCGTGCCGATGACGGACAGTGCGGCCAGAGCTTTGGAGACAAGCTGCGCGTCCGGGTGAGAGAGCACGCGCCCCAGGTTGGCAATCGATTCCGATCCGAACGCTCCGTAGTGCTCCGGCTTCAACGTAGGCAAAACGTTGTGCAGAGACGCTGCTGCAGATTCGCGCACGTGCCGGGACCGATGCGCCAGCGCGCCTGCAAGCGCTCCCACGCTTTCCGGTTCGGCCAGGCTGCCCAGCGCGCTCGCGGCGGCGGCGCGGACACGGTTATCCCGCATCTTATCGAACCAAAAAGAGGCCGGAAGAGTGATTGGGAGAGTGATCGAGAGCACTATGGATGAGAACATGAGAAAAATTCCGAACACCGGCTCGTAGAAGCTGTGGCCCCACCCCATTTGCAAAAGCATGAACGCAATGGTCCCGAGTAGTCCCCCTCCTAACGCGATTCCAACGTGCCGCTTCAGGCTTCGGAGCATGCGGTCGCGCCATCGCTCGGGTCTCGCGTTCTCCAGCACGTCCAGAAGAGAGGCTGTCGCGGCGTCAAGCTGTGCCGCAGGCAAGGAAGTGCGTGACAATGCCCACGCGGAAATAACGCGGATATGCCAGCGGTCGGGCGACGGGTCGAGCAGTGAATCGATGAACGGCTGGATAGTATCGATAGGCTCGCCGCAGCCGACAGCGAGCGCGAGCAGGCGGACAGGATGGGTTTCGGGGATTCGACTCAGAATCGGCAGGCGAGCATTGACCTCGGCAAGCGGCGGGGCGGCATGATTGGCGTCCGATTGCGGCATCGCGCTTCTCTCTGTCGGTCGTGCGGAGCGTTCGGTGGTCAGGTGTTCGGGCGTTCGGTATTCAGATGTTCGGGTGTTCAGGCCGGTGGTCGCTACTCTCTTCGGTTTGGAAAATGCGGCGGACGCCACTTCCACCAGGGGCGCCTGCCCTCCGAGCCGGTGTGCTGCTGAATCGCGGCCATAATGCCTGGCGAGAAGTCGCAGCCCGGATCGACGAAAGGCAGCGTCTCGACGAGCTTGATGGTATTCTCCATCTCGCCAAAGAGCCGAGCGCACATGTAGCAGACGGAGAGATGGGCGCGAATCGCTTCTGCTGTCATCGCGTCGAGATAACCCTCGATCAGGTCCGGCAGACGCTGCTGCACGCGGGTGCAAAGAGAAAACCCTTCTTCGTGGGCTTCAAATAGTCTATTTTCTTCCATCCGATTCCATATCCAGTACCGAGCCGAGACGCTGCCTTAGCATATCCCTGGCCCGAAAAAGGTGAGTCTTTACTGTTCCCGACGGCAAGTTCAATTGGTCTGCGATCTCCTCGACGCTCATACCTTGAAGGTGCCGCATGGTTACCACTATGCGATATTTTGCGGGAAGGTTCATAACTTCGCGCTGCACAATATCGCTCACCGCCCCCCGAACCGCGGAATCCTCCGGGTCGTAACCGCGTTCGGTGGCTGCCGGCTCGCGCCCCTCTTCCAACTCAATCTCCAGCGACAGCACACCCTTGGAGCGGCGCGACCGCAGATGATCGATGCAGAGGTTCGAAGCGATCTTATAGAGCCACGTCAGGAAACTTGCGTCCTGGCGAAATGAGGCCAGGGCTCCGTAGGCCCGCAGGAATGTCTCCTGCACCATATCTCCCGCGTCTTCCGCGCTTCCGACCATTCTATAGGCCAGATTGTACACCTGGCGCTGATAACGCTGAACCAGAACGTTGTAAGCGGCGGTTTCACTCGCGAGCGTACGCTGTACCAGTGAGGCGTCTGTTTGTTCCATGACGAGCACGGACGTCCTGTTCTCCCCCCTCTGTGCGCGTTTGGAAGACGCTACAGCCAGAATACGGGGCATGCTGCGGATGGGTTTCAATGAATGTGGAAGGTGGAATGTAGAAGATAGAAGAAAGTCAAAGGCTGTTCTTCCACCTTCTACCTTCTATCTTCCACCTTCCACAAAAACGCTGCGCTGACGAGATATTCCCCGTCCGTGCCCCAGTATCCTTTTAGAGGACCGCCGCCGAGGCGCGCGATTCGCGACCGGGCTTCCGGGCCGATGATGAATTCTACCTCCGGCTGGAGGTCGAGTACGCCGAGGGACTGTTTCGGCAATGAGGCGGGACCGCCCATCCCGCCGCCGATCTTCAGCCCCGTCCCCAGCGCTTTGGACGCGGCCTCCATGAGTGAAAAGTGGGCGGCCCCGCGCTGGCTGAACGCGTCCGGCTCTTCGCCCGTTCCGGCGCTCAAGAAAACGGCGTACTCTTCCGCCGACATGAAGTGGCGCGCGAATCGCTCCACGTACGCGCGATCTCTTCGGTCGCCGCGCAGGCGGGGCAGATGGACTATGTCGATTCCGACTCCCAGCAGTCTCGAATCGCGCGCCGCCACCGTGAGATGCGCGCCGCCGTCGTGCGAATAGGAGATATGCAGACCGCGATCCCGCATGCCCCGGACGATGGGCTGGCCCATTGCGGTGTGCATGAGAGAGTAGTCGTTGGGTCGTTGGGTCGTTGGGTCGTTGGGTCGTTGGGTCGTAGGGTCGTTGGGGAGAGCACCCCTCACCCCCGGCCCCTCTCCCCTTGCCAAGGGGAGAGGGGAGCTAGGGCAAGAGTCTGTACCTTCGCCCAGTCGAACCCCCTTCTTACTAAGAGCCTGTCCTGAGCTTGCCGAAGGAAGGGGGTTGGGGGAGGTTCCTCGCATTAACTGTCTTACGGCGACCGGCAATGCGAGGCGGTCGCAGAGGGCGTAGGCGGCGCGACGGGCGTGTGCAGGCTTGCCGGACATGAGGTGCGATTCGATTCGCCGCTGTATGCGTGGATGGGGCAGCAGTTTGCGAAGCGCGGCCCGCTCAGGCTCGGCGGCCCAGGCTGGATTGAGCCAGATGAGGGCGGTGGGGAATCCCGTTTCGCTCAGCCATGCCACGGAATCGCGATGACGGTCGAAAAGCTTTTGGCTGGCAGCTTCGACCTCCTGGAGCGCGTCCTCCAATCTCACCCCTTGATTCCTGACATCGCGATTCCCTGGATGAAGGTGCGCTGGGTGAAGAAGAAGAGCACGAGGATTGGGATGATCATGAGGAGGGAGACCGCCATCAGCTGCCCCCAGAAGGATACATACTGGCTGGTGAACGTGGCGAGGCCGAGCGAGAGCGTGTACTTTCGGTCATCGAAGACGTAGATGAGCGGCCCCAGGAAGTCGTTCCAGGTGTTCATGAAAGTGAAGAGAGCGACGGTGGCAAGGGCCGGGGTTGCCAACGGCAGAATGACTTTCCGGTAGGTAGTGAACTCCGAGCAGCCGTCGAGGCGCGCGGCCTCCGTGAGGTCATTCGGAATCGTGAGGAAGAACTGGCGCAGCAGAAAGACGAAGAACGCGTTCCCGAGGAATGCGGGGACCGTCAGCGGCAGGTATGTATCGACCCAGCCGAGCCACTTGAAGACCGCGAAGAGCGGCACCATAGTCACCTGGCCCGGAAGCATCATGGTGGAGAGCAGCAGCGGGAAGAGGATGTGCCGGCCCTTCCACGGAATGCGCGCCAGCCCGTAGGCGACCAACGAGCTTGAAAGCACGGTTCCGATGACGTTGACGGTGCAGAGAAAGAGCGTGTTGCGCAGATAGAGCGCAAACGGAAAGTGGGTGAGTCCCAGCCTGAAGTTATCCCACACCCAGTGGTGCGGCCAGACCGTCGTAAATATCTCCCTCTCCGGCTTGAACGACGTCATGAAAAGCCAGACGAAAGGTGCGAAAAAGAGAACGCTGAGGAGTATCAGCGCGAGATAGGTGGCGGCGATATGAAGGGAGGGTCGTCGGGCCGTTGGGTCGTTGGGTCGTTGGGAACCCTGGGTCGTTGGGTCGTTGGGTCGTTGGGACATGGGATTCCGATGTTCTGCGATCTGTAGGCTGGCGTCGGCGATCAATTCTCCGAGGCCGCTCGGCGAAGGCGGTCACGGACGGCGAGCCATTCCGGCGTGTTGGGCGGAAGTTGGATCACGATTCGGTCCACGCCCGCTTCATCCAATGTATGGAGCGTGGAGTACAGTTGAGCCGCATAGCGTTGGGGATCGCCCGGCATGGATTTTATGAATAGACTCTGATTGTCAGTTTCAATCTCGGCGTCGATCGGCATCCAGCCATTCTTATTGTCGCGCACCTGGAGTTCCAACGCGCGCTCGAATTCGTGCCCTTCGATCAACTCGACTTTCGCGCGGGGAGCGTAGTGGCGGCGCATCAGTCCCGGCGATGGGACCGGTGAACCATCCGCGCTGTCGATCATTGTTCGCCCGGTTAGCCCGATTATCAATTCGATCTGATCCCTCGATATGAGGCCGGGACGCAGCAGGCGAGGTGGGCTGACCGAGAGGTCCAGGACCGTCGATTCGATGCCGCCGGAGGTCGGGCCGCCGTCTATCACCATCGCGATTCGGCCGTCCAGCCCCTTCAGGACGTGCGCGGCGGTGGTGGGCGAGACCGCCGTGGAACAGTTGGCGCTCGGCGCGGCGATGGGAACGCCCACCGCCCGGAGCAGCGCCAGGGCGACCGGGTGCGCCGGAACTCGAATACCTACCGTTGAGCCGCCTGCCGTAACGAGATTTGGAATCGAATCTCGCTTCGGCAGCACCAGCGTGAGCGGTCCCGGCCAGAATCGCTCCGCCAGACTGACGGCAGCTTCCGGCCACTCCGTGACCAGGGTTCGCGCCGCCGCCGTATCTGCTACGTGCACGATAATCGGATTGAAAGCGGGCCGGTCCTTCGCCTCGTATATTCGCGCAACCGCCTCCGCGTCCAGGGCGTTTGCTCCGAGTCCATATACTGTTTCGGTCGGAAACGCGACCAACTCCCCTCGCCGCAGCGCCTTCGCCGCGCTTTCAATCCGCGTGGAATCGGGCGACTCCGCGTCCACAGTCAATATCTCGGTTTTCATTTTACTAAGGATGCGTAAGCACGGGCGCGCTGATTACTACGGATGCGCAAGCATGGGCGCGCTGAAGCGGCATGTATGCTCTCATTTTCGCCGCCGGATTCACTAATCCCTTCAGTCTTTACTTTGCGCCCCGGCACAACTGCATGAATGGCGCGCGAATGCCAGTCCACGCATGAGCTCATCGGCCCCCGCGTGTAACACTGAACTGGGCATCCGCCCAGTCGGCGGAAACCGGTCTGCGGAGTTGAAGCAGACGCTGCGCCGCAGCGCGACTCGCCGCGCGGACCTGAGGGTCGCGTGATGTGGGCGCGATGCAGGAGGAGGACGACTTTGGAGCTTCAATACGACTGCGACTGCATGGAAGAGCAGTGTCGAATCGGCACGTTTGAGCTGACGGAGGTTTGGTCCGAGCGAGCGGACGGATTCAACGAGCGCGTCGACCTGTGCCGCTGCTTGACATGCGACCGCTACTGGCTTCGCTACAGCCTGGTCGAGGAGTCTAATCCTTCATTCGGATATTGGTTCCGCGGCGCGATGGAGCCCGCCGAAGCCATTGACCTCACGGGCTACCGGGCTCTGGCGCTGCTCGGGGCCCTTCCGTGGCATTTCTTTGGGGGGCCGTACTACCGTTCATCCGGCGAGTACGCGAATGGACCGGCGCCGATTCCATCACATGCCGGCGATATGGAAGAGTTGCCCTGGGCTGCGTGAGCGGGGTTGGGGCGAGTGAGCGATTCGCCGCCCGCTCGCCTCAATCTATTTTTCTAATTCATCTAATTGTCGTTTGGTTCGTCCGGCGCGTTTCTGCCGTGGTACTCGTTCAGCGCCCGCTTAACGAGCCTAATCTTTTCCGCGAACCACTTCTGAGAATCCTTGCCATGCTCCTTGTCGAACTGCTTGCGGTCCCGCAGGATCTGGAGGGTGTCTAACAGGTCCTGTTCCGATGCCCCTTCAAGATTCTTCAGGTTCTTCCTGTTCTTCATGTCCAGGGGACTCAGCAGCCGGTCGGACGCGAGATTCGGAGAACTGGTGACCGCGCCGCTGAGCGAGAATGCACCCGCGCTGCGACCCAAAAGCGGGAGCGTAAATGCCGCGGCACCGTCGGGATTCACATGTGTTCGTTCTATGTGGTGGACCACGGTTTCGAGCGCGCCGAGGCTGACGGTCGCAGGGTTCGCATTCGACACGACACATGTTACCGGATACTCGCGGTCCGACAGGTCCTTCAGGCCGGAGACAGTAACCGTGAGCGTCGCCGATTCGCCGGTCATTAGCGTGGTCTTCGTCACGCTGAGGCGGATCGCCAGACTGGTCACACTAAGTTCCGTCTCCATGCCGCGCTCACGAATGACGAGCGTCTGAGTGCCCGAGCCGAGGGCTGGATTTAGAACTATCAGGCTGTGGGGAGACTCGGCAAGCGGTTCTATGATTTGACCATTCAACCGTACTCGCGTGTTCGAGAAGTCGCCGTCGAACGGTCCGGTTACCGGGATAGGCTTCCCTATCTGGGCGACTCGAGGGGTGTAGAACTTCGGAGTATTGGCCGGCGAGAATCGATATGGTTCCGGGCCGTTCGGATTGCCGCCTGCCCTCGGGCCGGACTCGACGGTGGGCGGAGGACTCTTCACGCGGAACGGTTCCGGGCCGCTCGGCTCTGGAGAATCTCGCGGCCCACTTTGAGTGTTCGGAGGTCCATTCTTACGTCGGAACGGTTCAGGCCCGTTGGAAGAAGCGCCGGGTAATGGTATGACGCCGGATAGCGTTTCCGCACCCGACTGGTCTTTCAACAGAAGGGGTATTGCCGTCGCGACGGCCGGGACAACGAATCGCAGCGTGCGCTGCTTTGGATCGACTCGATTTCCTGCGATATCGATCTCGTAGTCATCCAGCGTATCGGAGTTTGCGGCTCGATCTCGATCCGTCTTTCCTGCCGGTTCCGTGACGACCGTACCGCTAATGGTGTCTCCGGCAGCCATGTCGGCCGGCAGATGGACCTTGATTACTCCCGCGGGGGTCTCAAACCGGGTGGTTTGCAGTCCATTAGTGCCTGTAATTCGCGCGGCTCGGGACCCAAAATTGGGATCTCGCGAGCTGCCTTGCGCCTGTGCGTGCCGTCCGGCTGCGATGCCCGAGATCGCCGCCGCTAATACCAGTTATCCTGCACCCTTCATGACGTTATCTCCTATGTCTTCCCACTGGACTCTACATTTGGGCAGACCACGCGGGTACGGACTATGTTCCCGATTGCGAGTGTGGCGTTTTTCACACACAACCGACGAGAGAACCTCGGCACGGTCGATTGTCTGCAGCTAACTTTGGCCCTCGGCAGAGCGTCCATGCGGACACTACCGAACCCCCAAGAAAAACTCCCACACTCCCGCACTCCTCAACCTATCTCCACTGCTTCCATGCGTCACCCCGGCGGCTCAGCCAGGCGCGCACAGCGTCCTGCCGCACGCTCAACGTGAATACGAAAGCGAGCAGAAGGACACCCAGCGTAACCGCGAAGAGGCCCGACCATATCTCCACGACTGCGCCGCGCCCCAACACCGCCGCAAATGCCAGCGCGAAGAGAGTGCCGGCGAAGACGAACGTCCTGATGCGATGCGCGATTCCCCATCCGACAGCGCCGAGGCACTCCGCGAGAAGCAGGAGCGTATCGAGCGGCGCGGAGCCTGTGACGTTGTGGCGGTAAAAAGTGAAAAAGGTGGGCGTGAGAATGGTGAGCAGGCCAAGCCACCATAGCGCGCTCGCCCGATCCTGGCTGCCACGCTTCGCCGCGACGTGGCCCAGCAGCGCAAGGTAGAGGCCGACGGGAAGGAGATAGAATTGAAGCACGTCCGGGCTGAACGCAAGCCGGTCGTACAGGTAAAGCATGTAGGCCGCGAGGTAGCAGACGAATCCCGCGTGGGCATAGGACTCGCCCCGCCCCACCACGAACGCGCCCGCAAATACGCTTCCGGCGACGACAAGCGTCAGGAGAGCAAGCGTGCCCATGTCTGGCGTGGCTGCGCTCAATAGCGCGACGACGGCGCATATTCCGGCTATAGCCGCTGATAGCCGATAGAGGCGGCGTGCAAGGCGGTCGAGCGTCGCAGAACCCATCTTATCGAGGATTCGCGCTGCGGCGAGCCAGGCCACGGAGGTCCATACGATGCGCCACGACCAGAGAGGCCAGGGCAGATCCATCGTGCCGAGGCGATAGGCGGCGGCGGCCGTGCATAGGGCCGCGGCCATGCCCGCTCTATCCGCGTCGCGCTCGACGAGAGAGGCCGCGAAGAATGCAAGGGCGTAAGCTGCCAGCGTAACGGATACTGTCAGAGAGGTCGAGGACGGATGCTCGAGCCCGATGGTGATTACAAAAGCGATGAGCGCATACGCAACAATCTCCGCCGTGCGGCGCAATGGGAGCCCCAGTGGAGCCTCGAAGCTGTCCGGCGTCAGCCTACCAACCGCAAACAGGACCGCGACGAGCGGCAGGCCCGCCATGCTCAACCGGATCGAATCGACGGCCAGGAATCGCACGGTCAGAATCGCCCATGCAAGTGTTGCCGCCCCGCCGGATGCATAACCGAGCCACGGCTTTTGCAGGCGCACTGCGCTGTTCCCGAGAATGAGCGCGCCAAACGCCATGCCTCCGACGCCCGCGAGCGCGGCTGCCTGCCGCATGGGAATCGCGCTTCCTCCGAAAAGGAGGGCCGCGGAGCCCGCGAGGGAGAGGGACATCACGCCAAACAGCGCCGACTCCGCGGACATCCAGCGCGCGAACAGGCCATACGCCGCCGCGAATCCAAGTCCCATCAGTACGGAGGTCAGCCCCGCCTGTTGCGCGCCGTGCCCATATCCAGCCGCCCGCGTCCACAACGGCAGGAGTGCGAGAGAGACCACCACGAACCCCGCCGCTAGGCACACTTTCCCGTTAGCGGTGGCGCTGACTGCCAGGAGACTTCCGAACGAAACGGCATGGGCAAGCGCAGGCAGAATCACCGACCGCTCATCCGACCCCGTTATCAGCAGCGAACCGAGAAGCGCGGAAAACGTGACAGCCAGTTGAACCGGCGGGCGGACGAACGAATCCGGGCGGCTGCGAAGCGCCCAGTCCATGGCCGCGCCTACGCAGGACGCCACCGCCAGCGCTGCTCCAGCCCCGAACTCTTTGGCAACGCCAAGCGGGCTTGCAAGGGCTTCTCCACCGAACCCTGCGGTTGCAACGACGGCTGCCGCGAAGAGACCAGTCCAGGTCGTTCCCGCCGCTCGGTCACGCCGTTGGGAACATGCTCCCAACCGCGATACGGCTCCGGCTCCGCCCAATCCCATCCACAGTCGCGCGTTGACACCCGAATCCAGCCCGTAAATCACGTTGAAAGCCAGCCCGGCGGTCAGCGCCGCAAGCGCGAGGCGGCCGTATGCTGTTCCCACAGCCCTCAATCCCGCCCGCGCCTCCTC
>JBBROJ010000152.1:0-11934 GCA_038229495.1 Chthonomonadales bacterium
AATTCATGGACAGGCTCCTAGTGTGAATCAGTTTAACTGGCTCTCCTGCGGCGACCCGGAACGAGGACGAGACAGTTGTGCTAGTGCTCGCGCGGGGAATCGAAATGGATTGCCACTTTCCATTCAGTTCCGGTTTCACTTCGAATTTCAGCTCAAAATCCCCCCACGAGGTTGTACTTATCGATTGACTTTCTCCATTACCGTTGGCCTGAATCGTTCCATCGACTACCGACCACGTCACCGGACCTTCAGGCACTTTCCATCCCCACATGGTTTCGCCGTCGAACAGCAAAACCCAGCCGTCCGAAATCTCTTTGGGCGTGAGCGTATTAGGCCGGTCCTCCGCTCGCGCGAGAGTTGCCAGACTGAGAAGTGCGGCGACGGCCAGTATTCGTTTCAAATGCATGATGCGCTCCTTGTGAGTCAATTCGTATTGAGAGTGACTTCAATATGGGGAGAGTTGTAAATGAGAAAAACTGTCATTGCCGTTCTACTATTGGGAATCGTCGCCACGCTTTCCGGCTGCAACTCGCGCGACGCGGGAAACCTGGCGCAGGACGCCCGCACCTTTACGCAGCACACCGGGCAGGCGCTGGGCAGCGCTACTCTTGCCGGTAAAGTGAATACGGTTCTGTCGCTGCGCAAGGGCGTGGACATGAGCGGCCTGCACGTCGAGGCGCAGGATGGCGTGGTCACCCTGAGCGGCCACGTCCGAAACGGAGAGGAGCGGCGGAGAGTCGTGCAGACGGTCGATGGCATACGCGGGGTAGACCGCATTGTCGATCAGATTCGCGTTCAGCCGCACTAGTGCGTGCCGACCGCCTCGCCAATCGAACCCATGTATATATCGCCGTTCTTGCCGACTCGGTAACGTATGCGCACCTTGTCGCCAATACGCGCGTCCGTGCTCCCCTGTACCTCGTAGCTTCGCCCCTCGAAGCCGACGCGGAAGATCGGCTCTGGAGTGGGGTTTGCCTCAGTCCCTTGCAGATACGTAACGGCCTCGACTCGCGCGGTCCCGGTTAACATTGTCCCGGATTCGTGCTTCAGCTGCAGAACAGGCACAATCCAATAAAAGAAGCATGACAGAGCGAAAAGGCTGAAGAGCGCCGTCCACGCCGCAATCGCCGCCACTTGAAATCGATATCGTCGCAGGTCGCCCGGAGTGATTGTCGCGAAATGTGGCCGCATGAAACTCTCACCCGTTCTTCCAGGAGCGGCCATCCTTCGCGAGCAGCGTGTCGGCGGCGGTTGGACCCCAGGTTCCGGCGGCGTAGTTGGGGAAGTGGGTATATTGGCGCGTCGCTTCCCACGTCTCGAGAATAGGGGCGAGCACCTCCCACGATAGCTCTACTGCGTCGCCTCGGTTGAAGAGAGTCGGGTCGCCCTCCATTGCGTCGAGAAGGAGGGTCTCATAGGCGGTGGCGGGCGTAATGCCGAAGGCTTCGCCGTAGGAGAACTCCATCTTCACCTGGCGGATGTGCATCTCCGGGCCGGGCTGCTTCGCGCCCAACTTGAGCGAGATTCCCTCGTCCGGTTGAATCTGAATCGTGAGCACGTTCGGCTCGATCTCATCCTGCGGAGAACTTTGAAAGAAGAGGTGCGGCACGCGCTTGAACTGGATGGCGATTTCGGTCAGCTTTTTGGGCATCCGCTTGCCGGACCGAAGATAGAAGGGCACGTCCGCCCATCGCCACGTATCCACGACGAGCTTGAGCGCGGCGAACGTTTCCGTACAGGAGTTCGGGTCGACCAGATCCTCTTGGCGGTAGCCGGGCATCTTCACGCCATCGATCTCCCCGGGACCGTACTGCCCGCGTACCGCGACGTCGCCTAGATTCTCTGGGTCCAGCGGGACAATGGCGCGCAGCACGTCCGCCTTGCGGTCCCGCACCGACCGGCCGTCATAACGCACCGGCGGGTCCATCGCGACGAGCGCCATGAGCTGTATAAGATGATTCTGGAACATGTCCCGCAGAGCGCCCGCCTCTTCGTAGTAGCGGCCCCGATGCTCCACTCCCAGCGATTCAGCGGCAGTTATCTGCACGTGGTCCACGTATCGGCGATTCCAGATCGGCTCGATAATCGAGTTGGCGAAACGGAACGCCATGATATTCTGGACCGTCTCCTTGCCGAGATAGTGATCGATCCGGTAGATCTGATCCTCTTTAAAGACGCGGTGAACCGTCTCATTAAGCTCGCGCGCCGAAATGAGACTCGTGCCGAACGGCTTTTCGATGATGATTCGCGACCAGTTCTCCCTGTCTTCGCGCTTCGTCAGTAGGCCGTGCCTACCCAGGCTCTTCGCAATAATCCCATAGAAGCTGGGCGGCGTGGCGCAGTAGAAAAGCCGATTGCCGCAGCATCCGTGGTTGTCGTCTAGATGGCTGAGCTTATCCGCGAGCGCCAGGTATCCCTCGGGCTTTTCGAAGTCGCCTGTAATATAGTGAAGCCCCTCCGCGAACCGGTCCCACACGTCCTTCTGAAATGCGCTTGCTTCCGGCGAGCTCTTCACCCAGTCGCGCATCTCATTTCGGAACGTTTCGTCCGTCATGGGCGTAACGGCGTAACCGATGACCGCGAAGCCCTCCGGCAGCAGGCCGGCCACCGCCAGATTATAGAGCGCGGGAATCAACTTGCGGTGCGTCAGGTCGCCGCTCGCCCCAAATATGATGAACGCCACCGACTCCTCCGGCCTTCGGAGCAGCGGCGTAACAGGGAACGAGCCCTCCACGAGCGTCGCGGCCACGGGCGTGCTTGTTGTCGTATCGGTCAAGGACTGTTCCTCTGGCTGAATGCCGTTCGTTGACAAATTGACCCATTGACAAATTGACTTCGTTACTCGCGCTTAACCGCGTGGCCGCCGAACTGGTTGCGGAGGGCGGCGATAACCTTGGCGGAGTAGCAGTTCTCATCGCGCGACATAAAGCGGGCCAGAAGCGAGAGCGTTAGAACCGGGGCGGGCACATTCTTGTCGATAGCCTCCAGGACGGTCCAGCGGCCCTCGCCGCTGTCCTCGACGTAGCCGCGAATCGCCTTGAGGTCCTTGCCTTCGTTCTCGAACGCCAGCTCCGCCAGCTCCAGCAGCCAGGAGCGGACGACGCTCCCCTGATTCCAGAGGTGCGAAAGCTGCTTGAGGTCGAAATCGTATTCGGACGAGTAGAGAATGTCGAACCCCTCGCCGTAAGCCTGCAGCATCCCATATTCGATTCCGTTATGCACCATCTTTGAGAAATGGCCGGCTCCCGACGGCCCGACATAAGCCACACCGTCCGGCGGCGCGAGAGTTCTAAGCAATGGCTCTATTCTATCGTACGCCTCTTTCGGGCCGCCCACCATCAGGCAGTAGCCGTTCTCCAGTCCCCAGACGCCTCCGCTCGTGCCTGCGTCCAGATAGAGGATTCCATCTTCCGCAAGCATGGCAGCGCGCCGCTTGGTGTCGTGGAAGTTGGAGTTGCCCCCATCGATGAGAATATCGCCCGGCTGAAGGTAGGGACGGATGTCCTCGATGGTCTGCTCGGTAGGGTCGCCAGACGGAACCATGATCCAAGCGGCCCGCGGCGCACCCAGCTTCTGCGCCAGCTCACCCACGGATGCAGCGCCTATCGCGCCCTGCTGCGCTGACCGCTGTACGGCCTCGGCGCTGCGGTCATAGACGACCATCGAATGGCCGCCGTTCAAAAGACGCTGCGTCATATTCGCGCCCATCCGTCCGAGACCGATCATACCCAGCTGCATAAGAGGCTCCCTTGACTTGCGGAAGTCGGAAGTCGGAAGTGGGAAGCCCAACGACCCAACGACCCAACGTCCTAAATCGGTGATTGCACGATGCCGCCGTCCACTAGCAGCGAAACGCCGGTAATATAGGATGCTCGCTCCGAGGCGAGGTAGACAACCGCGTCCGCGATCTCGCGCGACTCAGCGAGACGCCGGAGAGGAATTCGGGCGGCTGTCTGCTCCAGCGCCTGTTCCGAAGTAATTCCCTGCGCCTTCGCGCGAATGTCCGCAAGATGATACGCTCTGTCGGTCAACGTGTTGCCCGGAAGCACCGCGTTGACCAAAATGCCGTCGGGCGAGAACTGATTCGAGAGCGTACGGGTCAGGGCGGACAGGCCGGTGCGCAGGGTGCTGGAGATCGTGAGATCATCCATCGGCTGCTTGGCGACCATGGAAGTGACGTGGATGATGCGCCCCCAGCCCTTCTCCTTCATGACCGGCACCACGAGCCGGCACAAGCGGACCACGTTCATCAGGGTCGATTCCACTCCCGCTTCCCACTGTGAATCGGTCAGCTCCATGAAGAGAGCGGCGGGAGGACCGCCGGTGTTGGTAACCAGTATATCGACGGTTTTGTACCGCTCGATGGTCCGCTCGTACCAGAGCCGCAGATCCTCCGGGTTCGATACGTCGGCCTGCACGGCCAGCACGTCCTGTGGGCCGATGTACGCGAGAAGGTCCTCTTTGGCAGACTCCAGCGATTCCGGCGACCGCGCGCAAATGGACAGCCGGCATCCCTCTTCTGCGAGGCCAATGGCGATTGCCTTGCCGATTCCCTTGCTCGCCGCGGCAACCATGGCAACACGGCCCGATATACTCAGTTCCATAGACGCGGGACCTCCCGGCTATATGCTGCTTCACTGCTAAGTGGTCAAATGGTGATCGTCAGTAGTTTTGGCGCCACGTCCCGTTTCCACGCAGGTGGAAACTCGGCGGGACGCCACCCAGCGCAGGAATTCTATACCGTGCGCGACCGCCAATTCAGAAATTACGATCCGACATCAATTGACCGCTATTAAAGCTGGAGCGAATCGCGCGCGCGGTCGATCTTCGCCGCCATGAAAAAGTCGCTCTCCGTAAGGCCGTCGACCTTGTGCGTCCACAGGTAGACTCGCACCTCGCCCCACCGAACGTAGAGGTCCGGGTGGTGCCCTTCCGCTTCTGCAACCGGCAAAATGGCGTTGGCAAACGCCATCGCCTCGGCAAAGTTCTTCAAGGGGTATGACTTGGTCAGCTTCTTGTTCTCTTCCATCTGCCAGCCGTCAAGCCGCTGCAAGAGCGGCGCGATTTCTCCCCGAGATAGGGCGGGCACCCCGCCCCTGCACGGCATACATTTGTTGTCGGCCAGATTCGTCTCCATGGAATGTTACCTCACTTGCGGGAATGCATTTAAGGTTGAGCATTGGGACCTATTGCTGTTTCAGGGGAGCCTCGATAGCAGGGCAGCCTCGATAGCAGGCGCAAGCGCCTCGCCGCGCGCACCAACCGCCGCGATTTTGCCGTTGCGGCCGACAAGCAGCGTAAATGGTATCCCATGAACCCCGTAGGCTTTAGCGTTGACTGCTTCCCATCCCTTGCCGTCGTAGATCTGACGCCACGTCATCTTCCTGGACGCCATAAATGAATCGAGCTTCTGACGGGAATTTGCCTCATCGAGAGTAACTCCCAGAATCTCAAACCCCCTGGAATGGTACTTGTTGTACGCCGCTATCACATTTGGCAGCTCGGCAACGCATGGTCCACACCAGGTAGCCCAGAAGTCAATCAGCAGCACTTTGCCCTTGTATTGGTCCAGCGATACCGCTTTGCCGGAAAGGTCGTTGCCCGTTATAGTCAAAGGAACCGCGCCGGCCTTGAGACGCGGATCGAACATTTCCGGCTCTATGGGCGCGGATGCGGCGACAGCGCCCGGCAGCGGCGTATATTTGAAAAGCGCGTCCGTCACCGTTGGCTGAAGCGTGACGTTTGAATAGGTTTCGACGATGGAGGGCTTTTCTCCCTCCTTATCGGGGCCGATGGTCAGCCGGCGGAGCAGGTGGTCCTGTTTTCCGAAGGCGTAATTGAAGCGGGAGGTCCGCGCACCTTCTCCAACTACTGCCGAGATTACATCACACGCCGTGCCGCCAATTGTCTCATCCGGCAGCCGCTTAACCGGACCCGGCTTGCCCGGAATAATCTGCTTCTCGGCGTTCGCGGCGGTCAGCAGAATCGGAAGCAGGCCGATCCCCGCTCCCCCGCCGCGGCCGAGGGCCATAACGGCGTCCTCGAGCTTCGTGGCAGGCTGCTTGAGGTATCTGGTCTTGTCGCGAGATGAGTCCATAAACACGGTCATGCCGTCAGCAACGATATGAGCCGTGTCCGAGCCCATCCGAACGTCGGCCGCCAGCTTGCCGGGCTTAACGAGCGTGAGCTTCGCCGTGACCTTGCGCTCCTCCGAGCCGTTGCGCTGGGTCGTCTCCACGATGGCTGCGAACGCCCTGAGATTCCTGTAAGCGGCTCCGACTTGGCCGAGCAGATTTTGAATATCGGTATTGCTCGACTGGGCGCGCGATGCGGGCGCGAAATGCGTCCAACTTACAACAGTAATCGCCGACAGCGCCGCAAGCGCGGCGAGAAATTTGAGCGATCTAGTGATTGTTTTCATAATGACCTAATTATATCGCACATCCGGTCGAAATTAGAAATCAATTAGCCTGCTAAATACATTGAATCGCCCGCGAATGCAGGGACGCGGGCCGCCTCCGGCGAAACCAACGAGAGAGACAGTCACATAATAACTGCATACGATACTTTTGTCACTGGAGTCAGCCGCCATGCCGCGAAAATGCAATTGCGCCGGACCGTGTGGACCGCAGTTTCCTCAATACGAATCACAATCCACCGCTCAGGACGGCCTGACGCGCCGCGAGCTGCTTACGCTGGCCGGCGCGGGAGCAGCCGGTTCATTGATCCCGCTGGATGCTCTCTCGGCAGCGGCGAATACCCGCGGCGAGGCAGCCCGCGCATTCGAATCCTGGAAAGAGGACCTGCACAAGCCCGGGCCGTCCCTCAGATACCGGTCCGATACGCACTCCGACGCACGGATGCCGCTCGGCGGAATCGGGACCGGCAACTTCGATTTGGGCGTGGACGGCCAGCTTACCACATGGCAGCTCTTCAACACGCTCCGCGACGGTCACGTGCCGCTGTTCTTCGGAGTGAAGTGCGGTAAGACGGCGAAGATGCTCCAGACGCGCGGAGGCCCGGACGGAATACCCAGAGTCCGCGCCATCGAGATGACGGGCGAATATCCTCTGGCGACTCTGAAATACGAAGACACGGACCTGCCCGTCCATCTGGAGATGACCGCATTCAGCCCGTTCGAGCCTCTCAATACCCCTCTCTCCTCCATGCCGCTTGCCTGCTTTATCTTCAAGATTCACAACCCGACGAAGAAGCAACAGGCCGTTTCGCTGGCGGCGTTCATGCAGAATCCGGTCGGCTACGACGCGATGGGCGTGCCGATCAGCTTCAACTCGGTCGGATTTAACAGCGTCGGCGAGCGGCTTACCAACCGGCATCCGAACTTTGGCGGCAACGTCAACCGCGTAGATGGCGAGGACGGCGTGTTCACGCTCAACATGAGCGCGAAGCCAGGTGGCGACTTCTCGATTGCGACTCCTCTTCACGTCTACACGAACCTGAATCCCGTCGCGTTCCGAACCCCCTACGACGGCCTGCCGCCCACCCTCGCAATAGAGGCATTGGACAAGATCGCCATCAGCCCTCAACCCTCAACCCTCAACCGAGTAATATGGCTGGAAGACACGCCCATCGATCTTCCGCCGGATCGCCTCCGCGCCGTCATCGAAGCCGTAAAGCAGGGCGCGAAACTGATATTCGCGGGACGCGAGCAGCCACTCCTGAAGCTCTACGCGGACGTTACACAGGGCAAGCCGCTCGACCGCGCCGCCCTGAAACCCGATATCCTCTTCGAAGATTTCGAGCACGGCTTCGGCTACTGGAAGGTGGAGGGAACGGCGTTCGGCGCGAAACCGGCGGTCGGCACGCTTGCCGGCCAGCAGGCGGTCGCCGGCTTTCTCGGCAAGGGCCTGGTCAACTCCTTCGTGGGCGGCGACGATCCGACCGGAAAATTGACCAGCAAGACTTTCACGATAGAGCGGAACTTCGTCCGATTCCTGGTTGGCGGCGGCAATCATCCGACCACCCAGATTCGCCTGATAGTCGATGGTAAAATTGCACGCGCTACGGGCGGCAGGAACAATGAGCGGCTGGAGCCGGCGCACTGGGACGTCCGCGAGTTCAAGGGCAAAAGCGCGCGCATCGAGATTGTGGATGAGCAGGGCGGTGGCTGGGGCCACATCAACGTTGACCACATCGAGTTCGCCGATCTGCCCGGCAACCCGGAGACTCTGGAGCTGCTGGAAGAGCTGCTGCCCGCCCGCTTCTCGGGAATCCGGCAGAACGGGCCGGATTCGACGGCGCTTGTCGCCCCGCAGCCGCATGACGACGCGAGCGAGCGGCGCGTAACCAACGTCTTCAAGGTGCTTTCGCGCCGTGTCGGTTCCGGCACGGTAGACCTGGCATTCCGCCCCCTGCTGCCTCCCGACCAGATCGAGCTTGTCGGCGCCCGCCGGAACGCAATTCAGAATCTGTTTCTCGTTGCGGGCGCGCAGCTCCAGGTCAAGCCGGGCGTTCCGGCAAAAGCGCCCGGATTCGGTACGCTCACGCTGGCAGTTTTGAATCAGACCGCGTCTTGCAACGCGGGTGTACGGGACTGGCGCGAAGGGTGGGACAGATTTGCGAATAATGTAACAATGCCGACGAGCAGCGCTGCCGGACCAACGAATCCCGGCGAAACCGTCAACGGCTCGCTCGCGGCAAACGTCGTGGTCGATCCGGGCAAGACCGTAGAAGTGCCGTTCCTGCTGGCGTGGCGCTACCCCAACTACTATAATCGCGAGGGCGTCAACATGGGGACTCACTACGCGACTCGCTGGCCGAACTCGGCGGCAGTGATGCGCGACGCGATTCGCGACTTTCCTGCCATTCGCGAGAAGACGGAGCGGTTCCGACAGGTCTTTTACGACAGCACGCTCCCCTACTGGATGCTGGACGCCATGACATCGCAGATCAGCACGCTGCGCCACGCCGGAATTATCTTCCGAATTGCGAACGGCGACGTGTACGGCTGGGAAGGCTCGAACGGCTGCTGCGATCCCACCTGCACGCACGTCTGGGGCTACGAGCAGACGCTTTCGCGCCTCTTCCCGGACCTTGAGCGCGACATGCGCCGAATCGACTTCAAGCACCAGCAGCGCGGCGACGGGGGCGTCAACAACCGCACGGCCTTCCCCTCGCCGCCACATCCGACCGGCGAGACTCCTTTCACGGACGGCCATGCAAGCTGCATCCTCAAGGCGTACCGAGAGGCGCTGAATCATACGGACGTGGCGTGGCTCAAGGAGTACTGGCCGCACCTGAAAAAGGCGGTCGAATACCTCATCGGGCGGGACGCGGCCACCTCCGGCGGTAACCCGAACGGCCTGCTGGAAGACGATCAGTGGAACACTTACGATGAGGCGCTCCACGGCGTAACGAGCTTCATCGGGACCTACTATCTGGCGGCGCTGCGCGCGGGCGAGGATCTGGCCCATCGCGTCGGCGACCACGAGTTCGGAAACCGCTGCCGCGTCATCTTCCTGGACGGGCAGCGCAACCTCATCGAGAAGTGCTGGAACGGCGAGTATTTTGTGCAAAACCTGCCAGATTACAAGCAGCGGGCGGGCGAGGTGGGTCCCGGCTGCATGAGCGACCAGCTTATCGGCCAGTGGTGGGCGCATCAGCTCGGTCTGGGCTACGTGCTGCCGCCCGACCTCATAAAAAAGGCGCTGACGGCGGTATACAAATACAACTTCAAGCCCGACCTGACCGGCTGGAAGCACATTCCCCGCGCCTTCGCGGGCGATGGCGACAAGGGTCTGATTATCTGCACCTGGCCGAAGGGCGGGCGGCCCGACAACGTCATGCTCTATTCCGACGAGGTGTGGACCGGAATCGAGTACCAGGTTGCAGCCCACATGGCCTACGAGGGCATGATGGACGAGGCGTTCGCGCTCGTGAAGGGGTTGCGAGAGCGCTACGACGGACGCCCGCGCAGGCCCATTCCGCGCAACCCCTGGAACGAGATAGAGTGCGGAGGCCACTATGCGCGCGCCATGTCCTCATGGTCCCTGCTTCTCGCCCTGAGCGGCTACGAATACGACGGTCCTGCCGGACATCTGCGGTTCACGCCGCGCCATACGCCGGACAGCTTTAAGAGCCTCTTCGCGGGTCCGGAGGGGTGGGGCAGCCTGAAACAGACACGTAAAGGCAGATCGCAGACGAATCAGATCGCAGTCACAGAGGGTCGATTCGCGGTGTCCCGGCTTCATCTAAATCCGGCCGCCATGCCGAAGCATGTGCGGGTCACTCTCGCGGGAAAACAAGTATCAGCCACTCTCAATTCCGCGGTCGAAGGCGTGTATATCGCCCTCGAATCACCGGTAATCGTCGAGAAGGGCCAGACGTTGAACATTACGCTCACGGTTTGATCGTGGAGTTTGAATCGGACTTTCAGCCCACCAATTTCAGATTGTTGGCAATGGAAGAAAAGCTATGCGGTCTGGCGGGCTGCTGGGCGGACTTGCGGACCCCTCTTCAACTAAGCAAGTACGTACGACAGCGGGTGATGGACGAAGCGGAGACGATATATGTTCGTGAATGATCGCACCCGATTAAGTCACGTGCTGACATGGGGCGGACGAAAATCGTCCGCCCAATTCATGTTCGGGCCTGTAACCAACAACAGTGTGATCAATATCATAGGCAGCATATAAAATTCGTCGCTCGCCTGGCGAAGGAGAAACAAACCTCTGTAACCAACCTCTATCATGCCGGCTGGATGCGCTGAAGGCTCTGAGACAGGGAATGTACACCCGCGAGATGACAAACGTGATATCCCAAAACTCTTTCTACATCACGGGCGGAACTCTTCCTGCCGACGCCACCTCCTACGTCGAGCGGGCCGCAGACCGGGACCTGCTCTCCTCTTTGCTTGCCAGCGAGTATTGCTATGTCCTCAATTCTCGCCAAATGGGGAAGTCCTCGCTTTCCGTCCAGACCATGGGAGCGCTCAATAAAGCGGGCGTGAAGACCGTCTTTCTCGATCTCACGCGGTTCGGCGGAGCGAGCGTCACTCCGGAGCAATGGTACCCTGGAATGCTCGCAGAGGTGGGCAGATCGCTGTCCATTCGCCGGGAGCTGCTAGACTACTGGAAGGAACAGCAAGACCAGGCTTTGGTCCCCCGCTTCTTTGGCGCCATTCGAGAGGTCGTTCTGGAGCGTTCGAGCAACCCCATCGTTCTCTTCATCGACGAGATAGACGCTGTCAAGAGCCTCTCCTTCTCCACGGATGAGTTCTTTGCCGCCTTGCGAGAGTGTTACAACCGGCGCGCGCAGGACGAGACGATGCGGCGACTCTCTATCTGCCTTGTCGGTTCCGCTACGCCTTCGGACCTGATTGCCGACACCCGCACCTCTCCCTTCAACATCGGCAAGCGCATCGAGTTGCGGGATTTCACGCTTGACGAGTGCTTGCCGTTGGCTGCGGGAGTGAACCGGCGAAACGCGATGGAGCTTGTGAAACGGGCTTTCTACTGGACGAACGGGCATCCCTGCCTAACCCAATCCATATGCGCAGCCATTGCGCAGGATTCCAAAGTTGTGTCCGCCGCGGGAGTTGATGCGCTGGTCGCGTCGCTCTTCTTCGAGGCCAAGGCGCGGGAGCGAAACCCCAATCTGACCGACGTGTCCAACCGCATTCTGTCCAGTTATCTGGACCCCGAGAACCAGGATGAGCACCGATCCTCGATCCTTGATTTGTACGGCAAGGTTCTGAGAGGCCGTGAGCGGATAACGGATGATGAGACGAATCGTCTCGTTGCCCTGCTCAAGCTGGCCGGGATCGTCCGAAGTGAAGTGGGCAGTATTGTCCTGCGCAACCGGATTTATGAGCGGGTGTTTGACCTCCGCTGGATCGCGCAAAACATGCCGGACGCCGAGCTACGCCGCCAGCAGCGCGCGTTCCGGCGGGGAGTCCTTCGGACGGCGGTGGTG
>JBBROJ010000153.1:0-11825 GCA_038229495.1 Chthonomonadales bacterium
CGCCGCCGCCGCCGGCTTGTCGGGATGAGTCGCGAGTCGAGTGGGGGGCGTCGTGAGGCGGTTCACGCGCGACTCACGACTCTCGACTCTCGACTCCAGCCGCTCGCGTCCGGCGCGGATAGCGCCGGAGGTTACCAGGACGACGACTTTTCCCTCCGCGCGCTGAGAGGCAAGCTGCCCTGCGAGATCGGCGATATATCCGCGGTCGATACGTCCGTCTTCATCCGTCAGCGTGCTCGTGCCGACCTTCACTACGATCCGTCGCGGAGCAATTGGACGGCTGGATTCGGTGTGTGACCCTGTCACTTACGCCTCCTTCGGCCCAGGTTCTCGCGCTCTATGTCCTCGTCCTCATAATTAAACTCCGAGCTGCCTATCCGAACCGTTTCTCCGTCCTGGCAGCCAAGCTCCTTCAGTTTCCGGTGAACGCCCGCACGCTCCAATGTGCGCTGCAAGCGGCTCACTGCGTGCTCGTTATTCAGATCTGTCATAGCCACCAGCCGCTCGAATCCCTTGCCCTTAACAATCCATGCGTCTTCGGGGTCGCGCTCGACCTCCCAATGCCGGTTATCCTCTCCTCGTTCCGCCTTGATGTGCAGCACGTTGTCCGATTCCGCGGCGGGCGCAGCGTTCCTCGCCTCCTCAAGCCGGTCCCAGACATGGTAGAGCAGCGGTTCCAGCCCTTGCCGCGTCACCGCGGATATCCGAAACACAGCGTGACCTTCGTCCCGCAGCGTGGATTCTATCTCATCTACTAACTTCGGTTCAGACACGACGTCCATCTTGTTCAGCGCAATAATCTGCGGAAGGGCGGCCATCTTGTCGCTGTAAAGCGCCAGCTCGCGGTTGATGATTCGAAAGTCTTCCAGCGGGTTGCGCCCGCTCATTCCGCTCACGTCCAGCATGTGAACGAGCAGCCGCGTCCGTTCCACGTGACGCAGAAACTGGTGCCCAAGACCGATTCCTTCGTTCGCGCCCTCAATCAGACCGGGCAGATCAGCCATGACGAAATACTTCTGCTGCTCCACGTAAACAACCCCGAGATTCGGAATCAGGGTGGTAAAAGGGTAGTCCGCGATCTTCGGCTTGGCCGCGCTCACGGCCGCGATCAGCGTGGATTTGCCCACGCTCGGGTAGCCCAGCAGCCCCACGTCGGCCAGCAGCTTCAACTCAAGCCTGAGAGATCGATGCTCGCCCGGCTCTCCATTTTCACCATATTTTGGGGCCTGGCGAACCGAGGTCGCGAAGTTCGCGTTTCCCCTGCCGCCCACGCCACCTTTGACTATTGTTGTCTGCGCGTCCGGCGCTGTCAGGTCCGCCAGGCGTTCGCCGGTCTCCGAATCGTATACAACCGTTCCAGGGGGCACCTTCAGAATGAGGTCGGCGCCGGCTTTCCCGGACATGTTATTGGAAGCGCCGTTCCCGCCGCGGTCCGCCCTATACTGCTTCTGATAGCGGAAGTCAAGCAGCGTGGAGAGGTTCGGCTCGACCGCCAGGATAATACTTGCTCCCCTGCCGCCGTCCCCGCCATTCGGGCCGCCGTTCGGCACGTACTTCTCTTTACGAAACGTAACCGCGCCGTTGCCGCCATTGCCGGCCAGAACCTCTATTTCAACCTGATCTACGAATGTTGCCATGTTTGTACTCTTGCGATCTTTCCTTCACACAGGCGCGGCGCGAGCGCACTCGCCCGCGCGCCAAATTGAATCTGATTTCGACAAAGTTCTAAGTCGTCCTTCTGCGTTCGTGCCCGATTCGCATCGGCAGCGACAGTTGCGGCGGCCGCGGTCTGAGAAGCAAAAAGCCCGATTCGCGGCAGCGAATCGGGCTTTACTACGATCTGTCTGCTATGCCGCCGCAGCTGCCGTCTCCGCCACAGGCTCCTGTACCGCCACGACGGCTGCCTCTGCTGCTACGGCGGCGTAGACGCTTACGCGGCGCTTGGTCTTCGGTCCCTCGAACGCCACGATGCCGTCGATCAAGGAAAAGAGGGTGTCGTCCTTGCCAAGTCCTACATTCTTGCCGGGCTTGAACGGCGTACCGCGCTGCCGTACCAAAATCGCACCGCAGCGGACCGTTTGGCCCGCAAAATTCTTCACGCCGAGGCGTTGCGCGTTGCTGTCTCGCCCATTGCGCGAGCTGCCAACGCCTTTCTTATGTGCCATGTGGTTACCTCTCGGTCAAAAGCAAAAGTTGAAGGATAACGGTTGAGGACTGTCCAGCGGGCTGCAAACGGGCCGGATTGACCCGCCAATCAGGCGTGTCTGATCCTTCGACCATCAACCCTGAATGCTGGTTACGCGCAGCTGCGTCTGCCACTGCCGGTGGCCATAATGGCGCTGAATATTCTTCTTTGGCTTGAAGGTGAAGCCGTTGATCTTCTTACCCTTCGCCGTCGACAGCACAGTCGCTACCACCTTTGCGCCGGAGATTAGTGGAGCGCCCACCGTCACATTATCGCCGTCCGCCAGCATCAACACGTCGGTTAGCTCAACCGTGTCGCCTGCCTCAGCGGACAGTTTTTCGACAGTAAATACTGTCTTTTCTGAAACCTTATACTGTTTGCCGCCGGTGCGAACAATTGCGTACAAAGACATGCCCTCCGGGCGACCGGTTCGCCTGCCCGCTGTATGTTGGAGAGAATTACCCCGTCACACAAACGGCCCTGCGGCCCAATAACCCACGCTTCACAAACGGGCGCCCCTCCACCGGATATCGCTTAGAGGAGCGCTCGGAAATTCGATATTATACGACTCTGCTGCAACGACCTCGCAAGTACTGTGTAATCGACCCGTGACAGCCATGAAGTATAACATATCGATTGTCCCATGTCAAATATGATGGGACCCCGACCTTTTATTTGTACTGCCTGTTCGGAAAATTGGTAACCGACGTGGGGGAGGGTAGTTTTAGCGATAATCGGGAGGAAGAAGAGACCGTTTAGAGTAAGTCCGTGAGTTTCGATGATGAGCAAATCGCGGGCTTGAACGTTTGTGTCGTTAGTTCACGGCTTACCATTTTGCACGCTGCGTGATAGGCGAACGGCTCATGTCGCAATTTCCTACGCAGGTATGATGCGTCGCGCCAATACTACGAAAATTCACCTAAATATCACTTAGCTAATAGCGCGGCGGAGCGTCGCGATGGCCGCCTTGACGTTGTTGCGCTGCGTGGGAATATCATACTTGCCCAGCGATTCGTCCTCGATGCAGAGGTCCCGCTCATACCCGGCCTTCTTCAGAAACCCGACGATCTTCCCCATATCAAGATCGCCGTCGGGGATTGGGCAGTTGTACTTCGCATACTCGTATCCGAGCGCGCGCCGGGTCTCCCGAATCTCCGCCGGATAGCGGATATTCTTGATGTGCGTGTGCTTGGTGAAGGGCACGAAGTGCTCCAGGATTCGGTAGACCTCCGACAGAGGCTTGCCGGACCAGTAGAAGTTGCCCACGTCCAGCGTCATGCCGAGCCGGCGGGATTTCACCGTTTTGAGAAGGCCGTCCAGAAACGCGGGGTCGTTCCCTTGCGCGCCGTGATTCTCGATTCCGAGGTCGACCTTTAGATTCTTTGTACGATCCAGCACCGTCTGCACCGCCCGGCCAAATATATCGTGGCGCTTTTCTAGCGGCAGCTCCCTCTCCCCGGTCATGATGGTGTCGATTCGGACTGCCGGAACTCCGAGCCTGCCCGCGACCTCAACCACCCGCACCACCCAGTCCAGCTCCTTCTGCATGTCCGGCGCGTTGAAGTCGTTATGCAGCAGGAAGGCCGTGATTCCAAGGTCGGAGCCTTTGGTCTGGCGCTGAAGCTGTTCCACGTCATCGGCACGGTTCAGAAAAAGGCGCGGCTGCTCTGCTGTCGCCTGGAGCGAGTGCACGCTGTAGTCTTTGTTGACGTTCATCTCGACGGCACGCAGGTCGTAGTAGGTAAGCGCCTCGTGCAGGCTGTCAAATCCGGTCTTTAATACAATCTCATCGCGAATCGATACGAACATAGGGGGAATCCTTTCCGGATCGGGATCGTTTACTTTCCTGCCCGTTTCCACAGATCAATGGGCTTTTCGTAGGCGGGCGGTTCGTACGGCCAGGCGATCTTGCGGCCCTCGCCGGCGGACTGGTAGGCGGCGAGGATGATCTTTAGCACTTCGCGGCCATCCTCGCCGGTCTCCATGGGCTTTTCTTCGCCGCGCACGCAGTTTACGAAGTGCTGCATCTCCTGAGGGAAGCCATAGTTCCAGACCTCCTCATACATGGTGGATGACCATCCCACAGTGCCGCCGGACTTCTCGACGGCATAACCATAACCGGTCCGGCTGTACGTGCGGAGCGCGTTGCCATGCAGCAGATCGGCGCGCGTGTGGCCCTCTGTGCCGTATATCTCGGCCCGATCATCTACTCCACCGCCCTTGGTCCAGGAGTTCTCGGCCAGCCCAATCATGCCGCCTTCGTACTCGACAATAACTATCGAATGGTCCTCGCCCTGCGTCTTTTCGCCGTGAACGTAGGTCCCCATGGTTGCCGAGACACTCTTGACGGGCGGCTTCCCCAGCACCCACCGCGCATACTCGATGCTGTGGCAGCCCATGTCGAGCAGTACGCCGCCTCCCGACCGATTCACGTCCCAGAACCAGGACTCGTGCGGTCCGTCGTGCTCCTCCAACTGCTTTACAAGGAACGGGCGGCCCAGAGCGCCTTCTTCGACCAGCCGCTTGGCGCGGACGTATTTGGGCGCGAACAGCAGCTCCTCCGCGTAGAAGAGGAAGCGGCTGTAGCGGGCGCACGTCTCGATCATGCGGTCCGCCTCGGCCAGCGTACGGCAGAGCGGCTTCTCGCAAACGACGTGCTTGCCGGCTTCGGCGGCGTCGCAGACGGCCTGGCAGTGGAGATCGTTCGGAATCGCAACGGTCACGAGATCAATGTCGTCACGCTCCAACAATACGCGGTAGTCCTCGAATGCGTGGGGGATTTCACGCTCCGCCGCGAACCGGGCCGCCTTGCCGGGCGTTTTCGACGCTACGGCTATGACCTCCGCGTTTTGGACGTGGTGCTTGAACGCATGGGCATGAATATCCGCAATGAACCCAGCGCCAATCAGCCCAACTCTTACTCTCACCGCCATCGTTCGCTCTCCTTCGCGCTCAGTGAGTGTCAAAAATCCGGTGACCTACCTGCGCGCGACCCCCCAACCCCCAATCCTGGGGGAGTCTATGCCAGCCTGGCCCCTTTGTCTCCCCCAGGATTGGGGGTTCGGGGGGCTGTTTTTCAACACACGCTAAGTTTGCGCTGCAATACAGGACTCGGATGTTTCGCCAATCATTGCGCGGTCCAGCCGCCGTCCACGTACAGCGCGGTCCCTGTGACAAAGCTGGACGCGGGCGAGGCGAGGAAGACTATCGCGCCGCCAAGCTCTTCCGGCTGGCCCCACCGTCCCATCGGTATTTTCGCGAGGAATGCCTGATATGCCGCGGGGTCGTTCATTAGGACGCGATTCATGGGTGTCTCGAAAGGGCCGGGGCAGAGCGCATTGACCGTGATACCGTGCGGCGCCCACTCCAGCGCGAGCGTGCGCGTCAGGCCTAGAATTCCGTGCTTGCTGGCGGCATAGGCGGCGCGGCCGCCCAGTGATACCGATGACATAATGGAGCCGAGGTTGATGATTCGCCCGTATCCACGCGCTATCATGCCAGGCGCGACCCCTTGCGCGCAGTAGAGGCTACCCTTCAGGTTGATATCCAGCACCGGATCCCAGTCCTCTTCCTGAATCTCCAGCGCGGGTCTCCGAATATTGATGCCCGCGTTGTTGACGAGGATGTCGATCCGGTCGAGCTCCGCCTCGGATCGCCGAACCATCTCCGCGACAGCGGCGCGGTCCGTTACGTCCGATTCCAGCGCGAGTGCGCGCCTGCCGAGCGACCGCACCTCCTCTGCGGCTTCTTCCGCCTCTTCCAGATGGCGGCTGCTGATCACGACATCGGCCCCCGCTTCGGCAAGCGCTTTGGCAAACGAGCGGCCCAATCCTTTACTTCCGCCGGTCACCAGCGCTACATTGTGATCCAACTTGAACGAATCGAAGACCATTGTTCTTCTTTCTTGCTACCATGACTACAAAGAGAGCTTGGAACGGGGATTTCACCGCCCGCTGCGCTTGAGGCACGGAGACATACAGCGAATCGGATTTGTCGCGTAGGACGTTCGCGCAAAAGTATGGGTTTACCTGCTTCGACGCCTGCCCACGCGCGGAAGGCCGTTTATGTGTCAGGGTTGCCGCTCGCACGGACGGTTGGTTCCGAAGGAGGAGTAATTTGTCCGAGCCTGCGGAGCAGCGGGGTGATGGTCAATCCTTGAACAATAACCGAGAAGGCGACGACGCCGAACGCGACGGTGATGATCTCCTCGCGCCGGGGCGTGTTGGCGGGCAGTCCCAGGGACAGCGCCAGCGCCAATGCGCCTCGCAAACCTCCCCAAACCAGGATATGCTGATTCGCCGCCGGCACGCGCATCTCCGATTTCCGAAAGACTATCAGGCACCCATAAACCGCAACGGCACGGCCCGAAAGGACCAGCCCGATCGCGATAAGTATGGGACCTGCGGCAGCTGAAAGGTTTAGCTGCGCTTCGCGTACGCCGAGCAGCAGGAAGATGAGCGAGTTTGAAACGAAGGCCACGTAGTCCCAAAAGGAGACAACCGCCTCCCGGCCGCGGTCGGTTAAGGCCCCGAGCGACCCGATGTTCCCAAGAACAATTCCCGCAGTGAGTGTCGCCAGCACGCCTGAAAAGTGCAGACGCTCAGCGATCAGGAACGAGCCATAGGCCGCGACCGTCGTAAACGTTATCTCTATCAGGTGGTCCTCAGTCGCTCCCGCAAGAAGCAGAACCAGCCCGCCAATTGCGCCGCCGCACAGGATTCCGCCGAGCACGGTGGATAGGAAGGTACCCGCCACCTGCGTTACCGACAGTGTGCTCCCTCCGATGAGAAGAAGCGCCATGGAGAAGGCCACGGCAGCGGTACCGTCGTTAAACAGGCTCTCCGCCTCTACCAGCAGGCGAAGCCTGCCCTGTACGCCCGCCTCCTTGAAGGTGGCGATTACCGACACTGGATCAGTGGCCGCGATCAGTACGCCAAACAAGACTGCCGCCGTCCAGTCCCATCCGGCGATCGCCCTCATGCCGAAGGCGGTTATGCCAGCCGAGATTACGACCCCGACGGTAGCAAGGAGAAGAATAACGCCGAGGTTTCTGCGGAGATCGCTCCACCGAATGTGAAAAGCGGCCTCAAAAATGAGCGGTGGGAGGAGCGCCGTGAAGACCAGCTCTTTTGTCAAATGGATGCGCGGCACCGCAGGGGAGTAGGCGAGCGCGACACCCGTTGCGACGAGGCCGACCGTGTACGGCAGGCGGAAGCGCCGGGCAATCATCGCCACAATGGCCGCAATCAGGAGGAGAGATGCAATTTCTTCGATATCGAGCGTCAATCCTGGCTCTCCTCCCTCCGAAGAGCACGCCATTCGTATATCACGATCACAGCGGGGCTCAGCCGGATAGTACCCGATTGCCATGGCACAGCATGGCCGTCATGCAGTTGGTGGAATCCGAGAATCGCAGCTCGCCCCTGGAATTTTCCATTTGGCCGCGCAGAGTTGCATATACAGTACAATCCCCGGAGGCTTGGGGATGGGCCAACCAGGGTGTGGTCCGAATCATGACGGATACGCGTTTGATTCGGGGCAGGTTCGCCCTCAGCATTTCTTGAAGACCACACCTTTCACGCGCCCGCACCGGATATTGCAATTAGCACCGTGTTTACGGCCCTTTCTGAACAGCTTGGCAAGAATCCAGAGCTGACGAGAACGTTGTATCGGCTAAGCGGCAGCGGGTAGGAACACCTATTATGCCCGGCGCTACCCCCGCACTTCCCTGGATCTAAACCGCTCTCATCCGTTCTTTCAAGGCCCCGCCATTGTGTCGGTTCGCCCCTATGCTAATCGGTTGACATTTTTCTATATTCGTGATACAATTATGGCAGTTGTTAGCGCTCGCGCGGACCGCAATTTCATGCGGATAATCCGGCTGAGAGAAGGGGGTAATCAACCGAAGATGGCGGGAAAACCCGAAAATTTTGATATCAATCCGGAAGCCACGGGAAACGAAGCTCCAATCCAGGCAGTTCCGGAAAACGAGAAGGTCGAATCGGAGTACGGCGGCAATCAGATACAGGTGCTTGAGGGGCTGGAGGCGGTGCGGATGCGCCCCGCCATGTACATTGGCGGCACCGATACCAAAGGCCTTCACCACCTCTTCGTAGAGGTCTGCGACAACGCGATCGATGAAGCGATGGCGGGCCACTGCGACCGCATCGACGTTACCCTTTACGAGGACGGCAGCATGTCGGTCCGCGATAACGGTCGCGGAATCCCTGTCGATGTCAACGAGCAGTACGGTGTGCCGGGCGTCGAGCTGGCGCTGACCAAGCTGCACGCCGGAGGGAAGTTCGGCGGCGGTTCCTATAAGGTTTCCGGCGGCCTGCATGGCGTCGGCGTCTCCTGCGTGAATGCCACTTCCGAATGGCTGACCGTGGACGTATGGCGCGACGGCAAGCAGCATCAGATTGGATTCGAGCGCGGGAACACCAGGCAGCCTCTAAAGCTGATTGGGAACGCGGCGGAGGGCGAAAAGGGCACGCTGGTGCGCTGGAAGGCCGACTACCAGATATTCGGCGACTGCCAATACGACGCCGAAACGGTTACTCGACGCCTCCGGGAATTGGCGTACCTGAACAAAGAAGTCACCCTTACCTTTACCAACCTCCGAGACCAGACGGAAGAGGATGAGGCCGAAGAGGCGACCGCGGAAGCGCTCGCGGGCGAGCCGAAGACGCCGGTAACGCAGGTCTTCCACTACAGCCGGGGCCTCGCGGAGTTCGTGGAGCATCTGAACGAGAATAAAGATCCCCTTCACAGATCGGTCTACTTCGGCGGCGCGCGCGACGAAATCATCGTCGAAGTGGCACTGCAATACAATCTTGGCTACTCCGAGGCGGTGCTCTCGTTCGCCAACATGATCAACACGCCTAACGGCGGAACGCACCTCTCCGGTTTCAAGACGGCCCTCACGCGTGTCATCAACAACTACGCGCGCAAAGGCGGCTTTATCAAGGAGAAGGAGCCGAGTCTTAGCGGCGACGACGTTCGCGAGGGGCTCAGCGCCGTTATCTCCGTGAAGCTGCCGCATCCGCAGTTCGAATCGCAGACGAAGGTCAAGCTGGCCAACAACGAAGTCGAGGGAATCGTCAACTCCATCGTGGGCGAAAAGCTGGCCGAGTTCCTGGAAGAGAATCCGGCGGTCGCGAAGCGCGTCGTGGATAAGTCGTTAACTTCCCAGCGGGCGCGCGATGCCGCCCGCAAGGCGGCGGACCTCGTAAAGCGGCAGAACGCGCTGGACGGCATGGGCGGCCTTCCGGGCAAGCTGGCGGACTGCTCCGAGCGCGACCCATCCAAGTGCGAACTGTTCCTGGTGGAGGGCGACTCTGCGGGCGGCTCCGCCAAGCAGGGCCGCGACAGGCGCACGCAGGCGGTTCTTCCGCTGCGCGGCAAGATCATCAACGTGGGCAAGGCGCGCCTCGACAAGGTGCTGGAGAACAACGAGATTCGGTCCCTGATCACCGCGCTCGGCACCGGCATCTCGTTCGACAGCGATTCCAATGGGTCAGAGGAAGAGCACGTGGTGGATCCCGAGGGCTTCGAGATTGCTCCCAATGGCAACGGGGACGCCAAAAAGAAGGGCGGCTATGATCTCTCAAAGCTCCGCTACCACAAGATCATCGTCATGACGGACGCCGACGTGGACGGCGACCACATCCGCACGCTGCTGCTGACCTTCTTCTGGCTCTACATGCGGCCGCTGGTGGAGGAGGGCTATGTCTACATCGCCCAACCGCCGCTTTATCGCATCAAGGCCGGCAAGGACGAACAGTACTACGCGCAGTCGGCGGAGGAGCGGGACCAGATTCTCAAGAATATGAAGCGCAAGACCGACGTGAAGGTGACCCGCTTCAAGGGACTTGGCGAGATGGACGCGGTAGACCTGGAAGACACGACCATGAAGGCAGGCAAGCGCAAGCTTGGACAGGTCACCATAGATGAGGCGTTTGCCGCTCAGGAGATGTTCGACATCCTCATGTCGGAGAAGGTCGAGCCGCGCCGCGACTTCATCATCAAGCACGCCAGAGAAGTCTCCGACCTCGACTGGCACAGCTAACCCATATCGGACGACTGGCATCACAGAGGGCCAGAGCAACTCGCTCCGGCCCTCTGTGATGCCATGGCTGTGTGGCTCTAATGCGTCAGTTAGATTGCCGCCATATCGAGGCACAGATTCCGAACGCAGTATTTTGGAATCAATTGCTTACTTGAAGACAATTTATGTTGCAACTTAATAGAGCTGAGTGAGATTACGATCGAACAGCCATGATTACTGGTTGTGATCTGCGTTTACTGGTGTGATATTTAGCGGGTGTGGAAGTTTGCCTTCACGCGCGACAAATACTTTACCGATGTAATCGCGAAGAGGTATGTCGCAGATGCTGTACAGCTTTACAAGGTCTTCTCTTGCGACGAGGTCGCGTTTGGGAGAATCCACAGTTCCCCACATATCAGCTAATAGGTCGACAGCGATTTTATTTGCAAGTCTTACTAAATGGTTGCGAATTAGCCACGAAACTGGAAGATATGGTTTTAAGTCCAATATCAGTTGCTTCCAGACAGAGACTGCAACTTCTGGCGAATAGGAAAATAAAGAATCGATATCTACATCTGACGATCCTGTAGTTTTGCCACGAATCTTTACTATTCGTTCTCGTAGCTTGTCGGCATCAGCACACAGTTCAGATGGGTCTTTCTTGACGGCGCGAAACACAACATCAATTTCCGCGGAGTAGACGTATGCTTCTTGAGAATCTTCAGTGTCAACCTTGAACGGGAGGGTGCACTGAACTGTCATTGCTTGCTGACCGGATTGCGTGGGAGGAATCCATCCGTGCCACGTGTTGGCAACATATCGCTCAGTAATGTTCTGGTGCGGACTGAGACGTATCAATCCGCCGCCTAACGAAGTACTTTGCATTAACTTCGGCCCTGTTGCCGAAGATTGCAATGTGTTGAACGAGCGAAGCCCCTCAATCTTTCCACGCTCACGACCACCAAGGCCAGGTCGAGCCAAGAACAAAGTTCGGTTGCCGGAATTTCGTATTCTATACGTAAGCACCAATGGTTCACCTAAACCTGCTTCTGGTTGTGTGTAAATAGTGATGTGGAGGGGAAGTGGATCGGCTCGCGAGACATCTGGAAGCGTCGATCCTAATAGTATTGCAATTGATAGCTGAGTTATGTAGTTTCGTGATGATCTGGACATTGAACTTCCCCTATGATATTGACCCAGGTTGCACATATTGATCGCCTGACAGCCATAGTGCATGCTCGGCGGTTAAAACCTCTTCAACAGAGGCATAAACTGCCCTACGTACACTGGAGAGCGCAACTTGGATGAATTACATGTGGCTTAAGTGAACTAACCATATACTGTAACTCACCATCGAATTACGGATAGTATTTACTAGCCGTAAGACCGCTCTTTTTAATTTCAGCGATCCATGAATTGGTTGAGAACGGCCGAAAGCTTCGAGAGATACCCCCCCTCTGTGTCAATATAGAGTGAGACACTCCGCTATAGGTGGAGCCAATTCAAATCAGGGCGGGAAAAGGCGAGAATCTCGATGTCAACATGTCAGACAAACGGCGATCGGCCCAGCGATTCGGCGCAAGAAATTGCTGA
>JBBROJ010000154.1:0-11731 GCA_038229495.1 Chthonomonadales bacterium
CAGCCGGCGCTCCGCCAGCATGAATATCTCATGGCCGTCCGGGAATGTGTACTTGTCCACCTGCGGCTTAATGTTCGTCTTCACCACGCCCGGCGCGTTGTTCAAGCGGTCCACCTGAATCTCGTTGTCGAAGTGGCCGATGTTGCAGACAATCGCCTGGTCCTTCATCCTCGCCATATGCTCCAGCGTGATGATGTCCGCCGCGATCCCCTTCGTGTGTTATACTGAAACAGTGCATAGGCTCCCGGAGATAAGTCATGGCGAATCTGCTGCTGGAATCGGAAACCGAACAGAGTTTGGAATCACGCATCGTTCATGTGGCCGAACGCCCAATTCCGTTTGAACGCTTTCTCGCAATGGCGGACGGGCGCTTTATCGAGTTAGTCGACGGTGTTGTTGTGGAAATGCCCATGATTCAATTGAATCACGAACGATGCTCACGCTGGTTGTATCAGGTCGCCGGAACGTTCGTGCAGCGGTTCGATTTGGGCGAAATGCTCAGTTCGCGCATCATGGTGAAAACGGACACGTTCGGCGGTCGCATGCCTGACTTGCTTTTCGTTCGTAAAGAACGCATGGAAATAGTTCAAGATAAGGCGGTCTTCGGCGCGCCTGATCTAATCATTGAGATAGTTTCACCTGGGGATCGTCCTTCGGATTTGCGGGCATTGGAAGCGGACTATTTCGATCTTGGCGTTCCAGAGCTTGTTTTTGTCCATCTTGCAGACCAGAAGATTCGATTCTTGCGGCGCGGAGAGGGATCCTACGCAGAATTGGTAATAACCGACGGGCCGGTTACGTTCGATTCCATACCTGAACTGACTATGCAGGCTGCATGGATACTGCACGAACCCCGCCCAGACGTATTCGGCCTCTTGACCGCACTCTGCTCATCCTGATGGTCCTGTTGTGAAGTGGCCCCGCGAATACTCTCAAAATAGCGGGGCCATTCTCAACCCACAAATCTCAACCGCCGCTAATACCGATAAGAATCCGGCTTGTACGGACCGTCTACCGATACGCCGATGTAGTCCGCCTGCTTTGGGCTAAGCGCCGTCGGCTTTGCGCCGATCTTCTCCAGATGCGGCTGCGCTGACCGACACGTGCCGTGAAACGCGACTAACCTGCGAATAACCCCAAAATAGGTCTGCACTGTCCGGTAGCTCAGGTGACGCAGCCGAAGAACTTTACGGCAGGCGTCATAAAGCTCCGCGGGAGTAGAAATTGACATGATTCCTTCCACCGAATATAATAGCTGGTATGGCCGAGCGAAATCATAGACCGGCGACTTTCAATCGTATATTGACCACGTTATACCGCAAACTGCGGCATAATCACTAGTTAGGCGACTTCGCACGCGCTATGTGGCCATTCACCAAAAAGACACGGACACCTGACCGACTCCCGATTGACGGCCCTTGGTCTGTCGCGCACGGCGAGAACAACGGCAAGGTGATGATTGTGCGCTCCAACACCGGCTACAAAGAGTTCGGCAGCGTTCCGAGCTACGAGCATCAGGTGGGCATCGCCGTTCCACTTCGCGCTCCTGAGCCGACCGGCTTGCCGTCACCAGCAGAGGACGCAGAGCTTGGCGAGATTGAGGACGCCATCTGCGCTTCGCTTGAGCAGCAGGCGGAGTCGCTGTTCGTCGCCATCATCACGACCAGCGGCATGAGAGAGTTTGTTTTTTACACTCGCGCTCCCGAACAGGTGAAGCAGCGGTTCGAGCAGCTTCGGAGCAGCATCACGAGCCACGAGATTCAGTTGATGATTCGGCCAGACAAAGATTGGGGAGCCTATGGACAGGTCGCCTAACCATGCGCTGCAGCGAACCCGGCCATCGCATCACTGTTGCAATCGAGGCGTCTCGTGGGCCGGGTCGCTGAGCTTGGGTCGTTAGCTGCCCATGGGAGATTCTGTGCAGATCGAATGGAAGAGCATCTACTCGGATGTCGAAGACGTGCTTATTCCAGGTCTCGGTCTGAGCGCGTATGACAGAGCGATTTACTACCATCTACTTCGCCACACAAGGCTTAAAGGCAAAGAGTCGGCCATGTTCGCTATTGGCCCTTTGTCTAAAGCAACAGCAATCAGCGACATCAAAGTCCGTGAGGTCATTCGGGAACTGCATCGCAAGGGTTGCCTGCGCATAGAAGACCGCACGAGGTTGGGTCACCTTATTAGCGTCCTGCTCCCAACTGAAATAGCTGGGTTAGCTAGGCCCGCTGCACAAGACGAGTCAATTGATCTTTTAGCCATCAACTTCTTCTCAAACCGTCGGTACCTTGGCGCAATGCTGGCAAGAGAGAACGGCGCATGCTTTTATTGCCTCAAAAAGCTGAGCGAAGAGAACTGCGAGCTAGACCACGTTTGTCCTCAAAAAGATGTAGCCGATCACTCTTACAAGAACATTGTTGTGGCTTGTCACACCTGCAATAAAGCAAAAGGCGACCGGGCGGCTGAGGATTTCGTTCGTTCCCTCTATCGCTCGGGAGTGCTCAACGAAAAAGAACTGCAACTTCGCGTCGCTGCTATCGAGTTGTTGCGTGCTGGCCAGCTTGTCCCAGAGCTATCCCTCGTGGAGGGCAGCTAACAATTCATTTAAGCGGCGTGCCTTCGGCACGCCGCTTAATTCAGGCGTTCGGCTGCGGCACGCGGCTTGAATGTAGCCGGAAGTTCAAAATGGTGTAAAATAACCGTGTGAAAGTTCGCGAGATTATCAAAGTGATTGAAGACGACGGCTGGCGCCACGTCAGAATAAAAGGCAGCCACCGCCAGTTCAAGCACGACGATAAGCCGGGCGTTGTTACCGTTCCGGGTCATCTTGGAGATGACATCGCAATCGGCACGCTCAACAGCATTTTGAAGCAAGCGGGGTTGAAAGCATGAAATACCTCATCATTATTGAACCGACCAATACCGGATTTTCGGCTTACTCTCCAGATTTGCCCGGCTGCATTTCAACGGGCAAAACGTGGGATGAAGTCGAGAGCAATATGCACGAAGCCATTGAGTTTCATCTTGAAGGTTTGCGCGAGGAAGGTTATCCAATTCCTGAACCAAGCTCGGCGTCGGCTTACGTCGAAGTCGCAGCCTGAAAGCGACCAACCGCAGCCGAACGACCAAGCTCACCCGACCGCCTACAGCTCCGCTCGTTCCTCGCTACGCTTTCGGCGGCGGGTGAGCTTGGTCGTTCGGCTGTCCATTGCAAGAAATGCGGCCCCGCAACTCCTCTCGGAATCGCGGGGCCGATCAACTGATCACTGATCACTGACCACTGACCACTGACTACTGACTCTAATACCGGTATGAATCCGGCTTGTACGGACCGTCCACCGACACGCCGATGTAGTCCGCCTGCTTCGGGTTAAGGGTCGTCAGCTTCGCGCCGATCTTCTCCAGGTGCAGACGCGCCACCTCTTCGTCCAGGTGCTTCGGCAGCGTGTAGACGCCCACCTCGTAGCGGTCGCGATTCTTCCACAGGTCGAGCTGCGCCAACGTCTGGTTCGAGAAGCTGTTGGACATCACGAAGCTCGGATGGCCCGTCGCGCAACCCAGATTCACTAGCCGGCCCTCCGCCAGCATGAATATCTCATGGCCGTCCGGGAATGTGTACTTGTCCACCTGCGGCTTGATGTTCGTCTTCACCACGCCCGGCGCGTTGTTGAGCCGGTCCACCTGAATCTCGTTGTCGAAGTGGCCGATGTTGCAGACAATCGCCTGGTCCTTCATCCTCGCCATATGCTCCAGCGTGATGATGTCCACGTTGCCCGTGCAGGTCACATACAAGTCCGCCGTGCCCAGCGTGTCCTCGATAGGTGCCACCTGGTAGCCCGCCATTGCCGCCTGAAGCGCGTTGATGGGGTCCACCTCCGTCACAATGCACCGCGCGCCGTTGTGGCTCAACGACTGCGCGGAACCCTTGCCCACGTCGCCATACCCGCAGACGCAGGCCACCTTGCCGGAAAGCATCACGTCCGTCGCGCGCTTGATTCCATCGACGAGCGATTCACGGCAGCCGTACAGATTGTCGAACTTCGACTTGGTCACCGAATCGTTCACGTTGATTGCGGGGATCAGAAGCTGCCCGGCCTCCTGCATCTTGTACAGCCGGTGAACGCCCGTGGTTGTCTCCTCGGAAACACCCCGCCAATCGGCAACCACGTCGTGCCAGCGGCGCGGCTTCGCCGCATGCACGCTCTTCAATAGGTCCTTGATGACCTTCTCCTCGTGGCTCTCCGATTCGCTGTTGACCCACGCGTCGCTGCCATTCTCCAGCTCATAGCCCTTGTGGATGAGCAGGGTTGCGTCGCCGCCGTCGTCCACAATCAATTGAGGGCCCTTGCCGCCGGGGAAGCTGAGCGCCTGGTCGGTGCACCACCAGTACTCCTCCAGCGACTCGCCCTTCCATGCAAATACCGGCACGCCGGTCTCGGCAATCGCCGCCGCCGCATGGTCCTGCGTCGAAAAGATGTTGCAGCTGCACCACCGCACGTCCGCGCCCAGGTCTACCAGCGTCTCGATGAGAACGGCGGTCTGAATCGTCATGTGCAGCGAGCCCATAATCCGCACGCCCAGAAGCGGCTTCTCGGCGGCGTATTTGCGGCGGATGGACATGAGGCCCGGCATCTCATGCTCGGCGATCGAAATCTCTTTGCGGCCCCAATCAGCCAGCGACAAATCCGCGACTTTGTAAGCGAGCGTAGCTTCATTGGTTTCCGTCAATAGCAATGTCATTAGCGTTACCTCCAGTCCGGATTATATCATATATTCGGCTATGAATCATGGAATCATGATATATTGATGAATGAGAATATCTCAGCCATAATATCCATATGCAAATCCTAAAGTCGTTACGATTATTGGCCGATACGGGCAGAATTCGAATTCTCAGGCTTCTGGCCCTCGAAGAGCTGAGCGTCGCAGACCTGCAGGAGATTCTTGGCATGGGCCAGAGTCGGATATCCATGCAGCTCTCACAGTTGAAGAGCGCGGGGTTTGTGGAGGCCCGCCGATCGGGCCAGAAGAGCCTCTATCGCATGACGGTGCCGCCGGGCGCGCAGGGGATTCTCGCGGAGGTGCTCGACAAGAGCGCGGCGGAGATTGCGGAGAGCTCGCAGGACGACGATGGCCTCCAGCTAATTCTCAGCCGGCGCAAGGATCATCTGCGGAGCTATTTCGACGAATTGGCGGGCCGGTTCGGGCGAAGCTACGTCCCCGGCCGAAGTTGGAAAGCGCTCTCCGAGCTGCTACTGCGTCTTCTCCCTCCGCTCATTATCGCGGACCTCGGCGCGGGGGAGGGGACTCTCGCGCTTATGATGGCGCAGCGAGCCGAGCGGGTAATCGCGGTGGACAGCTCCGTGAAGATGGTAGAGCACGGCTCGGGACTGGTGGAGCGGCATGGAATCGAGAACCTGGAATACCGGCTTGGCGACATGGAAGAGTTGCCCATTGAATCGGCCGCCGTTGATCTCGTGATGATGCATCAATCCCTCCACCATGCCCTCCATCCCGACAAGGCGCTCGCAGAGGCCTGGCGCGTGCTCCGTCCCGGCGGGCGAATCGTGCTTCTCGACCTGCTCAAGCACGACCTGGAAGCCGCCCGCGAGCTGTATGCCGACGTCTGGCTCGGCTTCTCCCAGGTCGAGCTGATAGTACTGTTACAACAGGCGGGCTTTCAAGATGTCGATGTCTCTGTCGTCGATCGCGCGGCGGAGTCACCCCATTTCGAGACCGTCCTGGCGCTTGCGGAAAAATCTGTCCCATATACGCGGACCCGTTAAGACGTCCCACCTCACAAGAACCCTTCTCAACGCACCAGAACCTCGTCGAATCGATACATTACGACAATTTGACTGCTTGCCTCGCTCGAAACATCGGAACATATGCTCTGCTCGCTTCGTCTTGCCTACATGATCATGATTCGACTGCGTATCTCGGCATATGAGAGCGCAATAGTTAGTGTTCCGAATCGAATGCGGCGGCAGGCGTAGAAAAGTACAAGAGAACCTCCAAGGCCAGGTGGCTCTTTTCACTGGTCAGGTAACACCTCTCGCGATTACGGCCACGCGATGGCTGGGCAACGAGGGAGTGAGGCTTGTATTTATCGGCCCAAATATCGAGCGCGAGAATTTATTGCAGCCACTCCTCTACCAGTTTCGCCGGAACAATGTCTGTTTCGAGTCTTCCCTGGAAGATTCGAAAGTTGTTCAGCAAATCGTGCAGGGAGTCGAGGACACGTGAGTCCGCGTGGATATGCTGTTCCACACCTTGGGCGGCGGTCGCGCCGCGGCTTGTGTAGGCGCTTTTTCACACGGGCGCTCAACAGCGTTGGCCTCGAATGGGAGCCTGCCGCTAATGTACGCGTAGGGCAAGCATGGTAACCCGGCTTTGCGACAGCAAATGTATTCGCATCGCCTTCACGATAACATTTGAACGATAACCGGCAAGCTTCCGAAAGGAGAAAACAATGGCAGATAACTTACACCCGGAGGACCGTGTCGCGCGAGCGGAGGTCAACCGAATAGACGCTGAACTGGATCGAGACGCTGCTGTCAACGTAGCCGCAAACGAGATCGTAAATCGCGACATTGCGGAAACGCGGGCCACTGACGCCAATATTGCCGCGGCTCAGGCGCATCAGACGGCAAACGAATTAGCAACGGATCGGCACGTTCTTAGACACGAGCTCGCACACGAACGATTTGCCGCCACCAACAGCGCGTTCGGGTTTTACCTGACACTTGGCGTACTGCTGGCGGCGATTCTCGTGGGCGGTCTCTACCTCTATTACCGCTCGCAAAACCCGGCGGAGAACGTAATCGTAAACGCGGCTCCCGCTCCCTCCGGCCCTGCGTCAGTCATAGTTGCGCCATCTGGTCCCGCGGTGGCGCCATCTCCGTCGCCGATAACAATCAACACGCCGCCTCCGGTGGTTAACGTGACGCCGTCGGCGCAGCCCGCGCCCAACGTTAATATCAATGTCGCTCCGGCGTCGCCGGCCCCGGCGACCTCTGGAACCGATTCTTCAACGCCGGCATCGGGTACGGCAGGAACAATCACGAATGACAACCGGACCGGCGCTGATTCAGGATCATCAACTTCAAACTCGGGCGGCTAATGGGCGTCTTACTCTCACGAAAACTGAAAGGGATAGAGCAATGGATTCCGATCGCATCAAGGGCAAAATAAAGGAGACCGAAGGCAAGATTCAGGACGCGAAGGGCGACTTTACGGACGATCCGTCGGACGACATCGCGGGTAAGGCGAAGCAGGCGGAAGGCAAAGTTCAGGAGGCGTGGGGAAAGTCCAAAGACGCCGTCCGAAAGGCGGTCGACAAATAGCCGCCGATTGCGTTGATTCCATATTGAACGAGGAAACCATCGGGGAAACCGCTTGCGGCGTGCTACTTGGCATGCGGCAAGCGGTTTCTCTCGTGCGTATGCTCGTTTCGCATAATTTATGGGTCGCCGGCTATTGACACCGGCAGGCGGCGGTGCTATAATTCGAATGCTTTCGGATACGGTCAGGCGCTCATGCCGTTCCGATTCGGGCGAGTGGTGGAATGGCAGACACGCTAGTCTTAGGAACTAGTGCCGAAAGGCGTAGGAGTTCAACTCTCCTCTCGCCCATACCCATACAGTAACCCGCGGGAATAGCTCAGTGGTAGAGCGCTTCCTTGCCAAGGAAGAGGTCGCGAGTTCGAGCCTCGTTTCCCGCTTAATTCTCACAATTCGGAGCGCATTTTCCGATAAATTTACGCTTAATTTCAGCACTTACCTACACGTCTCACTGCCCTCCAGAATCCTTTTCTGGAGGGCAGCATGAGTCCGATGGGGGAAGATGGGGGAACGAAGCCCAACGAGTTGAGTGAGAGCCAGTACCTCACGAACCCGGCTGGATTGTCTGGATCGTAAGGTAAGTGGTGTAGCCTTCGCCTCGCACTTTATAGAATGGAAGAAATGTTATCGTCCGGTCTCGTGTGCGAAAGTCCGGCAGCGCAGTTGCGGAATTCTTCCTTGTCATGTGAATGCCGGACATGCTGCCCTTCAGGAATACCGGCTTGTCGCTTAATGCCACCAGCAGCAGCGGACCGTACATGAGCGCTTGCCGGCTCGGCGTTTCGTGGTCTATCGGCTCATGCCGCAGCGACATGGGGAAGCGGGCTCGCAGCGTATCGCCCTCTTTCCATATTCGCTTTAAGCGGGCAAATTTACCCGGTTGCGCTTCCGTAGAAACTATCTTTCCGTTTACCGTCAGTGTGACGGGACCTGAGCACCAGCCCGGCACGCGCACATTCAGGCCAAACTCCGCGGGCCTGGCCGCGTGAACCGTGAACATGGTCGTGTCCGTCTCCGGAAACCCGGTTGACTGCTCGACCATAATCGTCCGCCCGGCTTGATTCCACCGAACCTTCGAGGGTACGAACAGATTTACGTAGAGGCCCTGCGCGTCGTGAAAGTATATGTCGAGCGGATAATCGGCAGTTATCTGCGCGTACGTGCCGGAGCAGCACGGCCAGGCGTAGCCGAAATACGCCTTCTTTACTCCGTCCTTGTAGTTTGAGTAGTAGAACGTCTTGCCGTCTGGCTGCATGGGGAGAGAAGCGAGCATTCCGTTGTACAATACCCGCTCCATGTTATCGCCGTACTTCGGGTCGCCGGTAAAGCGAAGAAGATAGCGGTCGACGTTGACGTTGGCGTAGGACCCGCAGGGCGTCTCGAAGTGATTGGTAGCCGTATCAAGGGAGGCGGCAAGCTTCCCCTGTCCGGGCGGCACAAATCGCTCGTTCGGCCCCCAGCCTCCTGAAGCGTACATCTGCGTGGTCGTCAGAAATTCCCAGGCGTTCTTGAGAGCGGTCAAGTATTTGTTGTCACCGGTGACTTCATAGGCCTTCCCAGCGGAGGCAAGTGTATTGACGTGACTGTACGCGTGCCGCTCGGGAGTAAAGGCATTGATGCCCTGGGCGAACGGATCGTAAAACTCTTTGCTGTAGTCATATTCTTTGGCCATCCGAAGATAGCGCGGGTCTTTCGTCAGAGCGTAGCAGGCATAGAGGTTCTCAGGCAGCGTGTACCATTCGTCGCGCCTGCGCGGCAGGTTCTTGTCCGCCCAATCCGTCATTTTTCTTAATACTGTTAACGCCTCCTTATTGCCGGTGAGGGTGAAGGCGTCGCGCATGCCGATGCAATTCTTGTCGTAGAGGTAGTTAGGCCACTCCTTGAACACTTTCTGGGACGAATAGAAGAACCCATCCGGCGCGAGCGTCTCATGAAAGCCGTGAACCAGTCGCGCCACCTTTTCCTTGTAACGCGTGTCACCCGTGTTGGCATACATCCGGGCAAGCGCGGAAACGTACTGCCCGAAGGGGTGCGCTCCCGCGAAACCCTCCGGGTCATACCAGCCTCCCATGGCTTTCCCCGGAGCGGGAAGTCCTGCGCGGAGCCGAAAGCCTTGCAGAAGGCTGTCTTCCGAAATCCCCAGGTAAAACTCCCTCGCTCCCTTCGCCTGCGCCGCCATTAGGCCGCCGGTAAGCTCCACGTCCTTGTAGGTAAAAGGCTGCAGCGCCGATCTATCCGCATGGTCGATTAAAGCGTTGGCAGTTGTGGGTGGTCTTGTTTCCCCGGCTGAAGCCTGCGTGCCGGCGCCGAACAGACCCAGCGTTAGAGTGAGCAGCGTGATCGACACATACAAACGAGAGAAGCGCGCCCTCCGCTTAAATAAATCCATGTAAAAACTCATAATAGCCTTTCTCTTTAGGGGTCCGTGGACGAAACAACCACTTCACCACGTACCGAAAAGTACCGCGCACGGCGGCGCTACACCTTCCGTCAATAGCAATAGACAAACTGCTGCTCTGAGCCCCACGGCGTGACATGAACCTCTTCTGCGTTTTCCAGCAGCTCGAATTCACTGCCGAACACGCCGTGTAGAGAAAGAGAATCGTAAGACCGCACGTCGAGGCCGCTGCAACGATTCGGTCCCCCGAGGCCGAAGGTGGCGACGATAACGTGCCCGCCGCGCTTAACCGAGCGGCGGACTGCCGCCACATACTTGCTTCGATCCCGAGCATTGGTAAGGAAGTGAAATACCGCCCTGTCGTGCCAGAGATCGTAACGGTCCGGAGGTAAGACTGCCGTGAGAATGTCCGCCACGATCCATTTGACGCGAGAGGCCCTTGACGCAAGCCGGCTGCTAGCCGTCGCAATCGCCGCGCTCGAGATATCTAGGACCGAGACGTCCTCGAATCCCTTGTCGAGCAGATCGTCAACCATCGTCGAGTCGCCTCCTCCCACGTCAATGATGCTGCCGTGCGTTCCAATTTCGGCGTGCTCGATAAACTGCAGAGATAGTTTGGCATGCTCCTGGTACCAACTCACCTCGTTGGAGCGATTCGTCTTATAGACCTCTTCCCAGCTAGACCTGACATCCATCGCTGCACTCCTCGCTTCACCTGTTCTAGCAATGAGTTTACCCAAGCCCCAGCTATCTCCTCTTTCGGCCGGCACATTAGCGGAAACATTGTCGGTTCGTCACTGCCACGTCACTGCTGCGTCACTGCTGCGTCACTGCCACGTCGCTGCCACGTTACTGCCACGTCACTGCCTCGTCACTGCCACGTCATTGCCACGTCACTGCCTCGTCATTGCATGGTGCGGAGATTTAGCGGATGTGTCGGTTGAAATGAAGTCCAAACAGCAAATGCCACAAAATTATCGATTCGCAACAATGTATCGTCCGGCGCTGGCGGTTGCGGCGGCAGTAACAAGCGCGATCTTCCTTTACGTTCGATTTCTGAATTCGCATCGCCTGCTCTGGAACCATGCCATTCATGATCGCAATTCGCATCTCTACGCCGGTCTCTGTCTGGCGACGGATGTGCGGATAGATGATTTTGGGCACCTGCTCCCAGACCTCGACAGCTTTCGCACATGGCCTCCCATGCACGGTCTGCTTGCCGGGTTGTGCCTATGGTTAGGGGGCGAAGATGAGCGCTGGGCGGTGATCCCCAGTCTGACAGGCTGGGTCGCCTCCGCGCTCTTCGCTTTCCTCATGGCGCGCAGGATGTCCCCCCGCAGCGGCGCCATTGCGGGGCTGAACAGAACGGACTCGGACTGACGAGCAAACGCGCATAAACGAAGATTCGTCACCTCCGCCGCTTCTTCCACTTTGCGGCGGATGCGCCAGCGGTGTTCGAGAGTTGGCAGGAGGTCGTAGCCAATTCGGGCGTGACGGGTTTCACCGCCCACGATGCGCGGCTCGTGGCCGTGATGGAAGTCTATAGCTTGACGCACATTCTCACCTTTAACACTCGCCACTTCGACGTGTTTCCGGGCATTATTGTCGTGGATCCCGCAACGGTGTAGCTGTCGAGCATTTTGCGACAGCGATCCCCTCTTGTTTTGAGCGTAGATCGTTGAACATTGTGCGCAAAACGGCGCTTCTCCGTTTCCAAAGAAGAGGTCGCGAGTTCGATCCCCGTTTCCCGCTCATACGAAGCAGCCTTCCAGAGTTATCTGGAAGGCTGCAGTCGTTTTGTTGCGAACCATTTTCTAAGATGAACGCCGCTTTTTTCGACGGAATAGGAAGACGCTCCCACCGACGAGCGACATTCCCATCATTGCGAACGCGCTCGGCTCCGGAACCGCGTTGATAGCTACGCCATCGTTGATGCACTCTGCGAACAGGCTGGCAGTGAACGTGGTGCCCGGCATCAGGTTGCGGTTGTACG
>JBBROJ010000155.1:0-11504 GCA_038229495.1 Chthonomonadales bacterium
GATTGGCAAGAGTTTTTTTTGTTCATGTCACATCAACCTCCCGTGGGTACTGAATGGTACACACTGACCGAAGATAGATGTGATATCCGTGTACGAGATCAGATGACACACGGGTGTACGAGATCAGATGATACTTGTCTTCTAAAGCGTTAGTGAGAGAAAGGAAGTCGCACCCGGCTGTTTTCCGGAGACTGTTTAGATGAAACGGCGACGTACCGCATGCGTCCCTATTCTAACTCAACCATCTGTTAAAAGCAACCGGTCCCTGTTTTGTTGTCTGACCTAAACACGCTCAATACTAACATGGGACTTAAGCAATTGAAGGCGAGGCTGCCGGCACGGCCTAATGAGCGATCTTTACAACGAGCTCCGTCTATGCGATAATAAACTGCCCGGTCGTCCAGGGCATTGGCAGTACCGGCACTTGAAGTATCCAAACCCGCAGTATCTTCAGGAGGATCGGAACTATGCGAATCCGTACGGTAGTCTCTCTATTTGTCGCTCCGCTTATATTCACCCTATTTGCTTCATCGATAGGCCCATCCGCGTATTCGGAACCTCAGTTGAATCGCAAGCCAGCTTCCCGGGCGGCTAACGTACAGACGGGGACGATTGTGAGCATAGATTCGGGAGCGGGCACTCTCGTGCTCAAGATCAAGTCGGGTGCCGACGTCACCTATCACATCACGGACAAGACTCACGTGCTCAAAGAGAAAAGAGTTGTGGAGGCCACGGCGTTCCATGCGGGCGAATTGGCTGTCGTGCGATTCCGCAAGAGCAGCGCCGGACCCGCTAGTCTCTACGACCTTGCGGACAAGACGAGCTGGGAGTGGCTGAACCGTTTGCGCCATGAGACGACGATGGTGACACTCGCGGAGGCGACAGACGAAGAGTTGAAGGTGACCGAAGGGTCCGACAAGGCCGAAACGCAGTATCGTATAACGGAAAAGACCGCCTGGCAAAAGAATGGAAAGTCCGCGACAGCCGCCGATTTCAAGGCGGGCGATCATCTATATGTCGTGCCGCGCCTCCTGCCCGGCGGTAACATCATGGCGATGGCGGTCTCGGATGCACCTGAGGGTGCGGCCATGCTGAAAGAGCGCTCGAAGGCGACCCTATCCGGCTCGCTAAAGCTGGTCAATACGGAGAAGAGAACAATCCTGCTTCACACGGTTGCCGGTGAAGACAGAGACCTCACGCTGGCCCCCGATTGCGTGGTGCGGATGTTCTCCAAAGATGTGCCGCTTACCACGCTGCGGCCCGGCCTGCCGGTCTCCGTTCATCTCACCCACAGCGCCGAGAACGAATTAGAAGTTAGCAGAGTCACGATACAGTCGAAAAAAGGCTCTGCGCGACGGTCCTCTACGAGAACGGCTAAACCTGCGATGAAGCCGAATCTAAAGCCTGTTCCGAAGCCGTGATTCACACACCTCGAGCAAACAGAATGGCACGATTATTTCAGAAACACGCGGCGGGCAGGCTCTCTATCCTGTCCGCCGCGCCGTTCGTTTCCGCGTTGCAACCCGGCGATGAATCGAGTACAATTGAATAGTAATCGCCATCGGCCCGCGAAAGCATCGACAAGGCGATGGCGGATCAACCACAAACGATCAAAAACCTCTAACCGCCTCGATAGGAGATGACCGTGAGCCTGCTTGAACGCGAACTCGCCGCGCCGCGCACCGCGTCGCTTGCCGACGTCGACCCCGAGATAGCCGCTGCAATCACGCATGAAGCGGACCGTCTGGACAGTCATATCGAGCTTATCGCCAGCGAGAATGTCGTTTCGCGCGCCGTGCTAGAAGCGATGGGGTCCGTGCTGACCAACAAGTACGCGGAGGGCTATCCTGGCAAGAGATATTACGGCGGCTGCGAGAACGTGGATGTCGTGGAATCGCTGGCAATCGAGCGGACGAAGCAGCTGTTTGGCGTAGAGCATGCGAACGTGCAGCCGCATAGCGGCGCGTCGGCGAACATTGCGGTCTTCACGGCTCTGCTCAAGCCGGGAGATACGATTGTCGGCATGCGGCTGGATCAGGGCGGGCACCTTACCCACGGCAGCCCCGTCAACTTCTCCGGTAAGTTCTACGACGTCCACTTTTACGGCGTCGACCCCGAGACAGGGCGAATCGACTACGACGAGTGCGCACGTATCGCACGCGAGGTCAAGCCCAAACTCATCACCTCCGGCGCGTCCGCCTACCCCCGCGAAATCGACTTTCCGCGGCTCCGCGCCATCGCGGACGAGGTTGGCGCGATACTCATGGCGGACATCGCGCATATCGCGGGCCTCGTCGCGACCGGCGAGCACCCGTCACCGGTCGGCCATGCGCAGATCGTGACCACCACAACCCATAAGACACTTCGCGGCCCGCGTGGCGGCCTGATTATGTGCGACACGCAGTTCGCGAAGGATATCGATTCGGCGGTCTTTCCCGGCACGCAGGGCGGCCCGCTCATGCACGTCATAGCCGCGAAAGCCGTTGCGCTGAAAGAGGCGCTTGGACCGGGATTCCGGGAGTATCAAGCGCAGATTCGGCGGAACGCCAAAGCGCTGGCGGACGGCCTTACGGCTCGCGGATTCAAGCTCGTTTCGGGCGGCACCGACAACCACCTCATGCTGGTCGATCTCCGCCCACAAGGGTTGACCGGGCGAACGGCGCAGACGAAGCTCGACACGGTCAACATCACCACCAACAAGAACGCCATTCCCTACGATACCGAGAAGCCGTGGGTCACCAGTGGCCTGCGCCTCGGCTCGCCCGCAGTTACCACGCGCGGTTTCCGCGAGGCGGAAATGGACCGTGTAGCGGAGCTTCTTCACAGGGCGCTCACCCACATTCAGGACGAATCCGTGCTGGAATCCGTGAAGCGCGACGCGAGTGAGTTGACGTCCCGGTTCCCCATGGTAAACGGCGTTGTCTAGCACACCCTTTGACAGGAGGCCTCCCCAATGACACAGGCAATGAGAGCAGCCCCGCCGGCCCGAATGAGCTACGAAGAGTTTCTCAACACGGACTTCGAAGAGCTGCGCGTCGAATGGGTGGATGGGGAGATTGAATACATGGGGACCGTATCGAGAGAGCATTCTGACCTGGAGACTTATTTAGTTTCGCTCATCCGGTTTTACATCGAAGCCTGCTCTTTGGGGATTGTCTTTATTGAGCCTTTTAACATGAAGCTCAAGGCCGGGCATAAGCTATCCGGCCGCAATCCCGACATCCTGTTCGTGGCGAACGATCACCGGGATCGGATTCAGAAGAATCACCTCGACGGTCCGGCAGACCTCGTAATCGAGATAGTCGGCCCGGACGATCCGAGCCGCGATCGCGTCGAAAAGTTTGCTGAGTACGAACAGGGCGGCGTGCTTGAATACTGGATTCTCGACCCTGAGACGCACCGCTTCGATTTCTTCCTGTTGGGAGAGGACGGTCGGTATCACCTCCAGCAGATCGGCGACGAGGGCATCTATCGGAGCGCTATGCTTGCAGGGTTGTGGCTCAAGGTCGATTGGCTCTCGCAGAAGCCGCTCCCGCCACTGATGGACGTTCTCCGTGCTTGGAAGCTGATTCCCTGATTCCTTAGGATATCTATCGCAGTGAGATACACGTCCCGCAATACCGCGCCCCTTGTCTTCGGGCTGCTGCTCCAGTTCTCCGCCTTACCACTCCTTGCCCAGAGCGCGAATGCGCCGTCGCCGGCCCTATTCGGTTATGATAAGAACCTGCCATTGATGGCGGACGAGCAGCCTGGGACCGATGGACAGGGCTACAAGGTTATAAAGGTCAGCTACTACAGCGCGAACAATCAACAGGTTCCGGCCCTTCTCGCGCTGCCTGCCACGGTCAAGGAGGGCGAGAAGCTGCCCTGCCTGATAATGATGCACGGCCTCAGGCAGAACAAGACCGCGCTCAGCATTCTCTGGCCCGCGTTCATCCGGGCGGGTTATGCCGTCTTCTCCATTGACGCCCAGTATCACGGAGATCGCAAGCCGAAAGTCCCCGTGGACCTGTTCGGCCTTTCCGTCTACAGTACACGCGACATGCTGGTACAGACGACTATCGACCTCCGCCGGGGAATCGACTATCTCGAAACCCGAAAAGAGATCGACCCCCACCGAATTGGCTACGCGGGATTCAGCATGGGCGGAATCGTCGGGACGCTCGTATCGGCGGTGGACAGCCGCATTCAGGCCCCGGTACTGGCGCTTGCGGGCGGAGATTGGCGGCTGATGTTCGCCAACACAAAGCTGCCAAACGCGGAGCGCGCACGCCAACTGGCTCCCGATCTTGCCGCAGTCGGCATTGATGCCCTCGATCCCGTGGACCCCGTTCGCTGGGTCGCGCGGATAGCCCCCCGCCCGGTCCTGTTCATCAACGGAGACCATGATACGACCGTGCCGGTGGTGTCGGGCAAAGCCCTTCAGGACGCCGCTTCCCAGCCGAAAGAGGTATTCATGTATAAGGGGGGGCACGTCCCCTCGTTCACGGAGTTCCCCAGGGTAATCACGAAGATTATCGACTGGCTGGATGCGAACGTGAAGAGCAGGCGGTAAGAGAACGACGTTCGTTGGATCGTGAGGTCGTTGGGTCGTTGTCGGGGCGGCCCTGCGCGGCCGCCTTGACATAACGGGTATTCAGGTGTTCAGGTGTTCAGGGGCGGGGAGTATACATTCGGTGAATCGGCCGAGCTGGGATGAGTATTTTATGACGATTGCGCGTGACGTGGCGACCAGGGCCACGTGCGAGCGCCGGTCTGTCGGTGCGGTGGCGGTGCTGGATCGGCGTATCCTGACGACCGGTTACAACGGCGCGCCGCGCGGCCTGGAGCACTGCCGAGACCCGAAAGCGGAGTGGCCGGCGGGCTGCCTGATGCACGGACACTGCATCCGCACCGTTCACGCGGAGCAGAACGCGATTCTTCAGGCAGCGCTCAACGGCGTATCGACGCGCGGCGCGAGCATGTACGTGACCTGCCAGCCGTGCAATGCCTGCGCGAAGATGCTCATCAACGCCGGTATTTCTAAGATCGTATTCGACGGCGACTACCCAGACGACTTTGCTATGGAGCTATTCCGCGAATCGGGCATGGAAATTATTCGCCTGCGTCCCGAGATGAGCGGGATGGGGGAGAAGCTGCTATGACCGGGTCGTTGGGTCGTCCCACTTCCTCAGACCAGTGGCGGTCGTGGGAACCCTTGGTCGTTGGGTCGTTGGGAGCTTACGCGTGATTCTGCTTTTCGCGGCGTTTTTGGCGGCGATGGGGGTAACGTGGGCGGTGACGCCGAGCGTGGTCCGGCTGGCGCAACAGTGCGGCGCGATGGCAGTGCCACGAGAGCGCGATGTCCACGAATCACCAACGCCCCGATGGGGTGGAATCGCGATCTATCTTGGTGTGATCGCGGCGGTCGCGCTGACGGTATCGATTCGCCACGTGCAGACGGCCGGCAAGTTCGGTTGGAACTGGCATATTGCGGGCATCCTGATTGCTGGAACATTTATCGGCCTGCTCGGCATGATCGACGATCTCAAAGACCTGAGCGCCAAATGGCAGATCGTCTTCATCCTTGCTGCCGGGCTCATCCTGATTGCATTCGGCGTGCGAATCGAGGGGCTGACCAATCCGTTTATCATCCAGAGGCCGGGCGCGGCCTACAACCCGAGAGCGTGGATCGAGTTATCGCTCCCGATCAGCATTGCCTCCACGCTCTTCTGGGTCTTTCTGGTGACCAAGACCGTGGATGCCATCGACGGCCTGGACGGGCTTGCGGCGGGAGTCTGCGCAATCTCGGCGGCAACACTGGCGCTGCTTGCCGCCGTGTCACGTCAGCCCGACGGCCCGACGCTGGCGCTGCTCTCCGCCGCGATTGTCGGTGCGTGTATAGGATTTCTCCGGCACAACTATAACCCCGCGAAGATATTCATGAGTACGGTCGGCGCGCAGTTTCTCGGCCTTACGCTGGCGGCGCTCTCCATCCTGGGGACCTACAAAATAGCGGCGGCCTTTTCGGTGCTCGTGCCCTTGCTCGTGCTCGGCGTGCCTATTTTCGACTACTTCATCGTGCTGGTAAAGCGCGCCCACAGCCGCGCCCCCCTCACCGTCGCCGACCGGCGGCATCTCCACCATCGCCTTCTCGACCGGGGCCTGTCGAAGCAGCAGGCGGTCTGGGTAATCTACGGCTGCACCGCCATTCTATGCGTCGCCGCCCTCGCCATTCTCAAAGTTTCCCATCAATAGGAGCTATGGAACCACGGCGAGCACGGCGGACACGGCGAAAGACAAAAGTAACTGCACTATCCAATTGCCGAGTTCTACACGCGAATTTGAAGCGTTATTTCAGCGTTGACGTTCGCGCCTTTCGCCGTGTTCGCCATGGTTTAGAACTATGGAACCACTGCGAACGGCGCGAACGTCAACGCACAAGTGGACAATACTGCTTTCGTTATTCGCCGTGTTCGCAGTGCACGCCGTGGTCTAATCCGCCTTTTGGAGTTTAATTTTGCCATTGAAGGTTGTCTGCGTTTTCGGCACAAGGCCCGATGCCGTCAAAATGGCCCCTGTCGTGAAGGAGCTGCAGCGATTCCCGGAGCGATTCGACACGCGAATTATCGTTACGGGGCAGCATCGGGAGCAGCTGGATCAAGTGCTGCGCGTGTTCGAGCTATCGCCGCATCGCGATCTCGCCATCATGCAGCACGGCCAGTCGTTGGCGCAGATTACGACCCGTGCGCTCAACGGCCTCGACACGGCACTGGCTCAGGTGCAGCCGGACGTGGTCCTGGCGCAAGGCGACACGACGACCACCTTCGTAGCATCGCTGGCCGCCTTCTACCACAAGGTTCCCTTCGGGCACGTCGAGGCTGGTCTGCGAACCGAGAACCCTTACGACCCATTCCCGGAGGAGATGAACCGGCGGCTTACGGGAGCGATTGCCGCCTACCACTTTGCGCCGACCCCGCAGGCGCAGGCGAACCTGGAGCGCGAAAATATTCCCGCCGGCCGAATCTGGGTAACCGGCAATACCGGAATCGACGCGCTCCTGAGCATCGCAGACCGCGACTATATCTTCGAGGACGCGGAGCTCCGCGCGATTGTCGAATCGGACCGGCGGCTGGTGCTGATCACGGCCCACCGGCGAGAGAATATGGGCGAGCCGCTAGCGGACATCTGCCGCGCCGTGGCGCGACTGGCCGAAGAGATCGAGGACTGCGAGTTCGTCTACGCCATCCACAAGAATCCGGCTGTGCGCGAGATTGCGCGCCCGATTCTTGATGGCAGGCCGCGCATCCACCTCATCGAGCCGCCGGACTACGTTCCGTTCGTAAAGCTGCAACAGCGGAGCACGCTCATCCTCACCGATTCGGGCGGCGTCCAGGAGGAGGCGCCGAGCCTGGGCGTTCCCGTGCTCGTGCTGCGAAAAACAACCGAGCGGCCAGAAGGAGTTGAGGCGGGCGTGGCGAAACTCGTAGGAACAAATGCTGAAACCATTGTGACCGAGGCGCGAGTACTGCTATCAGACACGGAGGCTCGCGGCCGAATGGCCCGGTCCATGAATCCGTATGGCGACGGGCACGCCGCCGTGCGCATTAGAGAGGTCCTTGAGGGCGATACTGCATGAATTCCGAGGGTAAGAGCACGCCCCACGAGTGGATGCGCGCGATATTGTGGCTGATCTGGCGTATCGTGCTCTACGTGCTGGCCATAGCAGGGTTGATATATTCCCTCGACCGGCTTCGCATTGTCATCATCTATGTCGTAATCGGGGTCATACTCGCCTATATTATGCGGCCCATCGCCAATTGGATGGCGCGCAAGAACATCGGCGTACCGCGCGGCAAGCCGATTCACGTTCGCAGGACCATAACGACCCTCTACATGCTTGTTCTCCTCTTTGTCGGCGCATATTTCTCCGCCAAGTTCATGGTCAGCCCCTTCGTCTCGCAGGTCAAAGAGGTCTCCACGAACTGGGAGACAGTCTATAAGCCGCGATTCGACAAGTATTCCGCCGACGCGCGGGACTGGTATACGCGAACGCTGAAGCCCGAGTGGCGCGAGCGTATCGAGAAGACGTTCAAGCAGGGCGGAAGCAATGACAACTTGCAGCACCGAGCCACGGAAATCGCGAGCAGCGTGGGCGAAAAGGTGGGCGGGGTCGCGCACCAGATTGTCGAGATCGTGCTGCTGCCCGTGCTCGCATTCTACTTCGCGCTCGACAGCCGCAAGCTAAAACATGAGTTCGTTGGGTCGCTCCCATCGCGCTGGCGGCGCGAGGTGATGCGCATGATCTACGAGTTCAACCTGATAATGCATAGCTACGTCGTGGGGCAGTCGATCCTATGCGCGCTTGCAGGGGTTGTAGTCGGACTCTTCCTCTTTTGCTTTCATGTCCCGTTCGCGCTCACGCTGGGCCTGCTCGCCGGATTCACGCGCGCCATCCCAATTATCGGGCCCATCATCGGCGGCATTCCTATTATTATTCTGACGCTGGTCACTGCGGGAATGCCCACCGCGCTGGCAGTGCTGGCATTCTTCACATTTCTTCACTTTGCAGAGAGCAAGTTCGTCATGCCGATGCTGATTGGGGAGCGAATGAATCTTCACCCGGTCGTCATTATCCTGGTACTGCTAATTGGACAGGAGTTTGGCGGGCTGCTGGGAATGTTTTTCGCGCCTCCGCTTGCCGCGCTGGTCCGCGTGGTCATTCGCCGCTACTGGCTCCAGTGCCATCTTAAACACCAATCAAAGCACGCCCATAGCCTGTCCACGACGAATGTACCGGCGGGGATGGACTGAAATAGGTTGCCGCAAGGGAAGCGGCCCGCATATTCCAGTATGAGATGGGCTGAGGCCAACCCCCCAACCCCCAATCCTGGGGGAGCCCACGCCGGCATGGCCAGGCTGACCCCTCTGTCTACCCCAGAATTGGGGGTCGGGGGCTGTTTTTCAACTCACTCTAATCGAAGCGGCCTGCAAATTCCAGTATGAGATGGGCTGAGGCCCCGCGAACGCTGGTATAATAGAGGGGACAATGGCGCGCGCCAGCATTTGCGCGCCCTAATTTTTGAGTCTGGCCGGCAACCACAGTCCAGACACGAGGAACCCGAACCTGCCATGATTATCGTACAAGAGCTTTCAAAATCGTATGGAACAAAGACGTTGTTCGATAACGTCTCCGTGAAATTCTCGCCCGGAAACCGCTACGGCCTCACCGGCCCGAACGGCGCGGGCAAAACCACTTTCATGAAAATAATCACGGGCGAGGTGGAGCCCACGAATCGCGGCATAGTCAACAAGCCTCGCCGCATGGGCGTACTCCGGCAGGATCAGTTCGCCTTCGACGAAGAGCGGATTCTCGATACCGTTATCATGGGCAACGGCATTTTGTGGGAGGCGCTGAAGGAGCGGAACTCGCTTTGCGAGACGGGCGACTATTCCGAGAAGGTGCTGGAGCAGCTGGGCGAGCTGGAGACGGCCATCGCAGATGAGAACGGTTACATGGCTGAGATTGAGGCCGCTGAGATTCTGCGCGGCATCGGCCTGCCTGAGGAACGGCATACCGATCTCATGAAGACACTGCCGACGGACATGAAGTTCCGCGTGCTCCTCGCACAGGCGGTCTTCGGCGAGCCGGACGCTCTCCTGCTGGACGAACCGACCAACCATATGGACCTCGAATCTATCCATTGGCTGGAGAGTTTCCTACAGGAATACAAGGGCACGATGCTCGTGATTTCGCACGACCGGCACTTCCTGAACGCGGTCTGCACCCATATCGCGGACATTGATTACGACACGATCATCAATTATCCCGGCAACTACGATGACATGATCGTGCAGAAAATTCAGTCTCGAAGCAGCGTGGAAGCCGAAAACCGCGACAAGGCAAAGAAGATCGCACAGCTCCAGGAGTTCGTGTCGCGGTTCGCGGCCGGCCAGCGATCCAGCCAGGTGCAGTCACGCCGCAAAGAGATGGATCGCCTCGCCCCGACCGAGCTGAAACGCTCCAACATTCAGCGTCCATACATTCGATTTGAGCAAAACAAAGCCTCAGGGCGAGAGGTCGTTACGGTCAAGGGATTGACCAAATCCTATGGCGGCAGCCAGATTCTGAAGAACGTCAACCTGGAGATTCAACGAGGCGACAAGGTTGCCATCATCGGCGGGAACGGCGTGGGCAAGACGACTCTTATCCGGTGTCTCATTGGCGAGTTGGAGCCGGATGCTGGCAGCGTGAAGTGGGGACACGGGATGTCCTGGGGCTACTACCCGCAGGATTCCGGCGACGAGATTACCAAGGGGATTACTTCGCTGGAGTGGGTGTCGAAGTTCAACCCCACCGACGACCCGCAAGTTGTGCGCGGCGTGCTGGGACGAATGCTCTTCAGCGGGGACGACGCCCTGAAGCCGACGTACGCGCTCTCCGGGGGCGAGACCGCGCGCCTGCTCCTCGCCAAGCTGATGCTGAGCAAGGACCCGGTGCTGGTGTTCGACGAGCCGACCAACCACCTGGACCTTGAATCGGTCAACGCGCTGGGAGAGGGGCTGTCCCAGTTCGAGGGAACCGTGCTCCTCGTCTCCCACGACCGCGACCTCATTTCCGACGTGGCGACCCGAATCGTGTCCTTCACGCCGGAGGGGCTGATCAACTTCCTGGGCACGTACGAAGACTATCTTGCGCGCCACCCCTTACCGGAATCGGCAAAGAAGTCAAAGTGGTAGACCGGAACGGGTGGACGCTACGTCGGGCCGAGGGAATGTGGTATAACCAGAACATCGCGATGTGGAGGAATCCCATGACTTTCCAGGTTACGATTGACAGGGACGAGGACGGAATGTGGATCGCGGAATGTCCCTCGATCCCCGGCTGTGTCAGTCAAGGTAAAACAAAAGAGGAATCGGTGGTGAATATTGCGGACGCCATTTCGGTCTGCCTGCAAGTACGTGCCGAGCAAGGTTTACCGCTGACAATCGAGACTCGTCAAGTACAGGTCGTTGCTTAGTGGCTGCGCTTCCCGTCTTGAGCGGGCGAGAAGTGGTGAGCGTATTTGAGTCCTTCGGCTGGCACGTAGCTCGACAGAATAGCAGCCACATTGTTCTCACCAAGCAGGGAGAGATTGCGTCTTTATCGGTACCGAATCACCGCGAGGTTGCCCGCGGAACATTACGCAGCTTGATACGAGCGGCAAACCTGGCTGTTAATGAATTTGTAGCTGCAATCCAATGACAGCGGAACGTTTCCTCCTCGGCCTTAGCCGACGCTCGGTGGTCTGTCACAGTTCGAGGGAACCGTGCTCCTCGTCTCCCACGACCGCTACCTCATTTCCGACGTGTCGACCCGTATCGTGTCCTTCACGCCGGAGGGGCTGATCAACTTCCTGGGCACCTACGAGGACTATCTTGCGCGCCACCCGTTACCGGAATCGGCGGAGAAGTCAAAGTGGTAGGCGTACAAGAAAGACCTGTTTACACCTTCGGCCCGCGCTTGTTGGCGCGGGCCGTCGAAC
>JBBROJ010000156.1:0-11202 GCA_038229495.1 Chthonomonadales bacterium
AGGTCCTTGCGCTCGCAGATGGCTTTCAGGCTGGTTCGGGTATCGACTAGGGTTGCTTCCATGTGGCTCCTCCGTCAAAGTTTGAATTACCTATTTACATAAAGCAGGACGCGTGGATGCATGCAAAAAGTGTCGCGGGCGTGCGGAAATATTTTTAGTATTTTCACGACGAACGCGGCGAGTCGGAATCCGGGCGTGGAACGGGTTCGGACAGCGCGTTTTATGCTTTTTTACGAAACGAAGCCTATTTGGGCTTCGCGGTTGTGAATCGCGCAGCCGTCCCATGTTCATAACGTCCACTCCGCGCAGGCAGGACGGCGATTCCCGGCGCGGCTCCGTGTTCAATAACGTCCGTTGGGTGGCCGCCTCAAATATTCGAGCGGACCGGGAGAGGGACATAGGCTAAACCCTATGCCTGGCGGGCCCTGTGCGCCATTTGCCGGCCTTCGCCGGCATTGTCGGCTAAATGGTTTCTCGTGAACCGAGTTGGATTGGAAACCATGTGGGATTCGCTCCGATTCGTGCGGAGTAAGATGCGTCCTAAACTTCCTCAACGGCTGCGCGATTCCAAGATGCAGGCGTGGTGTTGGGATTGACTACCCGCTACGCTTGAGACAGAGAGACACAAAGGTGAATTGAAATGCGTGCCGCCTGGCCGTGGCGAAACGGTTCCGGCCCCGTTTCTGACGTCTGGCCGTGGCGTCAGAAGTGGGGCAGAAAAAAGACTCGTCTAACTTTAAGCCGTTCAGAACGGGTGTTTTACACATGAATCGGTGAAAATAGTCAGGATTTTTCGGAACGGAGCGGATTCGGCTACCTATACTGATGGAAACCCGTTGAAGAGTGCAGGGTACTCAGACGGGTAACACCGCCACTTAGCCTTGGGATCGGGACGAATCAATTCTTTCCCACTTGCCAAATCACTGCGGTGCCGCCGGCAGCGGCTGCCACCATTTCCCCGTCAGGCGAAAAGGCCACGGCGCCGATGTTCCCTGCAGCGCCTTTCAACACACGGTATCTCGTCCAGGCCTCGGTATTCCACAATTCAACGGACCCATATAGACTTCCGATAGCAAGAAGCTTACCATTTGGGGAGAATGCCAATGCCCAAGAGGAAGCCGTAAACAACCAATCTGAGCCGTATGGCGGCAGCCGGTCGCGCTCCTTCCATGAGGGACCGAGCCAAACGGCTACGCCACCCCGGTCTTCCGTTCCCGCTGCAAGAATTCTGCCGTCAGGCGAGAAGGCAAGGCATGTAGCGGGGGCATCGAGCTTTAGGCGTGCTATGTGAGTTGACGTGCGATCATTGTAAACGTCGACACACCGGCGGTCAGGACCAGCAGACGCCCGCAAACCCAGGCGCAGGCAGATCGCCTTCATCGACCACTGACCAGGCGTTGTTTTAGACCACTGTGCAATCTCGTTCGTATTGGGCCGCCAGGTTCCGCCTCCAGCGGCTCCTGAAACCTCGATTGTCTGCCCGTCGGTAAAATCAATTCGCTGAATCTGTCCCACAATGAATACGTGTTGTTTCCAAGCGGCGGAGGTTGGCACCGGCCGGCTCAGCGTCCATAGCGCCGCTCCGGCCGCGACGGCTGCTAGTGGATAAGCCATCACTGCAACACGCCGTATTCGTATGCGGTGATGGGTGCTGGCCAATCGGGAAATGCCCTCGTTGTGGCGTTGCATTCAGGCAATCAATAACCGAGGCGGTGGCCGCAGTCGGGGCAGACGGCGAATCGGCGGCTCATGGAGGCTCCGCAGCGATGGCAGTAGAGGAGGTCGTCATCAAGCGGTTCTGTATCAAGTGGTTTTGCATCAAGCGGCTTCGCATCAAACGATTCTGCATCGAGCGGTTTCGCCAAAGGCTCATGATGTTCGGAGCGGGGGGATTCGTCGGGGAGAGGAGCTTCCCACAGCTTGGAGAGGTCGTAGGGATCGTTTTGCCGGCGGAGAAAGGCGCCCACCATCTGATAGAGGCCGGCACAGACCGCGGAGAGGGCGAGGACGAAGAGAGCGATTCCCGCGATTCGAACGATGAGGACAGGCTGGGCGGCCAGCCCGAGGCTCATTGCCAGCACAATCACGCCGGCGAACAGGCGCGTAATTCGGTTTACCGGCGTTGTCGAGAATCGCATATCGCTAGGCATTCTCTCGTAAAAATGGGAGCGACCACTGTCCTTCGGACCGAATGGGTTCGGGGCGGAGTTGATCGGCGAACTCCTCGAGCAGCCGCGCGGCCATCTTTTCGCGAAATGCGGGAGAAGATTCGGCGCTCGGGAAGGCGTCGCGAAGCAGCGCCCGCGTCTGCTCAAGGGAGCGCACCTCGAAGGCGCATTCGGAGCAGCGGAGCAGGTGGCGGTCGACGCGGGCGCGAGTCTCTTCCGCCAGCTCGCAGTCTATGTAGAGGTCCAGAAGCTCGGTTATCTTGTTGCAGCGCATATTTTGTGAGGCGCGGGGCGCAAGGCGTGAATCGAATTTATTCACGCCTTGCGTCTCACGCCTGTTCCTCCTCTTTCCATGATTCGGTCAGGCCGTGGCGAAGCGCGCGGCGGGCGCGGTAGAGCAGGGACTTCGTCGCGGCTAGACTGCGCCCCAGGATATTGGACACCTCGCTCGCGTCCCAGCCTTCAATATCGCAGAGAACCAGAACGTCCCGCTGGTCTTCCGGCAGCGCGGCCAATGCTCGCCGCACATCTGCCTGAAGAGCGGCCCGCGCGGGCTCGTCATTCTCGACAACCTCGGCGACATCTACTGGCAGCGTGAGCAGGCGTGGCTGCCTCAGCCGGTCCCAGCATAGGTTCCGCGTAATTCCAAAAAGCCAGCCATGGAACGGCGCGTCGCCCCGATAGTCAGCAGCCCGTCGAAACGCTCTCAGGAAGGCCTCGCCCACAACCTCTTCGGCGTCTTCGCGGCTGCCGAGTATGTGCCGCGCGTAGCCAAACACGCGGTCTACGTACATTTCGAAGAGTGTAGAGAGCGCGTTCGCGTCTCCCTGCCGGAATCTCTCGACCAGCCTGGTTTCGTGGTACGTGTCGCTGCGCGGCGGCAAAGCGGCGCTCCTATCCTGTGTGACGTAGAGTTATGGGGGAAAAGTGTCGCGACGGCTGGAGATATTTTAGCCCCGAATTGAAAGATTTGTGGCAGAAGCATGCACTCAAATGCGTGTTTTCGTGTTTACGTGTGCGCCGTTTGACTCGCTCAACGCCGGTGAGTATACTGAGAGGCCGGGCAAGGTGACGGTTGAACTTCGGCGGTTACGGGGGAGCATCTGCATGCACGACTTGATAAAGCGGTTAATCGATGCGAAGTTTGACGCCGGAGCGGTCCTCCGAGCCAAGAACAATCCACTGTGGAGGGTATTTGATAAGGCCGTGATCGAAGAGGGCCAAGCGGGCATGCCCCTCGTGCTCCGATTCACCGTTCCAGACACAGGTCAAAGTGTCCAAAAACCTCTCGATGAAGCCTGGGTGAACGGCGAGACGGACAAGGAGCTTGTGGAGACGTTCTTAAGGTGGCTTCAAGAGGCGCGGGGCGAAACAGACGCCGCCGGCGAGACCGCGGGCATTTCAGATGATTAGCCTTGTATCGGGTGTGAGTTATTCTCCGTACATGCTCCGCGCACGCGTGCATTTACGTAAGGATTTCGGGATCGCGAGAGGACTCCGCAAGCGCGTGGCGAACATAGCTTGGATGACGCAGCGCTTGCCTTCCCTATAGCCAGGGTGACTGCATGGACAAAGCCGGCCGTTTCGGCGATAGAATTGAAGAAGTATGAGACGCGTCTTTTTGGACGCAAATGCGCAACGCCGCAACCTTTTGGAGTTTCAGGAGGACGTTTCTAATGGCTAGACCCGTCACACTATTTACCGGCCAATGGGCCGATCTGCCGTTCGAGGTTGCCTGCGAGAAGGCAAAGAGCTTCGGATACGACGGAGTGGAGCTGCCCTGCTGGGGCGACCACTTCGATGTTCGAGAAGCAACCGGACCGAATGCGGAGATTTATTGCCGGTCGAGGCATGAAATACTGGCCCGGCATGGCCTGAAGACTTATGCTATAAGCAACCACCTGGTTGGGCAGGGAGTTCTGGACAACATCGACGCGCGACACCAGCAGATTCTTCCGCCGCACGTGTGGGGAGACGGGGACCCGGCGGGCGTAAACCGGCGCTCGGCGGAAGAGATGAAGCTTACGGCGCGAGCAGCGAAGAATCTCGGCGTCGGCGTGGTGAACGGCTTTACCGGGTCGTCCATCTGGCATCTTCTCTACTCGTTCCCCCCGGTGGTCACGGGCCAGATCGAGAAGGGATTCAAGCTGCTGGCTGAGCGCTGGAATCCGATCCTGGACGTGTTCAAGGAGGTGGGCGTAAAGTTCGCGCTGGAGGTCCATCCGACCGAGATCGCCTTCGACATAGTGACCGCCAAGCGGGCTCTGGAGACGCTAGGCAACCGGCCCGAGTTCGGATTCAACTACGATCCGAGCCACCTGGGATATCAGGGTGTGGACTACGTGCGGTTCCTTTACGAGTTTGGCGACCGCATCTATCACGTGCACATGAAGGATGTTTACTGGTCCAGCACCCCCAAGAGAATCGGTGTGTTTGGCGGGCATACGGCGTTTGGCGACCCCGAGCGATTCTGGGACTTCCGCTCGCTTGGGCACGGCTCCATCAACTTCGAGGAGATAATCCGCGCTCTGAACTACACAAATTATCAGGGGCCTCTCTCTATCGAGTGGGAAGACAGCGGCATGGACCGTGAGCACGGCGCGGCCGAGGCGTGCGCGTTTACAAAGCGCATCGATTTCAAGTCGTCCGACTTCGCGTTCGATTCAAACTTCGACAAATAGAGACCGAAAGTCCGAACGGCAGATCAGCCATTATGAACATAATGAACGTGATGGGGATTTTCCCCATGCTGTTCATTACTTTCATAATGGCTATTTTTCTCTATGACTTTCCGGCCTTCCATGCCGCCTCTTAAGCGCCGGCGAGGCCCCATCTGCGACGAACGCTATTTTCGAGACGCGTGAAGATCAGGCGGTCGGCGATTACCCCGATCAGGATTAGCAGGGTCATTACGGCGAGAACGAGGCTCATGTCGTTCAGGTCGCGGCCAACATTGAGCTGCTGGCCGAGGCCCAGAGCGCCCTTCGATACGCCTATCAGCTCGCCGGCCATGAGGGAGCGCCAGGCAAACGCCCAACCCTGCTTTGCTCCGCTGATCACGGCGGGAAAGGCGGCGGGAAGCATCACCTCGCGATAGAGGCGAAAACCTCGCGCGCCCATCATCCGCGCGGCGCGCAGGTAGAGCGGGGGAATGTTCAGGATTCCGTCGCTCACCGCAATCGTAATGGCAAGCAGAGCGCCCATGAGCGTAACAAAGAGTATCGCGCGCTCGCTGAGGCCGAACCACACGATGGCGAGCGGCAGCCAGCAAATCGAGGGAAGCGTTTGCAGTCCAAGCGCGAGCGCCCCGACGGTTCTACGGAACAGGGGAATCGTCCCGTTCAGGAGGCCGAGAGCCGTGCCCAGAATCACCGCTACTCCGAAAGCGATACATAGCCGCATCAGGCTGATCTTGATGGCGATTGGAAGGGAACCGTCCCGCATGCCCTGGACGAGTGATTTCCATACCTCGGACGGGCCCGGGAATAGATAGCTGTTCCACCACTCGCGCCTAAATCCCGTCTCCCATAACGCCAGCGCCGCTATGAGAAACAGAAGCGGGGCCGCCCGCTCGACCGCGCTCTTTATCCTGGTCCGCAAGGTCGCTCTCCTCCTGCACAATCTTACTAATCTCGTCCCGCAGGTCGGCGAGGATTCGCTGCGCCATGCGGGCCGTCTCGGGCGATTCCAGCTCTCGGGGCCGCGAAAGCTGGACCAGAATCTCCTGCTTTATCCGGCCGGGGCGGGTTCCCATGCTGAAGACGCGATCTCCCAGCGTCACCGCTTCGAGCACGTTGTGGGTCACGAAGACCACCGTCTTGCGGGTTTCCAGCCATATGCGCTGCACCTCTCCGATAAGTATGTCGCGAGTCTGCGCGTCGAGCGCGGCGAAAGGCTCGTCCATCAGGAGCACATCCGGGTCCATGGCAAGAGCGCGGGCGATGGCGACTCGCTGGCGCATGCCTCCCGAAAGCTCGTGCGGATGGGCGCTCGCGAACCGCATGAGGTGGACCATTTTCAGATATTCCATCGCGCGGTCGCGGCGCTCGCGCCTGTTTCTGACATGCTTGAGCGCGAACTCGACGTTCTGAACGGTTGTAAGCCACGGGAAGAGCGCTGCCTCCTGGAAGATGACGGCGCGGTCCGGCCCCGCGCCAGAAATCTTTGTCTCGTCCTTATAAGCCGTGCCGGATTGCGTGGGAAGCAGGCCGGCGATAATATTCAGGAGCGTGCTTTTCCCGCAGCCGGACGGCCCGACGAGGCAGGCGAACTCGCCCGGCTGAATCGAGAGGCTGACATTCTCGAGAGCCGACACCTCGCCCTGGCGTCCCGGAAACGTAACGCTGACGTTTTCAAGCCGGATTTTGGCGGGCGGCTTTGTTACGGACGGCTCCGCAGTAGAGGTCGGGAATGCGCCGGCCTCGCGATGCCCGTTTCGCTGCGTGATCTCTTGCAACCTCAATTTTGTAGGAAATACGCTCATGTATTGTCTATCGCACTATCGTTCGAATCATCGAATTGTTCGCACGTTTGTCCACCGGCGTAAGACCGGTGTCTAGGGGGCGGCGCAGCCGCCAAACGCCCTCGCGGGCGACATAACCTCCGCTCGGACCCGACATCGCTGATGTTCCCGTCCGGAGGACGTTCGGCCGAAGGCCCCCAGACACGCGTTTTACACGCGTGGTACGTCATGCGTTTCAAAGGCGCGGATACGAGGGCGACGCTATTTTGCGGCCCATGGATGACCGGTTATCGAATCACGGGTTTCTTCGCCTGTGCCAATACTACGTTGAGAGGCTTGAGATCAAATAGATCCGTCAGCGCACCCCGGTCGTCCTTCTGGTAACCGAGCGCTTTCGACCAGTCCGCAAAGGTGAGGACACTCTCCTTCAGCGGGTCGTAGGTAAACTGTGAGCGGGAGAGCGAATCCTTGAGAATGTCGTCCGGGATCGCCTTGCTCGAGAGCGCTTTTATCTGATTTCCGATGATCTTGCGCGATTCGTCGCCATTCGCGGCGATCCATTCCACCGTCTGCACGTGGGCTTTCAGAAACTTGCGCACGAGGTCGGCGTGGTCAGCGAGAAAAATTTGCCGCACGATGACAACGGTCGTAGAGAATGTCTTGTTCGGCCATAGATCCCTCTGGTCGATGAGAATCCTGCCGTGTCCCTCCTTAACCAGGCGGGCGACCCACGGCTCCGGAACCCATGCCGCGTCGATCTCATTTGTTTTGAACAGGGTGAGCGTGTCTGGATTCAACATCGGCAGCACCGTCACCGTGCCGCCTTTGTCCGTTGAGGCAAGGCCCGCGCCCTGAAGCGCATGACGGAGAGAGATATCCTGAGTCCCGCCGGTCTGCGGTACGGCGATCTTTTTGGCGGCGAGTCCCTTGATGTCTGCGATGCCGGAATCACTGCGCACGACCAGCGACGCGCCTCCGGACGCCGCTCCCGCGATAATCCTGAGCGCCTTTCCCCTTGATTTCAGGAAGCCGTTGAGCGCGGGACCGGGGCCGACGTATCCGATATCTACCTGATCCGCGAAGAGTGCTTCGATCTCGGCGGGGCCGGCATTGAACGTCTGCTCTTCAATCTTAACGCCACTGCCGAGCGACGATACGAATGTCCCTCTGGCGCTGCCAACGAGCGCGACAGCATGCGTTACGTTCGGAAAGAACGCCAGGCGCAGTGTTGCGGCGTTCCCGTCGGTTTTGGACCCATCTTTAGGACCGCAGCCTACCAGAAAAGTCAGGGCCGCACCGCCAACCAAGGCAGCCGCGAGCGACTGATTGCGCGTAGAACGATTGAAGGCCTGCTGACTCATTCTTTATGTAATATTCCATAAACCATTGTATACCTGCTCGAATACTTGACCAAACCAGTCAATAAAGTAAAGTATCGACAGTATAACCCCAGTCGACTCCGTCTGTCAATGGTTTGATACCGTATTATTGACTTAATTGGTTGCTTATATATGGTTTTTTGACTCAGGGATTATGGAATACGCGCGGAGGGAAGCGAGCCGGGAAGCGCTAACTTGACACGGGTTCAGCAATGCAAATGTGGAGAGATAATTTGAGGCGGCGGCGCGACCATTTTGCCAGGCTCGCCGGGACGATAGTTCTGATCCTATCGCTTGCCGCATGTGGAAAGGGCGGACGTTCGCCCTTGACCGGCGGCCAGGGCGCGGCGGCAATACCCGTCGCGCAGTCGCCGCTGAAGCTCGATCTGTCTCGCGCAGAGCGCGAAAAGTTGTTAGCCGCCTACTTTGAAAAGCCAGTCATGGGCCGCAGAAGCTCAATGCGCGACTTGGCGAGAATTGCGGATGAGGTGGCCCCGATTCTGCGCGAATCCGTGCAGCAGCCATCGGCAGCGGAGCCTATCCGGCGCATTGCAGCCGACTTGAAAATATCCGAGGAGGACGCCCGGTCACACTGGGTGGCGCTGCAGGAGGCGGACGTACTTCTAGAATCGGGCGGCGACCCGGAGGATGTCTCCTCCGCGAACGCCGTTGGAGTGGCGCAATGGATCGCCGAGACGGGTAAGCGAGCCGGACTGAAGATCGATGTGCCTGTCTCTCACAGGCTTACGCGATTGATAGACCCCCTGAAGCGGCAGGCCGCCTGGCTGGAGTATCTATCAAAACCCGATTCCGATCTCAGCGCTCCCGGCAATCCCGGCCTAAGCCGGGAACAGGCGGCGGCACAGCTCCCCGTAGTCGGCGCGCAATTGGAGATGCTTCGGACGCAGCGCAGAATCATCGATGAGCGATACGATCCGCGCAAGGCGCTCTTCGCGCACGCGCGCTATCTTCTGGGGCTATACGCCAAGTTTCCCGACCTGGAGTGGGTGTTTCAGGCGTTCCACGGCGGGGAAGCCGGGGTTGCGCGCACGCTTTCCCGCTACATGGGCCCGAAATGGAAGGGGAATCCGGCCTCCGCGATTCGTGCCGGGAACGCGGGGCGGCCGCTTTCCTATGAAGATGTCTATTTCAGCATCGGTCCCCGTTCGCACGCTGCCGCGTTCGCCTATATTTACGGCCGGGGGGACGATCACCGGCACTACTGGTGGAAGCTGAGAGCCGCGCGCGAGGCCATCGCCCTGTACCGCAAGGACAAAACAGCGTTTCAGCGCAGATGGGAATCGCTGCTGCCGGGCCGCGCGAAAGAGGCGATGTGGTATCCGAACGGCCCCGATGCGGCTTTCACGGGCAGCGATGTCGAAAGCGCGTTGCGGACGGGGGTTCTGGTTCCTATCAAGGAAGATAAGCAAACATCGCTATTGCCCCGTGCGGCTCGTCCCGACGAATATCCAATCCCGACGGCTCTGCGCCCGGAGTCCGCGGGGCTGCTAAAGTTGATAGTGGATACGTATAGGCGCAAAGGAGGCAAGGCGCGAATCACGGTGGGGGACACGCTCATTCTTCGGCAGGCAGGCCGCCCGTCTTCCTCTCCGGCGGCTCCTGCGCTCTGGCCGCCGGCCCCTGCAAAATCCGCGCTTCCGGGCGGCGGACCGCCCGGCGATTTCGACTTTCATAAGACCGGCTGGGCGTTCGACCTCATTCGTCCCGCCGATGATTTGCAGCGGAAGACGCTCGAATATGCGCTCGGATACCTCCGAGACCGAGGGGTCTTATGGCTCATGGAGGAGACTGAGCGCGGCCCGCGCCGGTATCACATAATTCCTAATCCGAAGTTCCGAGACGCGCTCACAAAAATAGCGATGAGCACCCCCGGGCCACCAATCCTGGGGGAGTAGTTCCCCGGCCCGCCCCCCGGCCCCCAATTCTGGGGGAGTAGTTCCCCGACCCGCCCCCCGGCCCCCAATCCTGGGGGATTAGTTCCCCCGGCCCCCAATCCTGGGGGAGGCGGAAGGACGTGAAGCGTTCGCTGAGCAGGAATTCCATGCCCGCTCCTTGAACAAGCGAGCGTAACGGAACACGGAGGCGCAGGTGGACGAACAGCAGTGGCGTGGGTATGCCTCGCGGGGGTATTTGATAGAGCGCGCCGTTTTCACACCGGGCGAAGTGGAAACCATGAAGGCGCACTACATGGAGATGAGGGCCGCGGGATCGCATCCTGGCGATTTTGCCGGATCTCCCATTACGAGTGTCGGGGTGGCAGACCCCCTAGCTCAATTTCCCCGGCTTATCAACATGCATGAATGGGACGGGCCGACACGGGAATGGATGCGCGATTCGCGGCTCCTATCGACGGTCTCAGAACTTATCGGGCAGCCCGCCAATCCCCTGCAAACCATGCTCTATTTCAAACCGCCGGGCAGCCGCGGCCAGAGTTTCCACCAGGACAATCTGTATCTGCGCAATACGCCGGTGGCTGCTGCCTGGGTTGCGCTCGATTCGTGCGATGGGGAGAACGGCGCGATGGAGATGGTCCGTTCCAGCCATCTGCTCGGTCTTCTGCCGTGCCGCCCGGCGGATACGCAGATTTCGTTCACGGACAGCGAGACGGTTATCCCGACCTATCTGTCGCGTGATCTTATCGTGCTGAATCCTGGCGACGTAGTCTATTTTCACGGGCTTACAATACACGGCTCGGCTCCGAATCGGAGCACGGACCGGTTCCGGCGCGCGTTTATCTGCCACTACCAGGGCGAGACATCGTGGCCCATAGTGGGGCCGCCCCTGCCGAAATCGGTATAAACCCATGCGAATCCTGGTAATCGAAGACGAAGAAAAGGTCGCGTCCTTCATCCAAAAGGGGCTTGAGCAGTCGGCGTATACGGTCGACTGGGCCCCGACGGGTGACGAAGGGCTGGAATTTGCCCGGTCCAACGAGTACCAGGCGATTATTCTCGACTTGATGCTTCCAGGAAAGGACGGGCTGCAAGTGGTCCGCGAGCTGCGGGCGCGGGGACTTGCCACCCCGGTCATGGCCCTGACCGCCCGCGCGGGTCTGGAGGACAGGGTCGCGGGGCTGGACAGCGGATGCGACGACTATCTGCCCAAGCCGTTCGCCTTCGATGAGCTGCTGGCGCGTTTACGGGCATTGCTGCGTCGCCAATCGACCGATGGC
>JBBROJ010000157.1:0-11020 GCA_038229495.1 Chthonomonadales bacterium
GAAAACATTGTTTCCGGCAGGGTCCGCGCCGCTGAAATGGCCGAAGTTCAGGCCCAGGCCGGTTAGCGCTGTTTTGTCGAGCGCCGTAATCGCGCCGATTCTCGTACCCGATTGAATATTGGGGTACATCGCGCCGGAACCAAAGTACGTCTTGACGTCGCCACCGGCCGATACGGAATTCTCCAGGTCGCCCATAGCGTCGACGGTCCTGCCAAACCCCGCATTCACATAGTCCTGAAGAGTTGCATACCCGTTATTGATTCCCGTTAGATTTACGGCAGTGATGTTGGAGTAGACACCGGTTGTCGTATTCGATCCTGGCGTGTTACCCAGCGAATCATTCAATGGGTCAAAGCGAATACCGAAAACCATCGGGTCCGTAAACAGCGCCTGCGTGTTCAGCTTGTGCGCGGAAAAGTTGAATATGACGTCCCCATAGTTGATTCGGTTGTTTCCGTTGGCACTTGCACCGGGGTTGCCGGTAAGCGGCATTCCGCTGCTGACGGCGAAATAGGCCGTGCCGCCGACTTCGCGGTAGGCGAGTCCTCGCATCTCGTAGGTGGCGCCTCCGGAACCGTCGTTGAAGGAATCGATGGCATACTGCCATCCGTTATAGAGCTGCGCCGATGCCGGCGTTCCGGTCATCGCGCAGATGATGGCCCCCGCCGCCATGCATTTCCAAATCCACTTGGTTTTGCTCATCAATACCTCCTTTGCCGCGTAATACAAGAATTGCACGTGCACTCTAACCTGACTCTTCCATGCCTGACAGTGTGCAAAATACCGGTTTGAATCAGGATAGGGCCCTTGGAGCTGCAAAACCGTATAACCTACAGGAGGAGAATGCAAAAATTACCGGCGTAAATGCCAGTCCTCTAGCGCGTAGAAGCGTGGAATGGCATTCGATGAAGGAGAATAGGGGAGCCTGCGGCTAACTACCTGTTGAAACGCGGCTTGAAATACAATCTGAAAGACAACTTGAAATTCAACTCGAAATGTGGTTTGAAATATGATGCTTTGCCGAATCGAATCCGTCATGCGGCGAGCGGAATGGAAATGAGAATCTTGGGACTATGACTGACATTTCGCGCAGAGTTTGTATCCGCTTACTAGCAAGAAGAACCTTCTTTAGTTGTTCAGCTGCGTTCACATGCCTTAGTTGGCCGATGGCGCTCACGGCAGCCTCCGGACAATTTGTGGGCATACCGAAAGCTGGAATTATCCGCTACGACGGCCGGTGTTTTACAATCAACGGGCGCGACACGGTGATCTACAGCGGGGCGTTCCACTATTTCCGCTGTCCCAAGCCGCTGTGGCGGGACCGCCTCCAGAAGATCAAGGACGCGCACTTCAATACGGTCGAAACCTACGTCGCCTGGAACTGGCATGAGCGGCAGCCGGGCAGGATCGTCCTCCGCGACTTCGAGGATTTCCTGCGCATGTGCAAAGGAATGGGCCTCTACGTCATCGCGCGGCCGGGTCCCTATATCTGCGCAGAGTGGGACGCGGGCGGCTTTCCCGCATGGCTGCCGGGCCGTACTTCCTCGCTTCGCGACAACAGCGCGGACAGTGTGAAGTGGTCGAAGCACTGGTTTGACGCCGTGCTGCCCGTAATCCAGCGCCATCAGCTCATGCGCGGCGGCACGATTATAATGTGCCAGCTCGAAAATGAATACGACTACCACCCCAACGTATCCGACGCAGAGAAGAAGGAGTACATTCGCAGTCTATTTAAGATGGCGAGGGAGAATCGAATCGAGGTACCGTTGATTACCTGCTGGACGCGCCAGGTGAGGGATCGCAGGGACCCCGACATGCGGCAGATCATGGATTCGGATAATTTTTACGTGAACTGGAACGTGAAGTCCACCGTGAGGCAGCTCGATCAGCTGGGCCGGGAGCAGCCGGACGCGCCTCGCATGGTCACGGAGCTTCAGGGCGGCTGGTTCTCCGGTTTCGGCGGCAAGCTCTCCGAAGACCAGCCCGGAATCACCGCGGAACAGGAGAACGCTCTCATCAAGACCGTGTGGTCCGGCGGCGCGACGGCGACGAACTACTACATGCTCTGTGGCGGAACGAACTTCGGCTACTGGGGAGCGAAGGGCATGACAACGACGTACGACTATGCCGCGCCGATTCGCGAGCCGGGCGGCCTCTGGGAAAAATATTACGTCGTGCGGGCGGCAGGTAAGTTTGCGCAGATGTTCGGCCCGGAGTTGGCGCGCTCCGAGCGGCTGTCCATAGGCCCTGGCACGGACATTCCTGATGTTTCGGTCATCGAGCGGGTCAACGGGCGGCAGGGCTTTCTCTTCGTTCGGAACGATGCGGACCAGCCGCGCGACGGACTTGTAACGGCGGTGGATCCGGCTTCGAAGCGGTACTTCGATATAGGGGTGCACCTGGATCCGCGCGGGGCGAAGATTCTGCCGATTAATGCCGCTTTCGGCTCGGTGACGCTGCGGCGCTCGAACGCCGAGATCGCGGGAGTCTACCGGGTCGGTGCAAAAATGCTCATCGTCCTGGCCGGTGATCCGGGAGAATCGCTTCAAGCCTCATTTGCCGGCGGATCCGTCGCAGGGGAGCTAGGTCCCGGAGTCGGAGCGAATCTGCCCTCCGACCCGCTCTTGAATCCCGACCAGATGGTCGAGGCGCCCAACGGCGTACTGGTACTGTTTACGACCGCCGCCCGCGCCGCTCGCATGAGCGAAGTGCCAACCGACCGAGGGGGATTCTGGCCGGTTTCCGGCGGCTTCTACCGAATCAGCGGCGCGGCAGCCTCGGTGGACCGGATGTCGTTCGATGCCGAGATGACCGCCGGAAAGTACGACGTGAGCGTGCCTCTTCCCCGGAAGCCGACACGGATCCGCGTGAATGGCACGGATGTGCCGGGGATTATTGGTGCGGAGGGACTGGTGAGAATCCAGCTCGACCCCGGCCGCCCGGATATTCCCACGGTTCACATGGGGCCAGTCAAGGCGGCGAAGGAGATGTGGGGCGGCGGGGCGGGCTGGAAGCCAATTCAGCTCAAGTCGCTCGACGAGCTGGGCGTGACGGCCAACGGATATACACGGTATCGCGCGCTCTTCACCTGGAAGGGCGAAAAGGAGCTCGTGCTGCGACAGTTCGCTTCCGACCCTGTATTGGCTGCGATTAACGGCGTACCCGCGGGCATGACGCAGGCAAACGGCGGGCCCGTTCGTATTGACCTTACGAAATCTGCGAAATCGGGAATCAACCGCGTGGAGCTGCTTTATGAGAACGCAGGACGGCCCAATTTTGGTGGTTCGAGCATCTGGGAGCGAAAAGGTATCGCGTCGGCAATGCTTTTAGCCGAAAAAGAGGTGGGCACGATCCTCGACAAATGGCGCTTCCAAAAGGGAAGCGCGCCGGGAGATTCGCCCGCGCAGGCCAGCGTGGATTTCGATGATTCGAGCTGGAAAACGGTTGGAATTGGAAACACGGATGAGCTGAACGGATATAAGGGATGGGCCTGGTATCGCGCTACGCTCAATGTTACGCCTTCAGACCTATCGCAGGGGCGGACTACCTTGCAGTTCGCGAGCGTGGACGACAACGCGATCGTTTTCATTAACGGAAAGCGCGTCGCCGAGAACAAGGGATGGGATCATCCGTTCAGCATCGACCTGAATCGACTGGTACAGGTCGGCCCGAATACGATTGCTGTCGCCGTGGAGAACACGGACGGGGCGGGAGGGATTTCGGGGTCGGTAACGCTGACGAGCGCCGAGGTTGGGGAATCGCTGAGAGGCTGGGAGATGGCGGATCGCCTGATTGGACAGCTACGCGGCTGGATGAAGCCGCGAGCGCCGAGTCCCAATTGGCCGGCCATCTCTCTGCCTGAGCGGCGCACCAATCGGTCGAATGCGGTTCGATGGTATCGGACGTCGTTCCGGCTGCCGCCGACTAACGCAGCTAATGCAGGGAAGTTCAAGGCCCCCTGGAAGCTCAAGCTGGAAGCGGGCGGCGAGGCGATCATCTATGTCAACGGGTATCCTGTAGGACGTTACAGCGACCGTGGCCCGCAGTCGGAATTCTATCTGCCGGACCCCTGGCTGCACACCGGCTCGACGCCGAATATTGTCGCCATTGCGCTCCGTGACGGGACTCGGCCTGCTTCGCTAAAGTCGATCAGTATCGCGCCGTATGGAGAGTATGCCACCCGTAAAATGACTATCTCTTTTGAGTTTTGACGAGGCTGCACGGGCAGGCACGTGCGAGGGGCTGACGGCCCTTAACTACGTATCTGTGGGGCGTACCGCCTCGGGTCCTCCTTCGAGGACTCCTGCTGCGCCTGCTTGTATAATTCGCGCAGGCGGACAGGATGCGGTGTCGCCGCTCCGCTGATACCTAATTTAGGGCCGTCAGCCCCTCGCGCGAGCATTTTGGGAGAACCTGACAAGCGTGTACAAACGCTACTTCAACCGCGAAATCAACTGGCTGGAATTCAACCTCCGCGTGCTTCAGGAGGCCATGGATTCGCGCCATCCGCTGCTGGAGCGGGTGAAGTTTCTCGGCATCTTTTACAGCAATCTCGACGAGTTCTTCATGATCCGAGTCTCCGGGCTGATGGAGCAGGTGGAGTCGGGTCTGCTGGAGCCGAGCGAGGACGGTCTCACCGCGCCGGAGCAGCTGAATGTGATTCGGGAGAGGGTGTGCGCGCTCGTCGGCATGGCGGAGCGCTACTATGAGGACATACTGCTGCCCGAGATGCGGTCGGAGGGAATCTGTCTCCACGACTACCGCGCGCTGAGCAAGAAGCAGAAGGCGTCGCTTCGCAGCTATTTTCTCTCGACCGTGTATCCCGTGCTGACCCCGCTTGCCGTCGATCCAGGTCACCCTTTTCCGCACATATCGAACCTGAGTCTGAGCCTCGCGGTGGTAATAAAGGATCGTGAGGGACAGGAGCGATTCGCCCGCGTTAAGATACCTCAGCAGATGCCCCGCCTACTCCTGGTTCCCGGGCCCTGTCCGCTGCACGCGGAGGGGAGCGATCATCCTCAGCCACACTGCTTTATCTGGCTGGAGCAGCTTGTAGCGGCACATTTGGGCATGCTGTTTCGGGGAATGCGCGTGGCGCACAGCTATTCGTTTCGCGTGATTCGTGATGCGGACCTCGAGATCCGTGAAGATGAAGCGGGCGATCTGCTCCAGAGCATCGAGGAGAGTCTTGTACGGCGGCGGTTCGGCAGCGTGAGCCAGCTTGTCGTAACGGACAAGATGCCGCTCAAGATTCGCGAGATGCTGCGCGAAAATCTGGAGATTGGGCCGGAGCATGTCTATACAGTGGACGGCCCACTCGGCATGAGCGACCTCATCAATCTGTACGATGTTCCCGCTCCCGCGCTCAAGGACAGGCCGTTCCAGCCGCGCGTGCCGGCCTCTCTGCGCACCGGGTCGGACCTGTTCGCGGCGATTCGCGAGCAGGATATTCTTCTGCACCATCCCTTCGACAGCTTTACGCCCGTCGTCGATTTCGTGCGGGCCGCCGCGGAAGATCCCAATGTGCTAGCCATCAAGCAGACCATCTACCGCGCGGGCGTGAACTCTCCGATTATCGAAGCGCTGAAGGAGGCCGCGCTAAACGATAAGCAGGTGTCCGTAGTCGTTGAGCTGAAAGCGCGGTTTGATGAAGAGAACAACATCGAGTGGGCGCGCGCTCTCGAGAAGGTGGGGGCGCACGTGGTGTACGGCGATATCGCGCTCAAGACGCATTGCAAGGCGACGATGGTGGTGCGGAAAGAGAACGATGGAATCCAGCGATACGTGCATCTAGGCACCGGAAACTACAACTCCAAAACATCGCGCATGTATACCGACCTGGGGCTCTTTACCTGCGATCCGGGAGTGGCGGAAGACGTAACGGCGCTCTTCAATTCGCTGACGGGCTACAGCCAGAACACGCGTTATCACCGGCTGATGGTCTCGCCGGGCGGAATACGCAAGGGGTTGATGGATCGAATCGAGAGGGAGATTGCGCACGCCAAAAGCGGCAAGGGGGGGCATCTTATTTTCAAGATGAACTCGCTGACCGACTTCCGCTCCGCCGAAGCTCTCTATCGCGCCAGCCAGGCGGGCGTGAAAATCGATCTCATCGTGCGGGGAAGCTGTGTTTTGGTGCCGGGAGTGCCTGGATTGAGCGAAAACATCCGCGTGGTAAGCATCGTGGGACGGTTTCTGGAGCACCATCGAATCTACTTCTTCAATAATGGCGGAGGCAAGCGCTCGGAGGTGTGGCTTGGAAGCGCCGACATCATGCAGCGCAACCTGGACCGCCGCGTGGAGATTCTCTTCCCGGTGCAGGAGCGCGCGCTTAAGAACCACATTATTCAGGACATTCTCTGGACCTATTTGCGCGATAATCTGAGGTCGCACAAGCTCCTCCCGGATGGCCGATCCTGCCACCTTCAGCCCTTCCCCGACGAGCCTCCCTTCGATTCGCAGGCATGGTTCATGTCCCACTACGGCCACGAGGACGATCCTCGCCTCTCGGAGGGCATTCCGCCATTAATGACCCGTATGAGCGATTGAGGAAAGTCCGCCGGATACCGTCGCGGCGCCTCTACTGGTCGCTTCCATCTTTCATGTTTCCTGGCAGCCTCCGCTCGAATCGCAGAAGAGCGTTCTCCAGCCGGAGCAGCAGGTTTTCTCGCTCCTGGACAGACATATCGCGGTCGTGTTGAAGCGCAAACGTCAGATTCTGTATTGCATCCGCCAGCTTTTCAATCCGCGCATCTTGTTCCCGATCTTGCTGACGTTGTTCCTTTTACTCGGCCTTGAGCTCCTGCATGTCTCGCGCCAGGCCGATAACCTGCCTGCCCAATTCGATTAGCTGTTCGACAATGATCATGCCGCTGCAATCGGGTAAGCCACAAGTGAATCGATCTGCGCGCGGACTTGAGCAAGCACATCGTCCGTGCGAGCCGTAATGACTCGTGATTCTGTCTTCATGCGAGCGATCTCATCATCATCAGCTTTAATCGCGGTCCGAATACCATCGATTTCAGCGATTATCTGGTACAGGGCTGTTTCCGCATCGGCGCTGCCGTCAAAAGCCTGTGCGTCTGTGGTTGACTCTATCATGTTACCGTCCTCCCTTTTTCAGTATATCACTGAAGCATATGACCGGCAACCGCGCTATACTGAGTCCACGAGATTCGTGTAGCTATTCAACAAACGGTAGGTGAGTCGCTGCGCATCCATGCCTTTGTGACATTCCGTACAAAGAATCGCTTTGGGATAGGGCGGGACTCGCGTTGAAAAGTTGAAATGGGGTACTATACCGACAGATTTAGAGGTGGAGCGCGAGCAGGCTGGGCAGCCAGACGGCCTGATCCAATAGCTTGTGATTAACTTCACAACGCTCTGCCCGGAGGCGAGGATGCTCAACAGCTACATTCCCATTGCGGTTATGATGGTCCTGGCGGCTGTGCTGGCTATTGGTATGGTGTCCGCGTCGGCGGTCCTCGGTCCTCGCCACCCCACAAAATACAAGAACTCCTCTTACGAATGCGGCATGACCCCGGTGGGGTCGGCGCGCGAGCGCTTCCCGATCAAGTTTTATCTGATCGCGATGCTGTTCATCATCTTCGACATCGAAACCATCTTTCTCTATCCCTGGGCCGTAACGTTCATCCATCAGGAGCGCGCGTTCCGCTTCTTTCTTCTAGGCGAGATGGGCCTTTTCGTGGGTATCCTGTTCATCGGATACTTCTACATTATCGGTAAGGGCGCTCTCGATTGGGACGAAGGGCAGCGGACGGACGAGAAGCCGGATCCGCTCCTGTTCAAGCGCCGCGCGCCCATCCGTTTCGGCAACGAATACAGCGGTCCGGTAAAGCTGCCGTCGCTCGTGCAAACGTCGCCGGAAGACCATTTCAATGTCGAATCAGCGGAAACAGTCCATCCTCCCGCCTTGAGCGGCAGGCGTTAGGGAACAGGCAATGACGCAGTCTGCTGACATAGCGCCCGCGACCCCGGAAGCTTCGCCTGCCGAGCGGATCGAGGTCGCAAAGATTCGAGAAACCTTTCCGGATGCGATTCAGGAAGTGAATCTCTTCCGCGGCGACACGCGAATCACGGTCCGCCGGGACCTGATTCCCGATATTCTGCGGCTGATGCGCGACGATTCTGTGCTGCAATACAACTTTTTCTCGGAGTGCTGCGGCGTTGACTACCTGGACCCCAACGAAGAGAACTATATTCTCAACAAGCCACATCGATTTGAAGTCGTCTACAATCTCTACTCCCTTCCAAACAACACCCGGATTTTCTTCAAGGTGGGCGTGCCGGAGGAGGACGCTGTCGTCCCGACTGTAACGGGCGTGTACGGCGGCGCGAACTGGCCGGAGCGAGAGATATACGACATGTTCGGCATCACCTTTTCCGGGCATCCCGATCTTCGACGGATATTGATGTCGGACGATTGGGTGGGGCACCCGCAGCGCAAGGACTATCCGCTTGGCGGCGAGCGCGTTCAGTTTCCCGACGGCAAGTACGGCCCAGCGGTCGGCGACGGCGTTGTCGCGCATCCGGGTGAGAGCTTTTACGGTAAGACCGCCAGCGACTTGGGCGACAACGATTAGTCAATTATTCAATTATTCAATTATTCAATTAGTCAATTAGTCATTTAGTCATTGGGTAATTGAACGGCGTTGGTCGTTGACCAATTGAGTAATTGACCGAAGTTAAGCAATGACACTCGATACGCGAGAACTGAATACGGCGGCGACGCGGGCGCAGGGCGTGCAGATAGACCCTATCGATGATACCAGCATGGTCATCAACATGGGTCCTCAGCATCCCTCGACGCATGGCGTGCTCCGCGTCGTGCTCGAGTTGGACGGCGAGACAATTGTGCGCGCAACCCCGCACATGGGGTACGTCCATACCGGAATCGAGAAGGAGGGCGAATACCAGACGTACATGAAGGCGGTGACCATTACCGACCGCATGGACTATCTGTCCGCCCACATGAACAACCTTGCCTACACCCTCGCGGTAGAAAAGCTGCTTGGGATCGAGCCTCCGCTTCGTGGTCAATACCTCCGAATGGCCCTCTGCGAACTCCAGCGAATCGCCAGCCATCTCGTCTGGCTCGGCACGCACGCGCTGGACATAGGAGCGATGACGGTCTTCTTCTTCGCCTTCCGCGAGCGCGAGAAGATTCTGGACATCAACGAAATGATCTCCGGCGTCCGCATGATGCCCTCGTGGATCGTGCCGGGTGGTCTTAGGGGCGATGCGCCGGACGGCTGGTTCGAGCGGGTCAAGGAGTTTATCGACGAGTTTCCGTCGCGCATAGATGAGTATGAGACACTGGTAGATCAGAACCCGATCTGGCGCGAGCGCACGCAGGGAATCGGCATCCTGACCCCCGAGCAGTGCTTCGACCTCGGCGTGAGCGGCCCGTCCCTGCGCGGATCCAACGTCGGTTGGGACGTGCGTAAGACAACGCCCTATTCGAGCATCGACCATTTTAGCTTTGAAGTGCCGGTGGGCAAATACGGCGACGTTTATGACCGCTACCGAGTGCGCATGGCCGAGATGCGGCAGTCGCGCGAAATCGTGAAGCAGGCGCTGGAGAAGATGCCGGACGGCCCGATCAACGTGGACGACCGCAAGGTGGCTCCGCCACCGCGCGCCGAGCTGGACAGTTCTATGGAAGCAGTGATTCACCACTTCAAGCTCTGGACGGAAGGGTTTCGCCCCCCGGTCGGCGAGGCATACGTTCCCATCGAATCCCCGAAAGGCGAGATGGGTTTTTACCTGGTCTCGAACGGCAGTCCTTATCCGTGGCGTATGCATCAGCGCCCGCCGTCATTCATGAACTTGCAGGCGCTTTCCGCCATGAGCGAAGGCCGGCTCATTGCGGACGTGGTCGCCATCATCGGCAGCATAGACATAGTGTTGGGTGAGATAGATAGGTAGGTCATTGGGTCGTTGGGTCGCTGGGTCGTTGGGATTTTCCGACACTCAACAGCCGACACCCGATACCCAAGGACTTTAGAGACTAATGGGTACGAGCGGACAGGCATTTGCGGGAGATTTGGGCAAGCCGAAGGGCGCGGTGGAGAAGACGTATCGCTTCTCCGCGCAGGCGATCTCCGAGCTCAATGAGATAATAGGCCACTATCCGGAGAAGAAGGCGGCGATGCTGCCGGCCCTTTGGATTGCTCAGCGCGAGTATGGCGGCTACCTTACGCCGGAAGCGATTCAGGAAGTGGCCGACCGGCTGGGGCGTCCCTTCGTCGAGGCGGAGGCGGTCGCGACCTTCTATACGATGTATAACTTTCGCCCGCGCGGACGGCACCATCTTGAGGTCTGCACCTGTCTTACTTGCGCGGTGGTTGGCGGCTATGATGTTCTGCACAAGCTGGAACACGTGTTGGGCTGCGGGCTGGGCGAAACGACGAAGGACGGCGAGTTCACTCTTTCCGAGGTCGAGTGCCTAGACTGGTGCGGCGCGGGCACAGTGATTCAGGTAGGGGACAAGTATTACGGCAACGTAACGGCAGAAAATGTCGAGAAGCTGGTTTCCGATCTGCGCAGTTCGGACGCGCACACGCCTACAGATTTAGCGGACGCGGTCACGAAGGTCCTGCTGCCCCGCGCGATCCAGCAGGCGACCTCTGTAGGCAATACTCCCGCCAAAGCCTCCGCAGAGGGTGAAGACCCGCGAATAAAGCCGGACATTCCGCCGGTCGCGGGGGACACGCCCGGCACGTAGTGGGGGACACGCCCGGAAAGTAGCCGTGGACACGCCCGGCAATTCGTAGAAAGCGATCCACGGGTTAACACCCGTGGCTGTTGATGCAAAGTCGGCCTGCGCCGACCCCAGAGTAAGTTTTAGATTTATAAGCAGACAAGTATCATCTGATCTCGTACACCCGTGTGTCATCTGATCTCGTACACGGATATCACATCTATCTTCGGTCAGTGTGTACCATTCAGTACCCACGGGAGGTTGATGTGACATGAACAAAAAAAACTCTTGCCAATC
>JBBROJ010000158.1:0-10833 GCA_038229495.1 Chthonomonadales bacterium
CTAGGTGCTGTATCTCCGTCAATTGTAAAATGAACCGGTGGGTATTCCATGCCCCTCCGGTTCATTTTGCCCATATCAGCCGGGGGAAAACCCGCCTCGCGTTCGCCGTGGCTGCGGTGGCAATATCAGCCAGCGAGTGCCCGCGAATCTCCGCAAGCTTTTCGGCGGCTATCCGCGTGTAAGCGGGCTCGTTGCGCTTGCCGCGATGGGGCACTGGGGCCAGGTAGGGGGCGTCGGTCTCGACCAGCAGGCTGCCGAGCGGAGCGGCGCGCGCCACCTCGCGATTCATCTCCGCATTCTTGAAGGTCAGCACCCCTCCGAATCCCAGAAAGCAGCCCAGGCCCACCGCGCGTTCCGCCTCTTCCTGCGTCCCCGCCCAGCAGTGCATCACGGCCCCCACCTCCGCAGGCTTCTCGTGTTCTAAAACGTCCAGAACATCGCTATACGCCTCGCGGCAGTGAAGGATGATCGGCAGGCCCGTCTCGCCGGCAAGCGCTATCTGCGCCCGGAAGGCGCGGTATTGGTCCTCGCGAGGCGAGAAGTCGTAGTGATAATCCAGCCCGATCTCCCCGATAGCAGCCACGCGGGGATCCGCCGCCAATTCTCGCAGCCTCTCTTCCGTGGCGCAATCGTAATTGTGCGCGTCGTGCGGGTGAACGGCGACAGCGGCATAGACAGAAGAATAGCGATTCGCCAGAACGACCGCATGTTCGCTCGATTCGAGATCGTAGCCGACGACGATCATCTCTCGGACCGAGGCAGCGTGCGCGCGCTCGATGACCGCTTCCAAATCCTCCGAAAACAGCTGGTGGTTAAGGTGGCAGTGCGTGTCGATCAGATGTATAGCCGGAGCGGATAGGGTGGGTTCGGTGGATTCTGCGATAATCATGATGGCGCGTCGGGCACTTCGTTATAGTTGGCCAGAACCTTGCGGAAGTCGGCCTCCGTTGAGGAGACGTGCCCATACCATCGGGCGTCGAAATCGTTTGCGAGCGGGCGGAGAAACGCAAGGAGCTTGGGTTTGTCGCCAAGCGCCCGAACGTAGTCCCCGTTCGTTTTGGAGCGCTCGAATCGAAGCGCGCCCGCGCGGTCGAGCCGGATTAGAATGGCAATGAAAACCGCGCGATAGGCCCTGCGGTAGTCCCCGGCTGCGGCATGACGCTTCGCCGCGGAAATCCATGCGTCCGGTTCCGCAGCGGCAGCTTCTTCGGGCTCGAGCAAGGTGTCCACGGTGGGGGTCTTCTTCGTCGCGAGGCTGCCACCCTTGTAGTTTTTTATTGCGTACGCGATGGCGTAGGCCATCAGGAGGATTAGCGCGACAGTCAGAATGTAGGGGAGTACAGGAGCGGAGCCGCCCCCTAGCCTGCCGCCGAAGCTGAAGACGCGGCGCAGCCATTCTACGAACGCGTCCCACTTTTTCGATATCCACTTGCCAATCCTGGAGAGCACGCCTTCTCTCGGCTTGTCGAGCCGATAATCGCGGCTGGTGAGAATATCGCGCAGGTCCGCCTTGATGCGCAGCGCTCGGGGCGACGCCTGGGGCCGGCTCGGAGGCAACTCCGCCTGGGCAATCGCGCGAAGCGGCGCTGCTGTCAGCGCTAGAAGCTGTAGGAGCGCGACAACGAAAACTCTCAACCCGCCGTCCCCTGCGCCGCATACTCAGGATTGTGGAGGGCAAGCTCAATGTCGAATCCCTCGCGCCGCATGCGCTGGTCGAAATAGAGCACGGTCAGCGTGATCATAATGAAGGGCTGCACGAACAGGGAGACGATCGTTGCAAGCGCCTGCTCGATAACCTGTCGCGAGAGGTGGGAGACCGGCATCCAGTTATACACGCTCAGCCCTAACAGGAGATCGAGCGACCCCTCGATAGCCGCCTGCATTCCAAAGATCAGCAGTACGAGCAGCCCGCCTGTCCAGAACGGCGCCCAGAAGCGGCCCCGTAGGAGATTCCAGTTGCGCTGCATGGCTTTCATATAGCCCGCGCCCTCGATGGCGACGGCGTGCGTACTGAATATGCCGGCCCAAGCGATCACCGCAATCTCAACCAGGAATATCAGGATGATGGAGGCCACGATCATGGTTGTGGCGAGCGCCTGAGCGGTGTCGCCGCTGCCCCCGGAAGCCCCTACGACCGCTGCCATGATAAGCGAAAGTATGATGGAGACCCCGATCAGCGCGGCAAACCCAATAACGCCGACCAAAGTGTCGATGAAGAGCCAGGTTATGAGCAGCTTGAAGAGGTTGGGGCGAAGCCTACGGTAGGCCTGCCCGATGGTCACGGGCCTGCCGAGCATCCGCTCGGTGACGGCTATCGCCAGTGCGCCGCTGTGTATGACGTAGAGGAAGTGGTAGACGATTCCCACGGCGAAGAGGACGCCCAGTGCCGCGAACATCGGCCCTACCTGCTCGGAGGATCGCGAAGCGCCTCCGAGCTTGTCGAGATCGAGTCCCACAATTGCCGCCGCGAATCCGATCTGCGCGGGGATGTTGACGACGGCCACCACGCCCGCGAAAAGAGCGAAGTTGCGCTTGTATAGGTCGAACGCTTCATCGAAGATGTCGCCGACCGACATCGGTTGGAGGTCTGTTGTCATAACGAATATGCCGGCGGCCGGCGCCAGGAAGCTGGAGTCAAGGGCCGGTCGGTCCCACCTTTGTCGTGTCGCGGACTTTCACCGTGACTCGCACGACGGGCCGGCCGGACTTCAAGGTAACGCCCGACGGCAGTTGTAGCGGCACGTCGCGGGTAAAGTCCGACATCAGGCCGTTTAGGTCTATCTCGTCCGTGGCGATGTGGCTGAGTCCGACCAGAACATCCGGCTTGCCGCTGACGGTCACCTCGGAAGGCACGACCGTGATGTCCGTGACCTGATAGGGAAAGGCGACCTGCCCGCGGTCGCTCACGTTTACGAGAAGAGTGCGCGTTGCGGCGGTTGTGGCCAGGGACAGCTCGACGCGCGTAGTGGCCGGCGCTATGTCCACGCCTCGCACCTCGATGCCGTCCTTGTCGTAGGCGTGTATTGGGAGATCGGCGAACGCGCTCATCCGTGTTACGTCTACCATCACGGAGAGCCGCGCAACGCGCTGGAGGTCTTCGCGCCTGCCGCTCACTGCCGCAGTGTCGGGGGAAAGCCTGGGGGCCCCGTATTTGCTTTCCGCACGATCATCCCCTTCCAACTGAGCCGTTACCCGCATGGATTTACGCTCGCGCGGCGCAACGTCGACGACGACCGACGGCTTGTCCGGCGCCTGGACATTTATCGCGGTCGCTGGCATCTTGTACGGGCGCCCCTTGAGCATGGTGGTATGCAGCTTTACGGACGATATATTGAATTCCGCCTTAATGTCGTTGTCGTTAAGGCCGTCCACCTCGCTCTTGGGGCCGGTTACGATAACCGGGATGGAGTCGGACCGGAACGTGACGATGAGGTCCGGCGGGGGATCTCCGACCGCCTTTACCTCGGCACGGACCATGCGCGTCGTGATGGTATTCGGGAACCGTTCGGCGCTGACGTATGCCCAAAGCACAATCGAAGCGGCCAGCGAGATGATCTTCAATAAGAGGTTTTCGTTGAGTGACCTGAACATGGGAGGTTATCCACGCGTGTAAAACGCGTGTCTGGGGAGCATACGGCCAAACGTCCACTGGACGGTAAATTCCAATAAGGGCAAATTCGAGCCCAGGTTAGTTATGTCGCCCGAGAGGGCGTTCGGCGGCTGTGCCGTCCCCTAGTCGCCGGTTTTACACCGGCGGACAGGCGAGCATTCAACAACTGTGGGATTTATCCCGTGCGCAACAACAACTCAATTTACTTAGGTGTCTCTTCTCGCCGTCGGCTCGTCTTTTTGGCCCCGATTTTGATGGCGTCTCCCATTCGGGACGCGACCTGGCCCAGCTTCTGACCTGTCAGCCTGGACTTTCGCTCGCCGATTTGCAGCAGGTCCAGCAGCCTCGCCCGAAGCGTGTCATCCCGCAAGCCGCGAATCAGCTTGCCGTCGATGGCGATCGATACCGTGCCGGTCTCTTCGGAGACGACGACAACCACCGCGTCGCTCTCCTCGGACATGCCGAGGGCGGCTTTGTGACGCGTATGGACCGTCGCGTCCACGCGCGGGCTCGACGTGAGCGGGAGAGTGCATCCGGCCGCGACGATCTTATCGCCCCGAATGATGGCGGCTCCGTCGTGGAGCGGCGTGCCCTTGTAAAAGATGGTGCCGATAAGCGCCGACGTGACCGCCGCGTTCATCTCCGTGCCCGTCTGAATAATGTCCTCCAGGCCGTTCTCCCGCTCGAATACTATCAACGCGCCGATTCGTTTCACGGAAAGTGTGGAGACCGCAGTAACCACCTCGTCCACCATGTCGCTCATCTCCTCGCGCGCAACCAGGCCGAGGCTCTGACCCCAAAATCCCGGACGGCCGAACTCCTCCAGAGCATGGCGGAGCTCTGGCAGGAAGAGAATCACGATGGCGACAGGTCCCAATGGAAATGCCTGGCGAAGCATCCAGTTCAGCGCGTAGAGATGGAAGCGATCGGAGACGAGCACGGCAACGAAGAAAATGACTAGGCCGCCGGTGATCTGCCAGGCGCGTGTTCCCTTGGCAAGCAGAAGCAGGCGGTAGATGAGCCACGCAACCGCGAGGATGTCCACCGCCCACGCGACCGCCGCTCGGTAGTCGAAAGCCCTGACTATTGTCCAGAGGTGCGTGGAATCCAAGGTTGCATGACTCAATTCTATAACTCGATGCTATCAGCATCGGCCGTCGGCAGCGAAGCTGCAGTTCGGAGGACAAGCAGACGTAAATTAGTATAACATTCGCGCGAGGCCGGGTCAAGCCAAAGTTTTGACTCACCGTTACCGCCCCGACTCCATTCCCCCAGTAAAACTACCGATAAAAGATACAGTCAAATGCGACTATTGGGTTGACAGGGGCCGGACAAATAGGTACACTTCTCGTGGCAGTGAATAAAGTCACAATCTCCACGTGATCAGAATCACAAGGTCCTGCGCCTCGCCGCCGGACCGCCGAATCCATTTTTTGATACCCCTCAATAGCGCTGGCACGGCCCTGATGCCATATGTGCCGACACAACGCCACAGAAGGAGTGATCGTTTGAAGAATCACGTACTTCGCTGGGCACTTTTGTGCGTCGCGGCTGCTCCAGGATTGCTTCACTCAAACGCTGCCGAAGCATCCCAAACCGTTGTCATCCAACGCGGTGACTCCATCGACACTCTTGCCCGCAAGTATCACGTGTCCATTGCAGATATCGCTCGTGCGAACGGTATTGACAAAGACGCCATACTTGTTGACGGTAAGCGGCTTACCATTCCAGACCCTCCCCGATCGGTTAAGAGGCCCGCGACAATGCGCCGCGCGGCTGTTGTCAGCGGCGACCGGATCACGGTACGCCTGGGCCCGGATGAGTCTTATCGAAGATTGACGCTGGTGGACCATGGCGCTGAGCTGACCGCGACCCGCAAGGCGGGCGACTGGTATCAGGTTGAGCTTCCCAGCGGTCGAATCGGCTGGCTGCGCGGTGACTTCCTACGTGTGGGCAAGGGCGACATGAAGCCTGAGCCCCCCGCGGCAGTCGCGGGAATTAAGGTTGCGTCGCACAAAGCCCCGGCAAAGATGGCAAGGACGGCGAAGACGAAGCGAGCTGCCAGGCTTGCCAAAGCCGCCAGGTCTGTCCGAGTGGCAAAATTGCGCAAGAGATCGAAACTCGAGATACGCGCGGAAGTCAGCCGGAAGCATCGGCTGGCGCTTGCGCGGCTGCGCAGGTATCACAGCAATAATAACGACGACGAGGGCGATGGCGAGTCAATTAGCGTCGGTCGCCGGCATCGCCGGGCTGTTGCGCATACAGAGAATAGGAAGCAGCGGAACTCGCATCGATCAGCAACTCGCCTCGCGCATGCAGCGCGGTCGCACAGTTCTCGCCGCTCTCGACATGGCGGGAGGCCCGAGGCCGAAGCGCCGGACACGGACGCTGATGTCGTGCGAACGGCTTATGCGTACCGGGGCGTGCCCTACCATTATGGCGGCACGTCTCGCAGCGGGTTCGACTGCTCGGGATTTACGAGCTACATCTACCGCAAGAAGGGGATCAATCTTCCCCACTCGGCGGCGGATCAGTACCATCATGGCAAAAAGGTCTCATCTAAAGAGCTGAAGGCCGGAGACCTGGTGTTCTTCCACACAACGCGTCAAGGAGTATCGCACGTGGGAATTTACGCGGGCGAAGGCAAGTTCGTGCACGCCTCCAGCGGCGGCGGCCGCGTCCGCGTCGACTCGCTAAACAACGGCTACTATAACAAGCGGCTCGTTGGCGCGCGGCGGGTTAAAGACAACGAATAGGCTCGCCTGAGCCGATGTTTTTGGCAATACGCGAGGGAGCCGCGTCATGCGGCTCCCTCTTCACTTGCCCGCCGAACCCTCAAAATGGGACCTCTTCTTCTTGACAGGGCGCTCCGCGCCGGGCTATAATAACCCGGTTTTGGCGCCATCGTCTAGAGGTTAGGACAACGGGTTTTCATCCCGTAAGCCGGAGTTCAATTCTCCGTGGCGCTACACGCAAAACTGATAACTACAAAGAGTGAGCCGAGGTGGCGGAATTGGCAGACGCGCACGGTTGAGGGCCGTGTGCCGCAAGGCATACGAGTTCAAGTCTCGTCCTCGGCACCCACACAAAACAAATGAAGCGACGGAGCGTGGATTTCCAAATCCCTGCTCCGTCGCTCTTTTTGAAGATGCCTGAGCGAGTGTTGAAAAAGCCGATGACGTGCCCGCGCCCGGCCCCCCCCCCCCAATCCTGGGGGAGACAGAGGGGCCAGGCGAGCATTGGCTACCCCAGGATTGTGGGTTGGGGGGCTCTTATTGAAGATGCCTGAAGGCTGCCTATAGGTCGAATGCCTCTTTGGTAATGTCCGCCGCGCGCGCACTCGACCGAATCAATTCTTCCAGCTTATCGGAAATCGAATCCAGCTTCTTCTCCTCGTGGCTGATCGCAACCCCCATGCGGAGAACTCCTCTGTCGTTGGGATAGAGCTCCACGAACTCGCCGCCCGCCAGATCGCCAAGAATAAGGGTGTTGGGACGCTTGCCGGCCGCCGGGTCGCCGCGCTGGACCATGTGCAGGTCGAGAAAGTCGGAAAAGAAGTAGGGAATCTGATCGTAGGGCTTGCGCTCGCCCGCCAGGATAGCGCCTACCGCCCGCCCCTGCCATTTGGCGTTTAGATGATGTTCCGCATGCCACTTTTTGCCCAGCGCGACGTCGTTGAAGCACGCGATATCACCGGCCGCATAGATGGCCGGATCGGAGGTTTGGAAGTATTCATCGACCGCGACGCTTTCGTTTTCGCCCATCTCCAGGCCGGCCTGTTTGGCAAGCTCTGTGTTCAGCGTGGCTCCCACCGAGATTACGGCCATATCGCACTCGACGTGCTCGCCGCCCTTCGTGCTTGCTGCGGATACGCTGCCGCCTCCCATGAACGCGGTCACCTGATCACCGAAGATAAACCTGGCCCCGGCCCTTTGGTACGCATCGGTCATGAATTTCCCGAGAGCAGGCGACGCGAATCGGGACCAGGGGCGGTCGGACGGCTCGATGTATGTCACTTGCAGCCCTCGCGCCAACGCGCCCGAGCCCACCTCCATGTTGAGGTAACCCGCGCCAACCAGCACGATTCGCTTGCTCCGTTTCATTGCATCCCGAATTGCCAGCGATTCGTCCAGCTTTCGCAGATAGAAGATACTTTTGAGGTCGCTTCCAGGAACGTCCAGCATCTTTGGGTCCGCGCCTGTGCAGAGGAGCAGCTTTTCGTACTGAATCTCGCTCCCGTTCTCAAGGATAATCTTATGCGCAGCACGGTCTAGCTTCTCCGCCTTCGAGCCGAGCATCAGCTCAATGTTATTGTCCGGGTAGAAGTTGTCGAACTTGCTGTAAGCGTCGTCCTCGGCTACATCGTCCTGCGCGACGTACTGCTTGGAGAGCGGCGGCTTGTCATAGGGCGGCCGCTGCTCCTCGCCAACAATAATAAGCCGCCCCTCTTTATCGCGCTCGCGGATGTTTTGCGCGGCCCATACGGCGGCCATCCCGCCGCCTACCAGCAGGTATTTCGTTGATTCAGCCATAACTTGGTCCCTTTAGTCCCTTCATGAGGATGTTGATTCACGGGGTACATATTGAGGGGCTTAAGCCGCTGCCGGAAACAATTGCGCCGTCTCCGCGGCATCCGGCCTGCGCCCATACTCGCTAATACGAAATGCTTCGACGTACTGCACCGTCTCCGGCAACCCCTGCCGATTCGCCACGTCGCCGTATCGAAGCCGCCGTTCGCGCGCCGTCGAGCGATACTGTTTCGCAATCAAGGCTCTTCGGCCTTCGAAATCCGGCGGCAGCTGGTCAAGCGTGCCGGAATTATACGGAAGCCACTCAAAATATTGGGAAACGTGGCAGCATGCCATGTCGATCTTTTGCTCGATCGTGTCGTCGATGGGCGTCACCACGTCTGCTCGGAATGCGCCGCATTCCTCCGTGAATTCGTCCGCCCAATAGGCAAACACCGGCATCCGATCCAGGTGGCGCGTGTCCGGGCACATCGACGGCACGGTCAGCATGTACGTGGCGTCCAGAACCAGCCGCGCGGCATAGCGGTGGTCGCGATGGTAGTCGTTGGGCCTGTTCAGCAGCACGAGGTCCGGCCCCAGTCCGGGCGGCCCGAAGTTACGTATGAGCCTTACCATCTCCTCGGTGCCGGCCGGCGTTACATACACCTCACCGTCCGGGATTCGCATGCTCTCATATTCCGCCCCGATAACCGCGACCGAAGCAAGCGCCTCTTCATAGCGGCGCGACGCCAGCGAATCGGAGTCGGCAATATAGTCCGGGGTGTAGTGGCCCTTGCTGCCGTCCGTTACGGCGACGAACTTTACCACGTCCCCCCGTTTCGCGAAAAGGGCGGCGGTCCCGCCCATGCTCGCCTCCACGTCGTCCGGGTGCGCCCCAATGCACAGGATATAGCGCGGCATGCGTCTCTCCAGAGAATCACTGCGAAAGAGTCACTGCGAAAGAATTACTGTAAACCGTTTCGCGGCGGGAGCAGCCGGTTCCTTCCTGGAATAGCGAACACCGGAGGTAAAGAGGCTCGTCACGGCGTAACTCATCATAGCTCCAGGTTGCCGAACAGCGCGTTGCAGGTGTCCTTGTAGAAGGACACGAGGCCGAAGACCCCACAGCGAGGGCCGATAGCCCCTCGCACGAGACTTTGCTCGTTCGTCTGCGTTTCATGAGTTACCAATATTATCAATAGGAATCGAGTAACCGCCATGCGCAACTATGCTCCGCTCCGCCATCTTATCCTGTCAACCGCTCTATGCTTCGTCCTTTTGAAGCCCGCGATAACGCAGGCTCCGCCGACTCAGCGCGGGGGACGCGTCAACAATCTCAAGGTCCTTTCCAGCCGGATCGATGACGTAACGACGCCCGAGAATATCCTCAAATCCTTCTCGAAGCCCGGAATGACCGACGCTCAGAGAAGCCAGGCGCTCTGGGTCGCCGCCGTCAAATACCGGCATCAAACGGTTCCACCGAACGAGTATCTATCGGGTGAATGGGAGTCGCACGATCCGTCCAAGATATTCAACGTCTATGGCTACTGCATGTGTTGCTGCGCGTCTTCCATCATCGAGTCGCTGAACCGTTTGGACGGACGGGAGGCGCGCGGACGCATCCTGAATGGCCACAGCGTGCCGGAAGTCAAATATGGCGGCGGGTGGCACATGTTCGACTGCTCCCTCATAACACTCTTTCCAAAGACCGATGGCGATGCCGCTTCCGTGGACGAGATATCTAAGTCGGTTAAGGAGTGGTACGCGCGGAATCCCGGCTACGAGGGAAACGGCGGCAGGCTGCTGGACCTCATGCGCAGCGATGGCTGGATGGGCTGGAAGGAGAAGGGCCCGGCATTGCTCGCAGCCTGCCCTTACAACCGCATGGGCTACTATCCCGCGCGGACGCACGGCTGGGACGCCACCATGTCGGAATACAACCGCAACAGCGAGGTATACGACTACGGCTATCAGCTTGGCCATCGGGCGCTCTTCTCCCTGCGGCCCGGTGAATCACTGGTGCGCGAGGCGGGCAACCACGGCCTGCACGTCAACAGAGAAGTAGATCCCGGATTCGATATGCTAAAGGCGGTGGTCCCGCGGAACGACCTGGCATACGTCCTGGACTTCCTGCCGGGTTATCGCGGCGGCGTCGTCGGCAACGGATACCACCTGTATGCTCCCGACCTGGCGTCCGGCGGACTGGAGCAGGGCGCGCTGTTGTACGACAATCTTGCCGCAGGCAAGCCGGGAACCGGTTCTCCCTTACTCGCCCCGGCCTCCGTCTCGAAGCCGGGCGTTGCCATCATCGAGATGAGTTGCCCATACGTCTATTTGGGCGGACGGATAAAGGTCTCAGCGTATTGCAAGGGCGCCGGAGATCGCGTAACGCTCGCGTTGTCCACCAACAACGGCCGGACGTTCACGCAGATATGGGCATCGGACAGGACTGGAACGCTCGAAACGACTGTCGATCTGGGCGAGCGAATCACGCGCAGATACGCTTATCAGCTAAAGGTGGAGATTCGCGCCGCCGGCTCTCGCACCGCGGGCCTGAACGCGCTCTCCATTGAAAGCGACATCCAGCACGCGCCGCGCACGCTGTCATGGCTCGGCAAAGGGTCCAACACAATCACCGTTTCCGCGGACGCCGACAATACGCTGGCGACGCGGACGATCTCGTGCCGCATCACCCCGGATAAGTCCTTTACTGTC
>JBBROJ010000159.1:0-10669 GCA_038229495.1 Chthonomonadales bacterium
CCAGCACGAATGCCACGTCACAACGCACGCGGCGTCAAACGTAAGATGTCGAACTACCCTCTCTGCTCACGCGGCAGGCGAGGTGCAAAGGAACGCTGTCGCGCATCGCCCACAATTGAAATATGCTAACCGAACAGTATTTGGGCTAGAAGCGTATTCCCCACAAAAATCAGCTCAAGCTGCAAAAACAAACGGACAAAATCCATATTGCGGCCGCCGGAAACGACCCGCAATAGGGAATAATTGTTCGGACGCTATTAAGCTCGTTCCTGAACACGCTGGCTGCCTGCTTAGAAAAAGCTACAAAAAAATAATCTCCGTCCGGTGGATTTTGGCACGCATTATGCAATTGATGGTAGGTAGTACTTCGTGCGATTTTTAAGGCGCCGTCAATTGACGGCATCTTCGCGTCCGGTTTAATTTTAGGCGAAGAGGTATGCCACGCACACCCGGCCAGCCGGTGTCATTGGAATTACCGCCGCCAGTTAGGGGCATAGCGACGGAATTGAATGGGGACCGCCGATAGTCTTGACGCTGGTGCACGCGATTCGCGGACATCGGCAATAGAAGAGCGGTCACATTCAAGGGGAACTAAAACATGGCCATCGTGAATCCAACCGAGCCGTCAATGGCGCTTCATTCCAAAGACCTTAAGGAATTTGGCTCGCGTAACGGCGCCCTGCATGCCTTGCCCTACACCTTGCCGCACACGACGACACACACGACTCCGTGCGTTGAAACAAGTTACATCTACCCAATCCAAACTAAGAACGTCCCCTATGCGCGAGCTAAGCGGAGCCTCGATATCGTTCTGGCCCTCATTGGGCTTATCTGTCTCTCCCCCTTCTTTTTCGTTGTCGCTCTCCTGGTTCGTCTCACGTCGCGCGGCGAGGTCATATTCAGGCAGATACGCGTGGGCGAGGGCGGCCGGCTCTTTACATGCTACAAGTTCCGCTCAATGCGAGTCGATGCGGAGAAGCACAAGAAAGATCTGGCGCACCTGAACGAATTGTCAGGTCCCGTTTTCAAAATCAAGAACGACCCGCGACTCACGTTCGTGGGCAAAATTATCCGCAAGCTGAGTCTCGACGAGCTGCCGCAACTATGGAATGTGCTCCGAGGCGAAATGACCATCGTCGGCCCCCGCCCCCCCGTGCCGCGAGAAGTGTCGCTCTACAATGAGCGCGAGTTGGGCCGTCTTGCGGTCAAGCCGGGCCTCACCTGCCTCTGGCAGATCAACGGGCGAAGCAACATCGCGTTCGACCACTGGGTGGAAATGGATCTCCTTTACATCGATACGATGTCTTTTTGGGGCGACGCTAAGATTATCGCGAAAACGGTGCCGGCGGTACTGTTCTGCCGTGGCGCGCACTAGGTTTTCTAAGCAGGGGCTGCTTTTTGACTGAAGGAGCAGCTTGGTAACCGAAGGGCGCACCTGGTGCGCCCTTCACTTCGTTCTCATTACGTTCCATCCAGGCGCTGCCGTGTTATTATCTCCTTATCATGCGGAGTCGCGCAGGCGGCCGGGCATATCCTGTTAACCGTCCGGCGGGAAATCGCGTACAATAGCATAGTACGCCGGCCATTTTCCGGCCTCCCGCGCTTATGCATCCACCCGACGCCGAAAACCTGAATAGCGACCCCCTTTGCGCGCCTGACCACTCTCCGCTGGGCAGCGCTGGCAACGATCACGCAGCTTCTCGCGCCGTTCGTCCGGCGCTTAGCGTGATTGTGCCGATCTATAACGAGAGAGCGAATCTTGTCCACATAATTGGGCGAATTCAGGCCGTAGAAATTGGAAAAGAGATATTGGTGGTTGACGACGCCTCCACGGATGGTACCACGCAGATGCTTCGCGAGGAGGTGGAGGGGCGGTATCCCAATGTCCGCGTACTCTACCATGCGGAGAATCTCGGAAAAGGCGCGAGCATCCGAACGGCGCTGCCATACGCAAGCGGCGAGTTCACCATCATCCAGGATGGGGACCTCGAATACGATCCTGAGGACTATCATCCGATTCTCGCGGCGTTTCGCGACGGCGTTTCGGCGGTCTATGGCTCGCGATTTCTGAACGGCCGGCCGCGCATGCGGTTCGCGAATCGCATGGTCAACCGGCTGCTGGCATGGATGGTCCGGTTGTTATTCCAAGTTCCGATGACGGACGAGGCGACGTGCTACAAGGCGTTCCGGACGGAGGTGATTCAATCGCTGCCGCTTGAATGCAGGCGGTTTGAGTTCTGTCCCGAGGTCACTGCAAAGCTTCTTCGGCGCGGCGGCCGCATCGTAGAGGCGCCCATACGCTATGAGGCGCGCTCTGTTGCGCAGGGCAAAAAGATACGCTGGACGGACGGGGTTGCGGCTATCTGGACCCTTCTAAAGTTTCGGTTTGTGAAGTTCTAGACGCGCATCGGCGTACCGGACAATCGGGCAGCCATTGGCGAACTTGAGGTAGAATGGATTCTCAAAGGCCCCCGGCCTAATTGACCAATCGTCCAATCGACTAATCGATCTGTGGGTCAATTCTCCGCGAATCGTGTACCAATGCCGACTCCAGCCACGGACTTTTTGCTCTCAGTCGTCATACCCATCTACAATGAAGTCCACACGCTCGAAGAGATTCTGGAGCGCGTGCGCGCCGTGGATATCCGCAAGGAGCTGATACTGGTCGATGACGGCTCGACCGACGGCACGCGGGATCTGCTGCGCGACAAAATCACCGGGCGTTCTCCCGATGTCAAAGTCTTTATGCACGAGAGCAACCGGGGAAAAGGCGCCGCGATTCGCACCGCGATCGAACATTGCGCCGGTGATTTCATACTTATTCAGGATGCCGATCTCGAATATGACCCCCGTGAATACTTCGCCCTGCTGGAGCCGCTTCTGGACGGCCGGGCGGACGTCGTATTCGGTTCGCGGTTCATTGGCGGCGGCCCGCACAGGGTTCATCTCTTCTGGCACCGCGTGGCGAATGCGCTGCTGACCACGCTCTCCAACATGATGACGAACCTCAACCTGACGGACATGGAGGTCTGTTACAAGGTCTTCAAAGCCGACGTCATCAAGGGCATCACCCTTCGCAGCAACCGATTCGACTTCGAGCCTGAGATTACCGCGAAGGTGGCGAAGCGCCGCTGCCGCATCTATGAAGTGCCGATCTCGTACAGCGGCAGGGATTACGGAGAGGGCAAGAAGATTGGGTGGCGGGACGGAGTGGTCGCCCTTTGGACCATTTTCAAGTACCGGTTCGTCGATTGAGAGCAGCGTAAGAATAGATTCCAGATCGGGTGAAGGAGTTCTCGATGATTCTTGTCACAGGTGGGGCCGGATATATCGGCAGCCACTATGTGCTCTATGAGCGCGAGCGCGGCAATGAGGTGGTTGTTCTCGACAACCTTATTTACGGGCACCGCGAAGCCGTGCTTGACGCTCCGCTGGTAATTGGCGACCTGACCAGGCGCGAAGCGCTCGACAAGGTGTTCGAGCAGTACAACATTGACTCAGTGGTCCACTTCGCGGCCTTCGCCTCCGTCAACGAATCGGTCAGCTTTCCCGAGCGCTACTACAATAACAACGTCGCGGGCACCATGACGCTGCTCGATGCCATGCGCGATCACGGTGTAAACCACTTCGTCTTCTCGTCATCCTGCGCAACCTACGGCAATCCCCAGTACGTTCCGATGGACGAGATTCATCCGCAGAACCCCATCAACCCGTACGGGGACAGCAAGTTTATCTGCGAGAAGATGATGGCGGCGTACAGCCACGCGCACGCTCTGCGATTTGTCTCGCTTCGGTATTTCAACGCGGCCGGCGCGGACCCGGAAGGCCGCATTGGCGAGAGCCATGAGCCCGAGACGCACATCATCCCCATCATCCTTCAGGTCGCCAGGGGCCAGCGCGAGAAGGTGACTATCTATGGCACGGACTATGACACGCCGGACGGGACCTGCGTACGCGACTACATCCATATTCTGGACCTGGCCCAGGCGCACTCGCTCGCGCTCGACAGGCTGAGAAGCGGGGCCGAGTCCACCTTCTACAACCTGGGCTCGGAATCGGGGTTCTCGGTTCGCGAGGTCATCGATATCTGCGAAGAGGCGACCGGGAAATCTATAAATACTATCGATGGGCCGCGCCGCGCCGGTGACCCGCCTCGCCTCGTGGCAAGCGCGCGGAAGGCGAAAGAAGGCCTCGGCTGGTCGCCGCGCTTCCTCGACCTCCGCGACATCGTCAAGACCGCATGGAACTGGGAGCAGAATCGAAGGTATTAGTCTGCGAAAAATTGACGATTCTCGTAGAAACTCGTCGCGCGAAGCCGGTAAACAGAAGGATCACCCCTATGAGCGCAGCTTCCAACGTCTCCACGACTGCCTGGCCTGAAGGCTGCACTGAGGCCGTTTCTGACTGCCCGTCCTGCGGATGTGTGGATCGCGCTACTCTCTATGAAGGGTTGACAGACGCATTGTTTGGATCGCCCGGTTCGTGGCGGATTGTCCAGTGTACCGAATGTTCAAGCGCGTATCTCGACCCCCGGCCGACGCCAGATTCGCTTCATCTCGCCTACAATTCATATCACACCCACAAGGCGAGCGCCGAACAACCTGGAGACTTGGACTTTAAGGGTTGGATCCGTCAGGGGCTCGTCAATGATTACCTCTACAGATCTCTCGGACATCGTTTGCGGCCGCGCATTCCTGGCGGACGGATTTTCGAGAAGCGATTTCCGGCTGCTTGTGCCAAATCGGTCAGGCTGTACCGTCATCTTTCCCCTCCGCATTCGGGTCAAACACTGCTAGACGTGGGTTGCGGAAGCGGCGAATTCCTCACTCAGGCGCGGCAACTTGGATGGACGACCACTGGAGTGGAGTTCGATCCGCAAGCGGCGGAGGTCGCTCGGCGAGATGGTAATGAGGTGTTCGTTGGCACCCTGGAACAAGCTGAATTTCGCAATGAGCAGTTCGACGTCATCACATTGAGTCACGTAATAGAACATTTGCCACACCCAAACGTAACACTTTCAGAATGCAACCGCATAATGAAACCCGGCGGCGTTCTCTGGGTGGCGACCCCGAATGCGTCGTCGTCTGGGTCCCGGAAATACGGGAGGTATTGGAGAGGTCTGGAGCCCCCAAGACATTTGATTGTGTTCGATGCGGCCGAACTCCAACGTGCGTTCCAGCGAGCTGGATTCCGAGACGTCCGCTTGTTTGCCGGTGACATCACGTTCTTTACCTATGTACAGAGCTATCGAATCAAGGAGGGTTTACCTCCCTATGGCGATTCACCGGTGCCGGATCAGGTATATCAGGAGGCGGGCGAGGCCTGGCTCGCATCACTTAGCAATCCGTTGATTTGCGACGAGATCGTGGCGATAGGGAGAAGACGGGAAGACAAAGCAACATAACTGTGAAAAAGTGTTCACCGGCTTGGACGCTCGAAATTCCGCATACTAAGCCCGTTCACATATTTCCGTTTTGACGATTCGGAGTCTCACAACCCTATTTCATCAACACAGAAGTTGTAACATCATCGGTTCAAGGGCCTAATCCGCAAGCGTTTAGTTCAGGATAATCATGCCGAGGAACTTGTTTTCGTGTAATTTGGGCGGTTCGGGAGAAATCGCGATGCAAAAATGCGTGTCTATTGTGATCCCACGCTATGGGGGAGCGCGCTTCTTGTCAGACGCGATCGAAAGCTGTCTCCGACAGACCTACCGAACCACTTAGATTATCGTTGCAGACGACGCTAGTCCAGACAATTGTACTGAGATCGCCGAAACTTATGCCCGCAAGGACGGGAGGTGCGCTTCTTAGTATGCGGTGCCACGCCCGGATGGGACCGATATGTCTCGACGCTCCTAAAGTTGTACCGCAGAAGCGTAAGGTGAACGAATTGCCCGAAGCACAATTGGAAACGCGTGACCTGGCCGGTGTGTTCGTCCATCCTATGGCAATAGTTGAGACGGCGGATATTGGGCACGGAACACGGATATGGGCGTTCGCGCACATTCTGTCGGGCGCTGTTATCGGCTGTGACGTAAATATCTGCGACAATGTATTCGTCGAAGGCAACACGGTTATTGGAGACCGCGTCACCATAAAGTGCGGTGTTCAGATCTGGGAGGGAGTGCGGCTGGAGGACGATGTATTCGTGGGTCCCAACGCAACGTTTACAAACGACCTGTTCCCCAGAAGCAAGCAGTATCCTGAATCTTTTACGGCAACGTACGTGCGGAGGGGTGCCTCGATCGGGGCGAACGCAACGATTCTTGCCGGAATTACGATTGGAGAGCGAGCAATGGTAGGCGCCGGAGCGGTCGTCACAAAGGATGTTCCCCCCGGCGCGATTGTGATCGGTAATCCGGCGCGCATACGGGGCTATGTGCCGGATTGCGTGGGAACGAGCCTTCCTGGCGCAATAGAGCAGGTAGAGGGCTCCGCCGAATGAGAGCGACGGTAGACGACGTTCGCATAATCGATCTTCCAAAAATCTCCGATCCGCGCGGAAACCTCAGTTTCGTCGAGGGCACGCGCCATGTTCCTTTCGAGATCAAGAGGGTCTATTATCTTTACGATGTGCCGGGCGGCGAGGCGCGAGGCGGCCATGCGCATCGAGCGCTCGAACAATTTGTGATCGCGATGAGCGGAAGCTTCGATATCGTGCTTGACGACGGCTCTCGGAAGAGAACGATTGGGCTGAATCGGAGCTACTTTGGGCTGTATGTTCCGAGGATGATCTGGCGCGAATTGGTCAACTTCTCGTCCGGGTCTGTCTGTCTCGTATTGGCGTCCGCGCCGTACGATGAGGCTGACTACTATCGCGACTACGACGAATTCGCCCAAGCTGCAAATGCTGAGGAGTAGCATGGAAAGCGCCGCGTCTGTTCCCTTTCTGGATATGAAAGCTTCTTATCTCGAAATTAAGGACGAGATCGATGCGGCCTACCATCGCGTCATGGACTCGGGGTGGGTCCTGCTGGGCGAGGAATTAGCCGGCTTCGAATCCGAGTTCGCGCGATACTGCGGGGTAAGCCATTGTATTGGGGTCGGAAACGGGCTCGACGCGCTTCACCTTATTCTTCGCGCGATGGATATTGGTCCCGGAGACGAAGTCGTTGTTCCGGCTTACACGTTTATTGCTACGTGGCTGGCCGTATCTGCATCTGGGGCTTCCGTTGTGCCGGTCGACGTCTGTCTGGAAACCTGCAATCTCGATTCGGATTTGTTGGAGCAGGCGATAACTCCGCGCACCAAGGCGGTAATGCCTGTTCACCTCTATGGCCAGCCCGCGGTGATGGACCCTGTCCGCGAGATTGCGAGGCGGCGCGGTCTCCGCGTAATTGAGGATGCTGCACAGGCTCACGGCGCGCGCTGCGGAATTGATCGCGCGGGCAGCCTTGGGGATGCTGCGGGATTCAGCTTCTATCCGGGTAAAAACCTGGGAGCATTCGACGACGCGGGCGCGGTGACAACCAGCGATTCAGAGCTGGCGGAGCGTGTCCGCTCATTGCGAAACTACGGCTCCCGTGTAAAATACTACCACGACGTGCAGGGAGGCAATTCACGGCTGGGAGAGCTGCAAGCAGCCTTTCTCCGCGTGAAGCTCACGCGCATGGACGAATGGAACGAAAGACGCGCCCGCATAGCTCAGCGCTATCTCCAGGAATTGGCTGGCATTCCTGGTCTTGCGCTTCCGAACACAGCGCCCGGCGTGGAGCCCGTCTGGCATCTTTTTGTTATCCGAGTCCGAGATCGGGAATCCCTACAACAGCAGTTGGCGGCGCGCGGCGTTAACACGCTTATTCACTATCCGATTCCACCGCACAAGTCCGGCGCTTATGCTTCTGCTGGCTGGAGGCCGGAAAGCTTTCCCAACGCCTCAGTGCTCGCGAACAGTGTGCTGAGTCTGCCTATTGGGCCGCACCTTACTGAGCAGCAGCAATCACAGGTAATCGCCGCGGTGCGGCAGGTCTGCTGCGCATAAGTCCGTGTATCGTCAGGAGATAAATGGAGCTTCCGCGAGTTACCATTATTGTGCCCGCATATAATTCCGTTCGCTTCATACGCGACACGATAGAGAGCGTTCTGGCGCAGACCTATTCCGCCTGGCAACTGATTGTGATCAACGATGGTTCCACTGATTCTACAGTCGAACTGGTGCAGGAATACGTCGATAGAGACGAGCGGATCAAACTACATTCGAAGGAGAACGGTGGAGTCGTATCTGCCTTGAATCGAGGCTTGGACCTTTCAAAACATACGGAGCTTGTAACTCTGCTTGGCCACGACGATGTTTGGGAACCCGATCTGCTAGTGACTCTCGTGAATCTCATTGATACGGACCGCGACGCAGTAGGGGCACATGGCATAGCTCGGTACATTGGCGCGGCGGGCGAACGAGTTAAACCCGGCGTCATGGAGATTGAATTAAGGAATCGGCGAGCGGTAGCAGGCAGAGCAATAGTAGCGTGGGAATTACATCTCCCGACAACTTTCGATGTATTGGTGTGTCAATCCTTCATCCCAGCTAGCGGAGTAATCGTTCGTCGAAATATACTCGACCGGGTAGGCAATTTTGATATGTATTGTGAAGGGGCAGAAGACTGGGACATGTGGCTCCGCCTTAGTCAATTCGGCCATTTCGCATTCGTAGATCGCGTAGTTTATAACTATAGGCTGCACGATTCCAATATGTCATCCAATACGCATAAGATGGAAAGCGCGCTGTTGCGCGTTTACGAGAAGCTCCTTAAATCACATGAACTTTCAAGTGCGCAGAGGCGAGCAGCGACAATTGGTTTGCGCAGCCACTTTACAAGGCTGATTAGAGTTCGAACACAATGGGCGCGTGATTGTGTTCGTAGTGGTAAGCTAATGGACGCAGCGAAGCAGATTCGCCACGCCGGGCGTCTCTATGCCCGTTCTTTCGCGGCTGTCAGGCTATTACGTCGAGGCGATCATAGTATTCTTCGTTTAAGTTAGAGTCTAACGCGCATCAGTTTCGTCATCCCTGCGTTTCGATGGACTATTTACGGTTGCGACTGCTTTACGGAAGGTGAATATTGAACGTTTCTGTCATCATTCCAGCCTATAACGCAGAACGGTATCTCACAGATGCGATTAAGAGTGTCCAGTCGCAAACCGCGACCGACTGGGAGTTGATTGTCGTAGACGATGGCTCAACGGATACCACGCCGGACATTGTGCGGGCCGTCGCGGTTTCCGATCCGCGTCTCCGCCTTGTACAACGTGCGAATGGAGGATTGCCGGCCGCGCGAAATTCAGGTATCAGGGCTGCGTCGGAGACTTCGAAATTCATTTCTTTCCTGGACGGAGACGACCTTTGGGAGCCGGACGCGCTTGAGATACTGCTGGGCGCGCTGGAACGCAGCCCGGAGTGTCTGGGCGCGCATGCGCTGTCACGCTATGTGGATGCGGATAATCAGCCCATTCGCGAAGGAGAACTTGAAGGTCGCGGCTTGCGACGCCAGACGTTGGGTCATCAGGGAACCTGCGAATTGACGAGTGAAATGCCGACAACATTTGACGTGTTGGCGATTCGGAACTGCTTTACCGTGGGAGCAATCCTGCTTCGCAAGTCCGCCTTCGACCGCGCCGGCCTTTTTGATGAGGAGCTGAGAGCGTGCGAAGACTGGGATCTCTGGCTCAGAATGTGCGTACATGGTAATATTGCGTTCACAAACCGGGTCGTTTGCAGATATCGGCAGCATGGGTCGAACATGTCCCACGATCCGATGCGCATGGGAGCAGCTGACGCAGCCGTCCGTTTGAAACTCTGCACGCTGCCCAATCTCGACAGCCGTCAGCGCGCGATTGCACGTGCTGCGATGCGCAGGCATGCAACCAAGTTGATGAGGCTGCGGTATGGCTGGTGTTTGGAAGCTATGCGCAACGGCCATATTGTAGATGCCACAAAGCAGCTGCGACATGCGACACAAGCCGGTTTGGTGGCCCTTCGAGCATAACTGGCTCGGTGGCTTCATTAGTGCGCTTCTCAACACAATGGGATCGAATCCAACCACGAGTATCATAATCCCTACTTACAATGGAGAGAAGTTCCTGGCACAGACGCTCGACAGCGTTATCGCTCAGACGATGCAACTGTGGGAATTGATAGTTGTGGACGACGGCTCGCAGGACCGTTCCGTGGCGATAGCGCGGGAGTATGCGGCGCGCGATCCGCGAATCAGATGCGTCGACAAGCCGAACGGCGGAGTAGCGGCGGCGCGCAACTTCGGATTCGCGCAGACCTCGCCTGAAACGCAGTACGTGGCATTCCTCGACCAGGACGACATCTGGGAGCCTGATGCGCTGGAGGCGCTCGTCGCCGCATTGGAAGCCTGCCCCGAAGCTGTAGGCGCGCATGGCATGGCGCGTTTTATCGATGCGGACGGGCGCCAGTTTCGGCAGGGCGAAGCGGAGGAGCGGACTCGCGTACGGAAGGGAATCGATGGCAGCAGGCTGGTCCTGTGGCCGCCGTCGGAGCCAACCACGTTCGCGGTCGAGGTGTTCCGAAATACGATGTATTCGCCCGGCCAGGGCATTAAGCGGCGCTGGGCGCTGGAGAAAGCGGGTCCGTTCGACGCTCAGACTGCTCCCGTCGATGACTGGGATATGTGGGTTAGGCTTACGATTCTTGGCAGCCTTGC
>JBBROJ010000160.1:0-10658 GCA_038229495.1 Chthonomonadales bacterium
GTCCGGCCAACATGGGTGTTCCTGAGATACGCGCGTTCCTCTCCCACCTTGCGACGCATGGTAACGTGGCTGCCTCCACACAGAACGTTGCATTCAGCGCACTGCTGTTTCTCTATAGGGATGTGTTGAAGATCCCACTTCCGGAAATCGATGGTGTGGAGCGGGCGAAACGGTCGAAGCGGCTTCCAACTGTATTGAGCCAGTCCGAAACGAAACGCCTGTTTGACGCGATGTCCGGAACGCCCAGGCTGATGGCACACATGCTGTATGGCGCCGGACTGAGGCTCACGGAACTATTGGAGCTGCGGGTGAAGGATGTAGACTTGGAGCGCGGCGAGATCACCGTGCGTGAGGGCAAGGGCGACAAAGACCGTCGGACGATGCTGCCCAAATCGCTGTATCAGCCCGTAACGGCACAGTTGGCTGAAATCCGCGTCTTGCACAATCAGGATCGGGAGGCAGGACATCCGGGGGTCTTCCTGCCGTATGCGCTGGAGCGCAAGTATCCAGGCGCGGCGAGCCAGTGGATATGGTTCTGGCTCTTCCCCGCGGCCTCGCTGTCAGGCGATCCCAGATCCGGCGTGGTTCGACGTCACCACGCTACTGAGGAATCGATTTCGCGGCCTCTCGTACGTGCCGCGACAGCGGCCAATCTTACTAAGCGCGTCACGTGCCACACACTGCGCCACTCATTCGCTACGCACTTGCTGGAATCGGGGTACGACATCCGCACCGTTCAGGAGTTGTTGGGACATAAAGACGTAGCCACCACGATGATCTACACACACGTTCTCAACAAAGGTGGATTAGGGGTCAAGAGCCCGCTGGATGGGCTTGCGTAGACGATTACACTAGACCGCTTCCACACCGCCATTCCGCTCCCCAACGACCAGGGCATATCCGAGCTTACCTTCGTGAACGGCTTGCTCCGCCGCCCGCGCCATCTCCTGCGGTTCCGGCAGGTTCACTCCGGACAACTCTGTCTTTTTCAGGCCCACCAGGATCTGAGCGGTAGTCAGACGCGCGCGAATATCCTTTACCATCTCTGCCAGAGCCTCATCATGCGGTTCGGCGCGAACGGAATCACAACCCGCCGTCTTAAGATGCGAGACATATGCAGCAAGCGGCAGGGCATCGGCGATACAGGCGACCCATGCCATGAGTGTCTCCAGCGCCGGGGGCAGCATGTCCACACGGGTCAAATCACTCAAGCCGATGCGCCCGCCGGGACGTAGGACGCGTGTGAACTCACAGGCGGCCGTCGCTTTGTCGGGAAAGGTACAGAACGCGCATTCGCAAAGTACCACGTCGAAGGTTGCGGCATCGAAGGCCAGCCGTTCCGCATCGCCCTGCCGAAACTCAACGAGGCCGCTGAGCCCTTCGGCCTCCGCTCTCGCGGCCGCCTCCCGCACCATCTCGGCGCTCAGATCGGTTCCCACGACCTCACAGCCGAACCGCTTCGCCAGATACAGCGCGCTAGTTCCACGCCCTGCCGCCACGTCCAGCACGCGCATCCCCGGATGCAGGTCCAGCAGCACGCCCAACCGTTCCGTCAGCGCCAGACCGCCCGGATGGAACGACTCGCCCAGCAGGAGGCGGACCCAATCCTGCTCATAGAGCGCGGCGCAGCAGGCTTTAACGTCCTCACCGGTCTCCATTGGTTCCCTCCGTCCCCTGCAAAGCGCGCGGCGTCACAGGAATGGAGACCCGATCTTCGTTTCTATCTCGCGCGAGGGTGCTGTTTTCTCCATAAAACGGGCCGGAAAAGTCAAATGTGATCGGCTCCGGGTCGAAGGGGATGCCTGCCCGCCTCGCCTGCGCTCGCGCCCGGGTGCGGGCCGCCAACTGCACTTTGGCCTGCTCTCGGTAGCCCACATTGTTATAGGCGCAGAAGGGGATCTGCTTGCCATCCGGCAGCAGGAACTCTTTGCAGCACTTCATCAGGTTCTTCTGGTTGAACGTCCAGGGATCCATGAAGTCCTGCAGCATAATCATAAAGACCTTTGTCGCGAGGAAACTCAGGTCCATATCCCGAGGAAGATCGCAGGCGGCGCAAGAGAGTAAGAATTCCTGCGTGGTCTTCGCGGTGCCGGGGACTGCAGCGGAAGACCAGAGTCCTTCGAGCGCCCGTTTGATCTCCCCGGCCACATCCGGAATGATACGGTTCGAGATGTAGTCCAGATAGTCGTCCACGTTGAGCAATCGCGGCAAAGGCACGACTTCGCCCTCATCCACATACGCGTACGTCACCGAGTTGCACGTCGGAAAACAGCAGGGAACGGGCACAAAGTCGGAGACGCGGAACATCTCTTGTGTCTGCTCCTGGATGGCCTGGAGGATGTCGGGGATGGTGATGCGCAGAAGTGGGTCGTGGTCTGCGTAGCGCCCCGAATGAAAAGCGGGCTGGAAGTTGATCCCCCAGACCGCCGGATGTTTCAGTCCGAACTGAACGATCGCTCCGACCTCGTACAGGTTCACATCGCGTTCGATAGCGGGAACCAGCACAACGCCCATCCCTACTTTTGCCAGGTTGTCCAACGCGCGCAGCTTCTCATCCAGAATTTCGGGCTCGCCCCGGATGATCCGGTAGGTCTCCTTTTCGAAGCCATCGAACTGGAAATAGATTGAGACGCCGATCTCTTTAAGTTCGGCCACGAACGCCTCGTCGTTTGCGATGCGTTTGCCGTTTGTGTTCAGCATCACGTTGCGGATGTTGCGCCGCTTGGCTGTCCGCAGCATCGGAAGAATCTCCGGATGGATCGAGGGCTCACCGCCGGAAAACTGAACGACCTCCGGATTACCCTCCGTGGCAACGAAGTGATCGAGAATATCTTCGACTTCTGACAGCGTCAGGCTGAAACCCTGGCCGGCGTTGGCGAAGCAGAGCGGGCAGTCCATATTGCAGGCGCTGTTCACTTCTATGATACCCAGACACACGTGCTGCTGATGGTCCGGGCAGAGCCCGCAGTCGTGGGGGCAGCCCTCACGAATTTCGGTCGAGTGCTGCAGGGGTATCGTCCCTGGCTTGTTGTATTTCGCCGCACTGGCGTATGCCTGCGCATCGCCATAGACCAGCCCTTCAAAAACGCCATGCTCTGGGCAGCGTTTGCGCATAAAGACTTTGTTTTCGCGCAATAGAATATGCGCATCAATGTTCTTGCGGCACTCCGGGCAGATACTGCGCGTCAGTTCATAGAAAACGTGATCGGCATCTCTCTTGCCCGGCAGGGTATTTGTGGTTGTCGTGGGGCTCATGAATTCTCCTTATGAGTGGGAAGAGGGATGCGGGTCGCTGAGGCCGGAAAGCTTCTTGATGAGCCTGCCCCCCAGGCCCGAGAATACCTCGGTGACCGCCTCTTCGGACGCCATGATCTGTATGGTTGTGGAATACGTCGGATAGGGGTGGATGGTGGCGGCAAGATCGCCGACCTTCAAGTGGTGCTGGAGGGCGATCGCAAACTCGGTGATCATCTCTCCAGCCCGTGCGGCGACGATGGTCGCGCCCAGAATACGGCCATCCGTCAGGTGGACAATCTTGATAAAGCCGTCCAGGTCGTTCTCACAGACAGCCCGGTCGTTCTGTGAGGCGCTTCGATGAAGCGTTCTGACGGCCTCTCCGTGCTTTTCACGCGCCTGTGCTTCTGTCAGGCCGACGTGTGCGACCTCCGGATCCGTAAACGTACACCAGGGGACAACGTCCGAGAAGCCTTTGGCGCTTCCTACCAGCAGCGCATTGCGTGCCGCCTGAAACGCCTGCCAGCCCGCGAAGTGTGTGAACTGATAGCCGCCGGTGCAGTCTCCTGCCGCGTAGATGTGTCGGACGTTCGTCTGGAGATGCTCGTTGACAGATATGCCTTTCTCACTGAAGGTCACGCCCGCCATTTCCAAGCCCTGCCCCTTGATGTTGGGGGCGCGGCCAACGGCGACGAGCAACATATCGGCCGGATAACTTTCCTCTCCGACAGATAGCGTGAATAGGCCCGACGCGTAGGCGACCCGGTCGGCCCGGCCCTGCACAAACCGGACGTCTTCTCTTTCCAGCACCATGCGGACGATGCCCTGCGCCTCCGGTTCGTCCCTGGGGAGCAGCGTATCGCCAACGACGGTCACTTGAGCGCCGAGTCGTTGGTAGGCTTGCGCCATCTCTAGCCCCACAGGGCCTGCGCCCAGGACGAGCATGCGGTCCGGCAAACGGGTGTTATCGAAAAGGGTCTCGTACGTATGATAGGGCGTTCCCTGTAGTCCCGGCAGATCAGGGATTACCGGGTGCGCGCCGGTCGCGAGCAGTACGTTCTTTCCGCACAGGGTGCGTTCTCCGACCTGAATCGTTTGCGCATCTATGAACCGCGCTTCCCCCATGACCACTTCGATGCCGTCTCGTTCCAGGATTTCGGGCGTTTCCGACTGGTAGATTTTCGCGATGGCCGCCTGAACATAGGCGTGGGCGGACGCCATGTCCACGGCAACGGGAGAAGCCGAAATGCCGTAGGAAGAGGCGGCCCTCGCTTCATGCGCGGCTCTTGCGACCCTCAGCAGCGCCTTACTGGGCACACAACCGCTCCAGGTGCAGTCTCCGCCAATTCGACCCTTCTCGACGAGGGCGACTTTTGCGCCAAGGCGCGCGGCAAACTTCGCGGCCGTCAGACCTCCCGAACCGGCGCCGACAACGATAAAGTCATATTGGTCTGTCATAAAGAGGGATTCTCCTGCCGCGCATTCTCTATAGACTTGAGCGCTTCCAATATCTGCTGAAAAGAAGGACGGTCGGCCGGGTCTTCGCTGGGATGGGCGTAGCGCACTATTCCCTGGGAGTCTACGATGAAATCTCCACCGAGTTGGATGGGATCTCCCTGAATCGGACGCAGTTTCCGGCCTTTCAAGAGGAGTCCTAGGTAATGTAGGAGCATTCTGGGGTGCCAGGATTTCGCGAAGGATCGCTCCAGCCCATAGGCGCGATAGACACTTCGTTCGGGGTCCATGAGCAAAGGAAACGGAGCGTTGGTCTCCTGCATCCATCTTCTTGCCAGCCATTCCTGCCCAAAACTGACCAGCAGCGCCCGAACGCCATGCGCTTCTAATTCCTCGTGGTGGTCGCGCAACTGCGCGACATGCTCTCGGCAGGGCAGTCAACCCAGGTGGCGAAGGAAGACCAACAGCGTCGCACGGCTTAATGGAAGCGACTCCTTTAGCGAGTGACGTTCGCCTGTGAGGGCCAGGAGCGTAAATCCCGGGGCGCATTGTCCGGCCTTCAGCATTGTGAACGTCCCCTCAACCCGCCAGTAGTTTCGCGCACACCTGGCAAGCCAATGCAAAGAGCTGCGGCGGCGGCAAACGCGCCACAAGCACAAAACTGTCGGTTCCCTCGCACCAGAGAACAAGCGTCAGGTCGCCGCTTCGCTGGACCAGGAAACAGCGCCCATGATCCCGCATTTCACGCAGTGACGAGGGAGGCGCCAGGCGCATCCCATCCGCCTGGGCGAGCGTGACCGGCGTTCCTTTCCAGTCGTAATGCCGCGTCGCCACCGGAACACGGTTCATTTGAAGCACCTCGCCTGCTTTCAGTTGGAGGGCGCTCTCTTGCATTTCCAAAGGCGGAACACGTAGCCCGGTCTCATGGCTCAGTCGTGCTGCAACGCCGATCCGATCCACGTTCTGCGTTGTACCCTGTCCATTCCAGGTCTTATGCGCTTGCGCCAGTGCTATTAGATCGAGCATCGGGGTAGACGCCATGGCCTGCGTTGTATCCGCCGGCGAATGTTGGCTCAATCGCCCCCCCTGGTAGCCGAGCAGGAGCAGGAGGACAGCACAGGCGAAGAGGGTAAGCACGCGCTTCCCGCTCCAGAGAGCGTTCTGGACAGGCCAGGGAAACCGGCGCTGAGGCAGGGCTTGCACGCATTCCAGGATACGTGCATCCAGTGAGGCCGGCGGCTGGACCGTGGTGCGCACGGCATCGCGCAGCATATCCCGGCTCTCTGATGTCTCTTCCAGGAGGGTAGAGCACGCCTCGCACCGGGCGAGATGCGTGACAACGCGCGCGGTCTCTTTCACATTCAATTCTCCGGCCAGATAGAGGAGCAATCGCTCCTGCACCCACGGACAGTTCATGGTTCCACTTTCTTGTTGCCCGGCAATATTCGGTCTCGAAGCTGCCCCAAGGCGCGCTGAACGCGTGCCGATACCGTCGGCAGCGGCACTCCCAGTACCTCTCCCAGTTCACGAAAGGTGAGATCCTCCTGCGCCCAGAGCACGAGAGTCTGACGCAGCAACGGCGACAGCGTATCCAGCGCCTGATGGAGTTCCTGAGCTTCCGCGCCTGCCAGCGCTCTCTCCAATGGGTCTCCTTGGGGGCTGGAGCGCTCCGCTCCGGACAGTCCCACCTGTACCCTGCATTCCCGTCGTGAACGCGCCTTCGCAAGGTTGACGCAGGTGTTGGAGGCGACCCGCAAGAGCCAGGGCGCAAACGGCCGCGCGACGTCGTACCCGCTGAGCTGCTGGTAGACCCGAACGAAGCACCCCTGCGTCCAGTCTTCTGCATCCTCCGCATTCCCCGCCATCCGATAACAAAGACGATAGATGCGGACACGATAGCGCGCCAGGATCTCCTCGAAGTATTCGATTTTGCCCGCTGCCGCACGGCAGGCTAGAACTTCATCTGGAAGATGGGACACGCAGCAACCTCGTTTTCTCACACGAGCGGGATGGCCTTACGTTCTCATACAAGCGCCTTCCCCTTTTTTACGCATTTGTGGGGACGATGCATAAAATTTCAGAGCCCTGATGTATATCCCAGCGTTCGACCTACAATTTCGACAAATGAAGGAGAAAGACTATGAAAAGTTGGTTACTGGTTCTCGTGGCCGGTCTCACGATCGGTCTGAGCGGGTGGGGCATTTCTCGGGTGGTCGCCCAGGGCAAGATGGACGAAGACATGAAGATGATGCACCAGATGATGGCGAACCGCTCGAAAGCGCTCAAGGCCGCCGACAAAACGGTGATGGCGGAAAAACAGAAGGCGATGAAGGCCGGCAAGTATGGCTGCTGCCTCAAGCATCCGTGCGACTTCTGCGCGCTCAAGATGGGCTCCTGTCCGTGTGGCAAGATGGCCTCGATGGACAAGCCCGTCTGCAACGAGTGCAAGGGCGGCTGGGCCGCGGGCAACGGCGCAATCCCGGGTAAGAACGCCGATAAGATCAAGACGATGCCCCGGATGGACATGAAGATGGGTAGCAAGATGGAAACCGCGCCGAAGGTCGCCGGGATCACGGACCTCTGGCGATGTCCGATCACGGGCGAGGCGGTCACAAAGGGACATGAGGCGGGAACACCCGTGGTGGTGGGGAGCTATCGCGTCCACTTCTGCTGTGGCGGCTGTCCGGAGAGCTTTGCCAAACTGAGTGCGTCTGACAAGAAGTCGAAAGTGCTCGCCTTGGCAGAGAAAAACGAATAGTCAATTGAACAGTGGGCGCCATGATGCATCTGGCGCCCACTGTCATCGTGCGGACAGAGAGTATAATCAATATCACGCATCATAAAACTCGTGACAGTGTAGCATCCGGCTTCGTAGATCGGAGCGGTATTTCCCGAACAGGTGGAGGATCTTCATGTTATCGCGTTGCCTGCTGTTTTTCGCACTTGCCCTCGCTGATCTCACTTTGGCGGGGCGTCCTGCTTCCGCCGCTGTCCGTGAGGGCGAGCCGGTCCCGGATTTCGTGCTGCCCACCATGAATGGGAAGAAGACGGTCCACCTCTCCGACTTCCGCGGGAAGAAGGTGATCCTGTTCGCCTGGGCTTCCTGGTGAGGCTGCCGCGCGCAACTGCCAGGCTGGCAGGCTTTCATCGAACTTCATCGGGCGGAGAACTATGTACTGGTCGCTGTCGCGATGGATGCGCAGGGCGGCCAGGCCGCCGCTCCCTATGTTAATGCGGCCCAGGCGACTTATCCCGCACTGGTCGATACCGATAATGCGCTTGGGACCCTCCTTGGATTCACGGTGGTTCCCAATGGCGTGTTTATTGATGAACGCGGCGTGCTGCGCAAGGTATTCCAGGGCGATTTCGAAGTCAGTAGTCCCAAGACCATAATGGCGGTCGAATCGTTCCTAGCGGAACCTACGGCAAAAGGCGCCGCGAAATCCCGCAAGGCGCCGCGGCTGTCAGACCTGGAGAAGCAGGCGCAGTCCGGCGATGTGGAAGCAAAGATTGCCCTGGGCGACGCCTACAACCGCCTTCAGCGCTATTCAAAGGCCGAGAAGGCGTTTCGTCGCGCCCTGCGTCAGGACCCGGCGAGCGTTGCGGCGCTGTTTGGTGTTGGTGTCGCGCTGCTGCATCAGGGTCACAAAGCGGAGGCCGTCGTCTCGTGGCGAGCCGCCCTCAAACGAGCGCCGGACAATTACGTGATCCGCAAGCAGATCTGGGTGGTGGAGCATCCGGAGAAGTTCTACCCGGCGATCGACTGGGATTGGCAGCGCCGCCAGCCTCGGGATTGAGATGGAGAGTCAGGAGTGTAAACTTTGGGGCGCGTTGTCCGGCCATTAGCATCGCTAGAAGCACAGCCGGAAAGTAATGTTTCCGGCGAGGACACAGCACTTTGAACAGCCTCGGCGAGCGTGGGATGAATATGTATAGCGTCACGAATGACCGTGTAAGGCGCGTCGGCGTTCATCACGTCGGCGTAGATATGTACGAGTTCCGCGCCTTCCGGCGCGAGGACTGCCGCAACGAGAATGCGGTAGGTATCCGCGTCGATGACGACCTTTATGAATCCTACGATGTCGCCCGGCACACATATTTTGTTCGGACATTTGGCAAATGAAATGACAAATGGTTGTAAGGGCGAATAGTTCGCGGCACCTTCTCTGCTCTTGCGCAAAGCAGCGCGCCCGAATTATTCGCCCCTACGATCTTCATACGGTCTTTACTGGTTCCGGCGGACCGTCTATTTAGGGCCGTAACCGGCGACCGGCTTGCCGTCCTTGCCGAGCTTGTTCACGCTCCAGAGCAGTCCGCGGGTCACCAGGTCGAGATAGCGCGGGTCGGACACCGTCTCGTTGTTATGACCGATGGTCGTGGAGAAAACGCGAGTCTTGCCGTTGTACGTGTTCGTCCATACGCACACGTAGTCGGCCTCCTTCTGCTCGCCGTCCTGCCCTTTGTAGGTCTGCTTGCCGCGCGCAAGCGCATGCGCGGTGTCGTGGAGTTTGCCGTTGCTGTTGTTGTAGAGCTCCTCGTGAATCGTGCTCCAGTCCGCCATGCCCTTCGTAATGGAGTTGTTGGTATCTACGAACGATATGGCAATGGGGACCTGCGGACCGTGGCCCGTGCTTGCCAGGCCCGTCAACTCGAACCAGGGCGTGGCCTTGGGGAAGCCCTCCGTGCGATAGGAGTGCATGCCGCAGTGCGGGAAAACGGCGGGCAGGCCGTTCTTGTGCGGCTTCAGTATTTCGTCGACCACCGCGATGTCGGTCACATCGGACGTGCATTCGTCATGAACTACGATGTCGTAGCCCTTGGACCAGTCGGGGTTGTCGTAGACCGGGTTCTTGTGCTTCGTGCCGGTGTCCGGGTCGTAAGCGATGGTCCACTCCACGTTCGCGCGCTCGGAGATTCCTTTCGTCAAAATCTCCTTCTGCTTCTCATAGTCGTGGCAGCAGCCACCCAGCACGAGCAGGGCGTGGATAGGTTTCGCGGCCCCTTTCGGCGCGGCCGGAGCACGGTGCGCGCCCATTCCGGCGGCGGCTATCACCATCGCGCCGAGCAAGAACATCTCAGAACTCTTCATGTGTTTATCTCCTTTGACACGCGTAATGCTGGGAAATGAGAACAACCGATCTTTGCTGCCGGCCTATGCTGCAGGCCTTTGTGTGGAACGCATCTAACGCATTTCCTGGCCGCCGGTCACGTTAATGGCCTGGCCGGTCATATAACCGGAGTCATCGGAGGCGAGGAAGGCGACCACGTTGCAGACATCCTCGTAGGTGCAGGCGCGGCCCAGCGGAACCTGCGATTCGTACTTCCTGCGCACCTCCTCCATCGACATGCCCTGATTCCGCGCGTACTGCTCGAACAGGCTTTCCTGCCAGAGCGTTCCATCCAGCAGGTTGCCGGGGCAGACCGCGTTCACTCGCACGCCGTGCGGAGCAAGGTCGAGCGCGATGGACTGCGTAAACCCAATCCCTCCGAACTTACTCGCCGCGTAGGCGGAGTTGCGGAAGCTGCCCTTCTTCCCGGACTTAGAGTTGATCTGGATGATGCTCCCACGCTTCTGTTCTATCATGACCCTGGCAGCCGCCTGCGCGCTGAGAAAGTATCCGACCAGGTTGACCTCGATAACCGCCCGCCACTCACCGGCCGGGAACTCCGTTAGGTCATGGGCTTTGAGTATTCCGGCGTTCGCAACAAGAATATCCACGCTTTCGAACGCCTCTTTGGTTCGCGCAACCATCTCCTCGACCTGCGCGGCGTCGGTGACATTCGTCTGCACCGCCAGCGCCTTCGCTCCATGCTCTTTCTCAATCGCATCCGCGACGGACTGGGCTTTCTCTTGATTCATGTCCGCAATCGTCACCGCCGCGCATCCCTCGCGGGCCAGCCGATAGGCAATCGCCTCGCCCATCCCCTGCGCCGCGCCCGTAACAATCGCCACCCTGCCATCCAATCGA
>JBBROJ010000161.1:0-10204 GCA_038229495.1 Chthonomonadales bacterium
ACGACGGGTTCGGGCGGCACGGTTGTTGTCAACGGGCAGTCTATCTCTGTTTCGGGCTCGGACACCGTCCAGTCGCTCATCAACAAGATCAACAACCTGGCGGGCAGCACCGGCGTCAGCGCCAACTTCACGGCCGCCAACGGCTCGGGCAGCATTGTCTTGACGCAGCAGAATTACGGCGGCAACTTCAAGATAAATGAATCCGAGAGCGCCGCCCTCATCAACGGCACAGCGGGCGTAAACGTCATCGGCCTCAATGCAACCGTGACCGTTACAGCATTCGCCTCCTCAGGCGGCGGCGCTTCGTCGGCTCAGACCGTGACGTTCAGCGGCGGGCGCGGCACCACCGATTCGGGTCTACGCTTGTCGGACACGCAGGGCAACAACCTCCTGCTGACTGAATCGGCCAATACTCAGACCGGCAGCACGTTCGCAGTGGCTCAGGTAACCGCGGGCAACGTTCAGTTCCAGATTGGCGCCAATGCGGGCCAATATGTGAACGCCAGCCTGGGCAACATTCAGACCAACCAGCTGGGCAACACGAGCGTGTCGGGTCTTACGCTGAGAACGCTCGACGTCACCACGGCGACCGGAGCATCCAACGCGCTGAGCGCGGTGGACGAGGCCATCAAGCAGGTGGCCAACCTACGCGCTGCTCTCGGCTCGTTCCAGAAGAACACGCTCGACAGTACCATCCGAACATTGGGAGTGGGCGTGGAGAACCTGTCCGCTTCCGAATCGCAGATCAGGGATACGAACGTGGCTCAGGAAGTGGTTCAGCTTACCAAGAACCAGATACTCTCACAGGCGGGTACTTCCGTGTTGGCGCAGGCCAACCAGGCGCCGCAGTCCGTTCTCTCGCTGCTTCGGTAAGTGCAGCGGCAAGTGTAAGTGTAAGTTCGTGGGCAATCAGGGACCAGCAATCCGATGGCCGGTAGAGGCGCTCGCCTCTACCGGCCATTTCACTTCAGTGGACCTCTTGCATAATTGTTCTCTTCGTCCGGCAGGACGACTGGCCGCAGGCCCCCCAGCGAATAAATACATTCAATCGCTCTTCCGTCTTCCGTCTTCCGCCTTCCGTCTTCCGTCTTCCGTCTTCCGTCTTCCGCAGTCTGGTATACTACCGCCATGTTTACTCCCTTCGAGAACGAACCCTACGTCGATTTCTCCCAGCCTGAACCGCGGCAGAGGATACGCGAGGCATTGAAGCTGGTCGAATCGCAGCTTGGTGGCGAATATCCCCTCATCGTCGGCGGCAGGCGCTTCATGACCGCTGAGCGAATCGAATCGTATAACCCCGCCAACCCGACTCAACTTGTCGGCAGCGTATCCCGCGCCACGCCTGAACATGCGGAGAGCGCAATCCGCGCCGCATACGATGCCTTCCCCGCCTGGAGCCGCGTCGATCCGGAAGTCCGCGCGCGCTGTCTCATGAAGGTCGCAGCAATCCTGCGCCGCCGAATATACGAGTTCTCTGCGTGGATGGTCTACGAGGTAAGCAAATCGTGGCTCGAAGCGTATGCCGACACCGCCGAAGCAATCGACTTCCTCGAATTCTATGCCCGAGAGATGGTTCGCCTCGGCGGCGGGCAGCCGTCAACGCCCTATTCCGGCGAGGAGAACGAGGTCCGCTATATGCCGATGGGGGTCGGCGTAATCATCCCCCCCTGGAACTTCCCACTCGCCATCATGGCCGGCATGACCGCTGCCGGGATCGTCACCGGAAACACCGTTGTCACTAAGCCCGCGGAGCAGTCGTCCGTCATCGCGGCGAAGTTCTTCGAGGTGCTGGAGGATGCGTCCGTCCCGCCTGGCGTGGCAAACTTCCTGCCGGGATTGGGTGAGGAGGTCGGCGATCTGCTGACGGGCCACCCGCTCGTTCGGTTCGTCTCCTTTACCGGCTCGCGGGAGGTTGGTCTCCACATCAATGAGCGGGTTGCGACCCATCGTGGCGAGAAGTGGCTGAAGCGCGCGGTCCTCGAGATGGGCGGCAAGGACTGCATCGTCGTGGACGAAGACGCCGACCTCGATTCCGCCGCGGAGGGCGTGGTCGCCGCCGCATTCGGGTTCCAGGGGCAGAAGTGCTCGGCCTGCTCGCGCCTGGTGGCTCACAAGACTATCTACGACACGCTGCTGGATCGCGTTGTCGCCAGGGCGAAGACGCTCACGCAGGGCGACCCCACCCAGGAGAATGTGAACATGGGCGCGGTCATCGACGGCGACGCGGACCGGAAGATTCGTTCTTACATCGAGATTGGCAAATCGGAGGGTCGCTTGGTCCTCGGCGGTGGAAAACCAGCGAACCCTGGCGCAGGTCATTTTATCGATGCAACCATTGTCGCGGACGTGGATTCCAACGCGCGTATCGCGCAGGAGGAGATATTCGGCCCGGCGCTCGCCGTAATCCGCGCGGACAGCTTCGACCATGCACTGGAAATCGCCAACGGCACGGAATATGGGCTGACCGGAGCGCTCTACTCGTGCGACCGCATGAAGCTGGAGCGGGCCCGCCACGAGTTCCAGGTCGGCAACCTCTACCTGAACCGGAAATGCACCGGCGCGTTCGTTGACGTCCAGCCGTTTGGCGGCTTCAATATGAGCGGGACCGACAGCAAGGCGGGCGGGCGCGACTACCTGCACCACTTCCTCCTGGCAAAGTCAATCGCCGAGCGCTGGTAGCTGTAGGCCGAGTGGAGGACGAGGCGAATGGGCGAGCTACGGGTGGGAATCATCGGGTGCGGGGCGCTGGGCGTCATCCATGCGACGAGGTTCGAGCAAATAGAGGGCATATCCGTCGCCGCGCTGTCCGATCCTCACCCTGTGGCCATGGAGCGCGCGGCGTCGGGTTTGGTCCGCAGGCCAGATGTCTTGACGGCCGATTATCGAGAGCTCCTGGATTCCGGCCTTGACGCGGTCTGCATCGCCTCGCCGGACAGCTTCCATATTCCCCAGGTGATGGACGCCCTCGCCGCGAATCTGCATGTCCTCTGCGAAAAGCCCCTGACCCCCCGCAAGGAAGAGCTTGAGGCGGTTCTGGCGAGCATGGAAGAGGTCGGCAAAGTAGTCTCCCTGACCTACCCGCGCCGTTACGACGCCGGAATCCGGGCCATGCGAGAAGAGATTCTGTCTGGCCGATGGGGGCGCGTCACCTCGCTCACGGCCTACAATGCGGAGGACTGGATCACCCCGAATCGCGGCACCTGGAGGCACGATCCCGCGCTCTGTCCGGGCGGGATGTTCTACGATGCCAGCGGCCACCAGCTCGACACTGCGATGTGGGCTGCGGGTCTGGCAGGCGAGAAGGTATGGGCTGAGAGCGACAACCGGGGCACGCCCAACAAAATGTTCGTGCGGGGCGCGGCAACCCTGACGGGCGGCGTACCGCTCACGTTCGCGTTCGTCGGGGATGCGCATAAGTGGCGGGAGCAGATCAACTTTCACTGCGAGGGTGCGGACTTTGCCATCGTCGACGGGCGCGCCTACGCGATTCGCGAGACCGGCTTGGAACCATTCGCACCGGAGGGCAGTGGTGAGACCGCGGACGAGGCGTTCATAAAACTCCTCCGGGACGAAGGACCAAACTGGGCTCCGCCATCGGACGTATGGCCGGTGTTGCGCCTGACGAGCGCGGCGCTCCTTTCCGCCACAGAAGGCCGCACGGTCACAATCGAGTAGTATGAATCACAATGGGAGCCTCATTTGAGGCTCCCATTGTGATTCATACTAATGACTCTTACCCCTTGGCCCGCGCCGGTCTTGCGGGTTTTTGACGGGCGCTGCCCGTCGCAGGTCCCTTCGTCCCCTCGCCGGCCTGCGACGCGCTTGCCGCGATTTCATCGTCAGCCTCGCCCTGAGACTCCACGCTGCTCACCGAAGAACCCTTACGCGCCTCAATGGACCGCCGCACCATCGCACAGAGCGTCCCTAGGCCCATCAGGACCACTCCGAGCCAGACAAGATTGATCCACGGCTTGTTGGTCACCGCAATGGGGGCTCTCCACACGGGCGACACGTCCGGCAGCTCGAAGTTGACATTTATTTCCTTTGTGGCCGGGTCGATACGCCCCTTGATCAAGGCGACCGCGTTGACCCCGGGAATCTCCGTAACTGTGGGCTGGAGGCCGCCTTCGGGCGAAAACATCACCTCGGCGTTGAAAGGCAGGTTGCGGCCGTCCGGCATGTGGAGAACCATCTCGCCGCCCATGGCTGTGCCAGGTTGACCGGGTGCACCGTGCATGTAGAACTTCTTATAAGTAACGGCATAGTTGGTCGCCCTTAGAATCAGCGTATTGCTCGTTTTGTTCTCAGGATCCGCGGTGTCCGATAGATCCATACGGCGTATAGCGTCCGTCTGGCCCTCTTTCAGCGTCGCCTGCGGCCTGATGAGCTCCGGGTCACTGGCGACCGCGATATAGAAGTCGCGGCTCAACTCCTTGTGAATCGAGGGCCAGTACATATATTTCTGGCTCTCTTCATCCCTCATTGCGGCCATCTGAAGGCTGTGCTGCCGGAATACCGGCGTAAGAGCCGTGTAGGCAACGTTCGCCGGGGGCGCGGAGCCGCTGTCCGCGTGCGCCACGCCGTCCTCGCCGGGAGTGCGGAGCACGTTGATCTTCATCGAGTGGTCGAATTCGTACCACTCCTTCTGAGCGATCTCCTGGGATTTGCCGTCGTGGGTCCAGCCGGCATATTCGAGCGTATAACCGAAGGGCGTGCGAACCGGCGCCGCGCCTTCGAGCAGCCAGTATGTTTTGGTCTGCTCGTAAACGTTCGTGAGCACCGTGCCGATTATCAGCACCCCGATTCCAACGTGGGCCGTCCATCCGCCCATCGTTACGGCCTTTACGCGCAGCAGGCGGACCGCCAGCAGAATGTTTGAGATGGCCGCGAAAGCGCCGAGCATCCCCACGGTGACCACCAGCATTCGCGGCGTCTCGGGGCGGAACCCGCCGGACTCCTGGCTGAGCGCGAACCACACGATTAGTGCGCCGACCCCAATGGCGGACAGCCACGGCACAAGTACCTTCCAGAGGAATTTCTCCGCGTTCGTCTTCCCCCATGCGAGGAACGGAACCGCCCCCATGATCAAGAGGATGGGAATCAGAAGCGCGGAGCCCGCCTTGTTATAGAAGATCGGTTCCGCCCGCATCCCGTTTTCCGAGTAGAGCTGATTCATATAGGGAATCGACTTCCAGATTCCCCACCGGGACAGAAGCGGCCACGAGGTTCCTATCGCCACGATTGCCGCGGCCATCATCATGATGCTGATCGCCAGTACCATCGCCGTATCGCGCGACAGCGGCTTGTCGGAGCTTGCGCGGCCCGGAATCGTTTTCCAGCGCCAAAGCAGCAGGATAAAGCCCAGCAGGCCGTGAGTCACGATCATCCAGATGAGCAGCGCCAGCGCATCCTTCCTGAGCATATCGAACGCATGTACCGAGAAGCTTGCGAGCACTCCGCTGCGCGTCAGGAACGTGCCGTAAAGGAACAGCAGCCAGGAGACGATGCTGAGGAAAATGTTCGTGCGACCCATGCCTCCCCGACTCCGCTGAACGACCAAGCCGTGCAACAGGCCCAGCGAGCCGAGCCACGGGAAGAGCGAGGCGTTCTCTACCGGGTCCCATGCCCAGAAGCCGTGCCAGCCCTGAGTTTCATATGCCCAGTAGCCGCCCATGAAGAGGCCGACGCCGAGGGTTGCAATCGTCATGAGCACGTACGGCATGACGCGCTGCGCCCACGATTCGTAGTCACGGCGAATCATAGCGGCCAGCGCGTACACGAATGGGACGGCGAGCGATGCGAAGCCGAAGAAGATGGTCGGGGGGTGAATCGCCATCCAGTAGTTCTGAAGGGAGGGATTCAGGCCCTGTCCATTGCCCGGAGGCCACGGAAGGTCGAGCGGGTAGTCGCTGGGGCCGATTCCGCGAACGATTTGATTGTAGGGGCTTAGCCAGACGAGAATGCCGAACAAGAAGCAGAGAGTAGAAATGTAGAACGGCATCACCCGCGCTTCCCACTTGCCGGCCTTCCAGGCGACCAGCACGCCGATCACTGCCGTCCAGAAGGCCCACAACAGGAAGCTGCCCTCCTGGCCGGCCCAGGTCGCCGCATATTTCCATGGAAAGCCGAGATCGGCGGACGAATAGCGAAATACGTAGTCGAACTGGAACTTGTGCTGGCTGACGAGGAACATGAGCCGTCCGAAGCAGGCGAACACGCTGAGAACCGTTACCGCGAAGGCCGAGCGCGCCGCAAGCAGGAGCCCACGATTCCCGCGAATCGCAAGCGTGTAGAGCACGACCGCGCTCAGCGAGGCGATCAGTCCGGCAAATACGCTAATCCTACCGAAATCCATGTTGAGCCTCTAAAACAAGTGAATAAAGCCTTCGCCCATACTCCCCCTCCCGTTTCGGGAGGGGGCCGGGGGGTGGGTTAGCCGAACGTTCTCGCTTGCGCCCATACTCCCCCTCCCGTTCCGGGAGGGCCGGGGGTGGGTTAGGACATCACTTCTTGGCCATCTTTGCCGGACTATCGTTGTACTTGCTTGGGCACTTTACCAGCAGGTCGTGCGCCCGGAAGACTCCGTTGTCGTACTTGCCGATAGCCTCTACTCCGACAGCCTCGTCGAAATTCTCCGGTTTGGGCTGGCCGTACACCACGGTCATGCGCTCGGAGAGATTCACCTTGCGGCTTATGGGATCAATGGCGGCGATGTCGAACCGCAGCTCGCCCTTCGACGCGTCATACGCAACGGTATCCTTGATGATCTGGCCCGGCACCTGTAGGACTTCATTGGGCCGCATCTTTACCTGGCTCACGCTGACGTGGTGCGCGATTGCCCCGCTAAAGCTGACGAGCATGACGACCATGCTGATCACGATGACGCACAAAGCGATCATATGTGGCGGTTTCATAAGTCATCGGTCTCCTGATCGCGCTCGATTCGGTTCAGCTTCCGATCCACCGAAAGCAGATACACGAAGACGCCAATCCAAACTATCAATGGCACGAGGGCCAGCGAAATCATTCTCGAATCCACGGTTTATCCTTCATCGAACGCGTGTCGTACCACGCGTGTAAAACGCGTGGCAGGGGAGCCTTCGGCTAAACGTCCTCCAGACGGTAAAACCGGTCCAGACGGGATTCGATTCAAAATTATGCCACCCGCGACGGCGTTTGGCGGCGCAGCCGCCCCCCCGAGACACCCGTTTTACACGGGTGGCACTGTGGGATCTATCCCGTAGCGCATCTGGCTCATTTGCTATCCCGCCTCCGCCCGCGCTTCCAGCTTGAGAATGCGGACACGAAGCTGGAAAAGCCAGACGAACAGCCCGATAAACGCGGGCAGCGCCAGGCCGTACATGACCATCCGATAGTTGCCGCCGAGTCCGCCCTGGATAACCGCACTGTTTGCGCCTCCGTGCAGCGTGAACACGATTCGAGGCAGCACCCAGATAAGAAACATCCCCGGCACGATGGCGACCAGCGCATAGGCGGAAGAGAGGCGGGCGCGCCTCTCGGGATCATCGATTGCGCCCCTCAATACCACGTACGCCGCGAAGATGAGGCAGATGACTAGGATAGACGTTTGCCGCGGATCCCAGTTCCAATAGAGCGTCCACTCCATGTGCGAGAAGACGCTGCCGGTAACGGTAGTTAGAATCGAAAAGAGCAGCCCCAGTTCCATCGCCGTCGCGCACTTCATGTCGTCAGCGGCTGCGAAGTCCATGCCGTCCCTGCCAATTTTACCCAGGAATCGCACCGCATACCACGCCGCCACCACGTAGCAGAGCGTGGCAAGCCAGGCGCACGGCACGTGGAACATGATCGCGCGCGCTCCGTCCGGATACGGGAAACCCTTCGCGGGACCTACGAGCAGAAATGTCGCCAGAATCGCAAGGCTCATCCAGATCCCGGTTCCCAGCTTCCACCACAGTCCCGTTATTGCAGGGACCGCCATGCTCTGCCGCTCCCCGCCGCTGGTTAATTGATTTGCCGCCATTACAGGTACTTAATAGGACAGAATCCCGCCGCGTTTGTGACCGTTGTTTTTACCCGCTCCGGCTTGACACCCCACGACCCATCGACCCTGGTCGCTAGTCCTCCCATACATACGGGAACAGCACTCCCGACACGGTCACCAGCATCACCGCGAACGCCACAAGACCCACAATGTCCTTCCACAGACCCTCCGCCGGTACATCGGTCAGGGTAAGTCGCGTCGCGTCCACCGCGATAATGAGCAGCGGCAGCAGAATCGGAAAGCCCAGCGCGCCATACAGCGCCCCCTTGCTCCGCGCCTTCGCGATAATCGCCGCAATAATGGTCGCCGCCGCGCCCAACCCCAGGCAGCCCGTGCAGAGCGTAACGACGAACGCCACGGGGCGCATTAACGTCACGTCGAGCATCAGCGCATAGAGCGGCACGACGACGATGGCAATCCCCAGCAGCAGCAGCAGGTTGAACGCCAGCTTTCCCGCGTAGACCGCTCCAGGAAGCGCGCACAACCTAAGTGCAAGAGCCGTATTCGTCTCCTCTTCATGGAGAAATACGTGCGCCAGACCGGAAAATGCGGCAAAGAACAACACAACCCACAGAAGCGCGGCCTTAAAAACAGGGTGAAGCTCGCCGGGGCCAAGCGCGAGACCCACGACAACCAGCGCCGTTATCGCGAACAGCATGATGGCGTTAATGGCGGCGCGGTTGCGCAGCTCCGCGCGCAGGTCCTTCTCCAACACCGCCATCGCCTGCCCGAATCCGTTTCCCAAAAGCGTGAATCCAATCAGTCTGCCTGACTGCATAACTACGATTCGAGTCTGACTACCACGTCGCCCCACGCCACTTCACGCGGCTCATTGGTAGCAATTACAACCATTCCGCGCCTCTTTTGCGACGCTACAATCTCCTGGACGATTTGGACGCCCTGCGCGTCGAGATTCATGGTCGGCTCGTCGAGGAGGAGGATAGCCGGGCGATGGAGCAGCGCAAAAGCATATTTCAGCCTCTGCCGCATCCCTGAAGAGTAGCTGCGCACGTAATCGCGCCCACGCCCCTTAAGTCCGACACGCTCAAACAGAGTGATTAGCTCGTCGCGGGTCAGGCTCAAACCATTCAAGCGCCCGAAAAATTGAAGATTCTCAGCGCCAGTCAGCTCCGCGTAGAGCGTAAGATCAGGCGAGACGAAACCGATGCTCCGACGGCGCTCCTGTGTATTCAGGGACATACCGTCCACAGCAACTTCCACCCTGCCCGAGCTGGAAGGAAGCAGCCCCGCGATGATTTTCATCAAGGTGCTTTTGCCGGAGCCGTTCGCTCCCGCGATTACGAGCGTCTGCCCCGTCTTCACTTCAGCAGAGAGGCCCTGAAAAACAGTTCGCCGCCCGAATCTGCGGCCAACGTCGATCAAATCCAGCTTGACGTCTGCCCTCGATTCGTCCGCCGCCAATAAGCGCTCCTCCTCGGCAAAGGTAGGCGTATTATACCATAGGAGGAGGAAGTCGGAAGTCGGAAGTCGGAAGTCGGAAGCCGGAAGTCGGAAGTCGGAAGTCGGAAGTCGGAAGAACGGCCCGCCAACCGTTGACCCGTTTACCCATTGACTAATTGACCCAACGACCCAACGACCCACCTCGCCCGACTACCTGCTTTGCAGGCAAACCAACACATTTACTATGTGCGAACTGAGCGGGCGTGCGTTACGATAGATGAGTGAGTACGGTTTGACCGACAGAATAACTACCAGTTTTATTGTTGAGTTCGCTGTATGGCACGCGCCGTGCAGTTATCAACTTCACGAGATCATGTCCAGGCTTCCGAAGCCATTACCGGTTTCGGTTCCTGCCAACTGAAGTGAAGCAGTGAAAGCGGCCCGCTCTATCCGGCGACTTTTCGATGACTTATCCGCGCTATACCGGCGGACCGCCGTTCATCTTCCGAGATAGCGGCATCCCACGGCAAGATGGGTGGGAAGTATCACTCACCGTGACGCACCTTTTTGTTTGGAGGAGATGCAGATGAAGTTCCGTTTCGCTATACCGGCCCTTCTGGGAGCCGCAATTACCATTGGAGCAACAGGTAGCGCCCATGCCCAGGTTCTGCTTTCAGACCTAGTTGTTGAATCTCATGACATTATGAACGGGGGTTGAAGAAGAGGAGTGCATACGGTAGTCTTCTTGGTGTCCACCAAGACAAAAAGGAGACCACCGCA
>JBBROJ010000162.1:0-9851 GCA_038229495.1 Chthonomonadales bacterium
CTGGAGCCCGACATCATAGCCATCACGGGGGATTTTGTGGACCGGCACAAGCGAGACGTGCTGCCGGTAGTGAAGATGGTGTCAGGATTACGCGCGAGGAGAGGCGTTTACGCGTCCTCCGGGAATCATGATCACCGAAGTGACCTACTGCTGCTCATGAGCGCGCTCGAAGCCGAAGGTATTACCGTGCTCAATAATACGGCTCGAGAAACCATGCCCGGTCTCTGGATGGCCGGAATCGATGAGCTCTACGAAGGAAAGCCCGACATCGCCGCCGCGCTCGCTCCCGTGCCTTCGGACGCGGCGCTCGTTTTCCTCGCCCACCATCCGAACACGCTGGACCGCGTTCCCGCCGACCGCCCAATGCTGATGCTCGCGGGCCATACGCACGGCGGCCAAATAGCGCTGCCGTTCCCGACGCCCTATATGGTCTGTAGGCTGCATCTGCATACGCGCTATGTGCATGGGTGGTATCGAAGTGGAAACACCCAGCTCTATGTCAACCGTGGAATCGGGGTGACAGGCGGTGGTCCATTCGCGCGGCGGCGGCGCTGCCCGTCCGAGATAACTCTGTTCCGTCTCACGGCCGGCTGATTGGAAAGCAATTGGGGTCGGAGACCTGTGCGGTCTCCGACCCCTCATTCTACGTACACAGACTTTCCCTGGTTACCGCTCATCTGCCGGGTCGCCCCGCGGGTCCTGACTCGCGGGGAGAATGTTGGACTGCTGGTCCGCCGGATCGCCCTGCGGGTCTTGACTCGAAGGCAGAATGTTGGACTGCTGATCGGCCGGGTCGCCCCGCGGGTCCTGGCTGGACGGCAGAATTCCGGAATTCCTATCTTCGTGCGCGGAGCGGCGCGAGTAACCCGCGTTTTCGTTCTGCTGATCGGCGGGGTCGCCCTGAGGGTCTTCGCTTGCCGGCCTCACATGCTGTTCCTTCTGGTCCGGCTCGCCCGTGAATATCTCTTTAATCTTGTCGAAAATATCTCCAAGAGACATCGGTCTCTCCTTTCGGCCCAGGGGGCTCGTACGAAACGACTGCCAGGCTGCTAACTCTTGATGATTCTATATAGGCGATCCCGACGGAACCGTGCCCCGGAATCCATTCTGGCGCGCGCCCTGCTCATATTGCGCAGCCTCTCCGGCGGGCACCTGGATGCCTCCGACGGGCGGCTGCACCCACACAGGACTCCCTTTCTGGTCGCGGTAGTAAACTCCGCCATTCTTGGAGCGGTAATACTGCCCCGTTGCGCCCGTGCCCGCGGCATTCTGGTGCTTTTTATACATGTAGTAGAGCGCGGCGGCCCCGGCCAGCACGGCTAGCTTTTGGCCGGCGCTCATTCCATTTATGGGATTGCTTCCGCGCTGCGGAGCGTTGTAAGGAGCCGGCGAGTTGGCAAACGTATTCTGCTGGCGTCCACAACCGACGAGCGGCGCCGTAAACGTGAGAGCGACAAGGCCCGCAATCCATCGGGACGCGCGTCCCGTAAACCTGCGCGTTGTGTGCAGCATCGATTTACATCCTTTTCTATTGGGAGAGAAGCTGTCCCTTACCTTTCGCTGAAAGACGCTCTTTCGCGCTGCGCTGTTCCGTTCTCTGCCATTCAATAGAAGCTGCAATATGAGCCGTCATTGCATTCACGAAGCAGGAATTAGGGAGCAGCGTGTAAAATCTCAAATAAATCAAATGCCACGTCACCACGTCACCACGTCACCGCGTCACCACGTCACCACGTCATCTGGTCATCTGGTCGCCTGTATTTCTTTCAAGCAAAAAGGAGGAACTCGATGCTAAACCTGTCCCGATCGGCCATTGCCGTCTTCAGTGGCTCCCTTCTCGTACTGGCTACTGCGAGTCAGGCGAAGCCGGAATATGCGCGAAAAGAGAAGAAGGTCTGCGGATACTGCCACGTTAACCCGAACGGCGGCGGAGCGCGTAATCCACGCGGTGTATTTTACGGGATGCATAACCACACGTTCGAGGGCTACGACGAAGCCAAGGTAATGGGCACGGCCGCGGAGCCGAAGAAGAAGACCGGCGATCCCGCCTTCAAGTCCGCCTGGAAGGTGGAGGTCCCGGCGACGGCCAAGCGCATCGCGATTGCCGACGTGACGGGTGATAAAACGCCCCGCCTGCTCGTGCTCGACGACCACAACAGGCTGACAATTCACAGCGTCACGGGGGCTGCCCCGAAGGAAGACGCCTCCATCGAACTGGGCGACAAAGGTGAAAAGTTCGTCGCCGGCGGATTCGCCAAAGGCAAGCCCGCCGTCATCGTTGTGCCGGGAGCGGTCTACTACAAGGACGGCGATACCTATAAGAAGAAAGTCCTCGCGGACCTCTCCGACGTCACGGGGACCGTACGTTTTACCGACGGCACCGATACCTTCTTCTTTTTCGGGGGCGGCCAGCCGGACGTATACGCCATCGACCTAACGGGCGATAAAACGCTCACAGCCGGACGCGAGATGGTCGACCCGGCTTCGGGCGGCGGAGTTTACTCCAGCCTCGTCGCCAGGCTGCCCGGCGAGATGCTGGCCGGCATCGGCGTGCCCGCCGAGGGCCAGAAGACCGGCATTATCGGTCTGTTCGACCCGCGCGCCGAAGGCAAGCTCTACGCCTGGGTGCCGTGGGTCGATAAAGAAGACATTACGCTGAAGGTGACCGGCATGGACATGCTTGCCCATGGTAATGGCGGCGAGTTCAAGTCACTGTGGTCAAGCCCGAAGCTCGCCGGAAAGGTTCTCGATGTGGCATTCGGCACGGACCCGCGCAATCCGAAGCAGACCGGCCTCTTCATCCTGATGGCGACCGGAGAAGGCGGCAAAGGACGCACGGTTGAGTTCTTTGCGCTGGACTGAGAGCGAAACATCGGGAACAGTCAAGCAGAAGGCAGTGGACACGCTCCACTGCCTTCTGCGATTCGCCTTCTTGCACGCCACGCGCCTCTATCACGTCCCGGTATTTGGCACGCCGAATCGCCGCCTCACCGCCTTTGCGTGTATTTCCGCATCGATCTTGTCCGCCGGCCTCCTGTCATCCTGTACGCATGCGCCGGTCGCTGCCTCGCCCAAAATTCGCCTCACGATCTGGTCCATGTGGAGCGGGCAGGAGGAGAAGAGCTTTCAAAAGGTCCTCGATAGATACCAGCAGCTTCACCCTGGCATCGTCATCGAGAACCTGGGGGCCGTCAACGATGACACGAAAACGGTCCGCGCAATCGTGGCAGGCGTGCCCCCGGACCTCTTTACGCTCGCCGACCCGCTCTATCTCGGCCCGCTGGCGGCGAATGGCGCGATCTATTCGATGGACGACTGGTTCCTCCGATCCGGATTCAAGGAGGAGGAATTTATTCCCGCATCGCTCGTGCAATGCCGATGCAAAGGGCGTCTCTATGCCATGCCGTATCTCATCGACTGCATGGCCCTTTTGTGGAATAAGCAAGCCTTTCGCGAGGCCCATCTGGACCCTGAGCGGCCGCCTCGTACGATGGAGGAGCTGAAAGCCTATGCGGTAAAGCTCACCAGGGCGGACAGTGACGGGTTGCAGCGACTGGGTCTCATGCCCGTTACGGATGAGAATATCCTCTCGCAAGTCTTCGGAGGTCGGTTATACGATCCCACGGGTAATCGTGTCACTCCCGATGATCCTGGCAATCTTACCGCGCTAGAGTGGTATGTGGACCTCTTCGACAAGATGGGCGGATACCAGAAGGTGAATGAGTTCAGCAGCGGATTTGGAAAGGACCAGAGCGCCAATAACCCGTTCTTCATGGGCAAAGTCGCAATGATGATTAATGGGGAGTGGAATCCGTGGTGGTGCCACAAGTACGCGCCGGGGCTGGACTATGGAGTCGCGCCGCTTCCCTATCCATCGAACCGGCCGGGTCTGGCGCGCTCCACGTGGCTGGGGGGCAATATGTTCTGCATACCGAAGGGCGGCAAGCATCCGAGGGAGGCATGGGACCTTCTCGCATGGATGCAGAGCGACGAGGCGCAGATTCTTCTGGCCAGCCTGATGAACGGCGTCCCGAATCGCCGGAGCGTTATCAAATCGCCCATACTCCGCGAAGGCGCGACATACAAGCAGCGATTCGCGGTCTTCCTCGATCTGGCAGACACGCCCAATGCGGGCAGCTTCCCCGCGCTTCCCATCGCCAATCTCTACAATAACGAGATAGTAGCAGCCCGCGATCTGGTTCTGAATGGCGACAAGAAACCAGAACAGGCTCTTCGCGACGTCCGAATCCGCGTTCAGCGCGAGCTTGATAGATACCGGTGAGGGGATTGGGCGATGAGGCGGTGGGGCGATGAGGCGGTAGGGCGATGAGGCGAAACGGCCACCAGACTGGGAGATAGAACGAGCTATGCCGCTAATACAGAGCCATCGCGAGTTGAGGGTATATCAAGAAGCGGTCGAGGCTGCCATGGTCGTTTTCGAGTGGACTAAAGCGTTTCCATCTGAAGAACGGTTCGGAATTACCGATCAGTTCCGGCGCGCCTCACGATCTGTGGCTGCGAATACAGCCGAAGCTTGGCGGAAAAGGCGCTGTAAGGCACATTTCGTCGCGAAGCTATCCGACGCAGAGGCCGAAGCGGCGGAAGCGCAGGTATGGGCAGGGATTGCTCACCGATGCCGATATTTTTCCGAGCAGCAGTACAATGACCGGTACGACCGGTACGATAAGATCATATCTCAGTTAACCATCATGATAACCAACCCGGATAAATGGAGCCTTCGTCCGTGAGTAATCAAGCTCCGCCCAGGTCATCGCCTCATCGTCTCATCGCCTCATCGCCTCATCGGCAGGCGGCGTCTCAGCGCCGCCAAAGTCGCTCTACGCTCATCGGCCTTGCCTTCATTTCGCCGTGGCTCGCGGGTTTCATAATTCTGACGCTCTATCCGATATGCGCGTCGCTCTATTACAGTTTCTGCGACTATCGCGTCCTTTCGCCGCCACATTGGGTGGGATTGCGCAACTACGTCGAGCTTTTCACCGACAAGGACTACTTTCTGCCGTCCCTGAAGAACACGGCTTTCCTCTTTATCGAGTTGCCGTTGTCGCTCGCATTGTCGCTCGCCATCGCCCTGCTCCTGAATCAGAAGCTGCGCGGCATGGCCCTCTTCCGCGCGCTCTACTACCTGCCATCCGTCGTGCCGACCGTGGCCTCGTCAATCCTGTGGCTATGGCTGCTCAACCCTCAGTATGGCCTCGTCAACAAGACTCTGGAGCTGTTTCACATTCCCACCTCGCCCTGGCTGCAAAGCCCTCTCTGGTCCAAGCCCGCGTTCATCGTGCTGGACCTGTGGACTGTCGGCGGCGGGATGGTGATCTATCTTGCGGCCTTGCAAGGGGTGCCGCGACATCTCTATGAAGTAGCGGAATTGGACGGCGCATCCGCCTGGCGCAAGACGTGGCATATCACGCTTCCCGCCATCTCGCCGGTCATCTTCTTCAACACGATACTGGGAATAATCGGCACGTTCCAATACTTCACCCAGTCCTTCCTGATGACCGGCAGCCCGCCCGGCGGCCCCGCCAACTCGACGCTGTTTTACGCGCTCTACCTGTTCCAGAACGCGTTCAGCTACTTCAGGATGGGCTACGCTTCAGCAATGGCATGGGTCCTCTTCATCCTCACGCTGGCCGCGACTCTGATAGTCTTTAAGACATCTGCTCGCTGGGTGTACTACGAAGGCGAATCGCGATAGATACAGTGCGGCAGCCATTGCAGTAGTGAACACGCGGAGGGGTTGCTGTTCCGACCTTCGAGCCGCGACCACGCGCTGCGGGGCATTTGACTGGCTGTTCATGCCAATTGCGCTCGGGTATAATGGTAGGGGAGACAAGCATGGATAGAGCAGTATTAAAACAGCAGGTGAAGGAGTGGAAAGCCGGATACGATGCGTTCAACCAATACGAGGTAGAACAACGTCGCGCGGAAACCTTTGCCGATCGATTACGCGCGTTCACCAATATTCTGCAATTTGGCGAAAGCATTCCCACACGTCCTCGACCGCTGTTTGACGAAGCTATACAGAAGCGGTGGGCTAAGATTCGAGGCGGCGATGGATGATCGTATTACGGCCGCCCAATTTCAGGCTGTTAAATCGCTCACAAGCCTGCTCGATGATTTTGGAGGCGGGGTCATTATTGGCGGTGTAGCTGTTAGTCTCCTCGCTAATCCCCGCTTCACGAAGGATGTGGATGGGATGTTGCTGCTCGATAGCGCCGATATTCCTCGGTTTCTCAATTCTGCCGCTGATCATCACCTTATGCCGCGCTTTTCCGGGATGGAGGACTACGCGAAGCAGGCCCGCCTGGCCGTATTGCAGCATCTGCCAACCGGTGTAACGGTTGACATTGCTCTCGGCTCGACTCCTTTTGAAGAACAGACGCTCGAACGGGCAAAGCAGTATAGCCACGACGATTTCTCCATTCGCCTCCCTTCTCCCGAAGACCTCATCATTATGAAGGGAATCGCTCACCGCGAGCAGGATATGGCCGATATCCGAGCAATTGCCGAGGTATATCCCAATCTCGACCGCATCCGCGTCGAGCGATGGCTTCGAGACTATGCCGATCTTCTCGATTCACCCGACATCTGGGACGATGTGGACAGGCTTCTGAAGCGCGTGCTTCCGCCCCTATCCTAGCAAGCCGGCAGGGTTCCACTCCCCCTTCGTCGAAATTCTTCTTCTCACACCGCAATTTCCAAGAGGTCCAAGCCACTATGTCCGACAACGTACCGCATAAGCCGCATAATAACCGCAGCCGAATCATCACGCAGGGACCTGAGCGCACGCCAAACCGCGCCATGCTCCGTGCCGTTGGGTTTGGCGATGAAGATTTTTCCAAGCCCATCGTGGGAATCGCGAACGGCTACAGCACCATCACGCCCTGCAACCTCGGCCTGATGCTGCTCGCCCGCCGCGCCGAGACCGCTCTCCGCGAGGCCGGCGTAATGCCGCAGATGTTCGGCACCATTACCGTGAGCGACGGCATATCGATGGGCACAGAGGGCATGAAGTATTCGCTCGTCTCCCGCGAGGTGATTGCCGACTCCATCGAGACGGCCTGCGGCGGGCAGTCGATGGACGGCGTGCTCACCATTGGCGGCTGCGATAAGAACATGCCGGGCGCAATGATCGCCATCGCCCGCATGAATATCCCCGCGCTCTTCGTCTACGGCGGCACCATCAAGCCCGGCCACCTTAACGGCAAGGATCTGACGGTCGTCAGCGCGTTCGAGGCGGTGGGTCAACACTCGGCGGGCAAGATTGGCGACGACGAACTCCTGGACGTGGAGCGGCACGCCTGCCCCGGCGCGGGCTCCTGCGGCGGCATGTTTACCGCCAATACCATGTCTTCGGTTATCGAGGCGATGGGCATGAGCCTTCCCGGTTCTTCGACCATGGCAGCCGAGGACCACGAGAAGGCCGAAAGCGCCGCCGCCAGCGCGAAGGCGCTGGTCAACGCCGTGCACAACCAGATCCTGCCCCGCCAGATAATGACCCGCAACGCCTTCGAGAACGCGATCACCGTAACGATGGCGCTCGGCGGCTCGACCAACGCCGTTCTGCACCTGCTTGCCATTGCCCACGCAGCCGAAGTTCCCCTTACCATCGATGATTTTGAAGTAATTCGCGGGCGCGTGCCCGTCCTCTGCGACCTGAAACCCTCCGGGCGGTTTGTCGCTACGGACCTGCACCGCGGGGGCGGCGTACCCCAGGTCATGAAGATGCTCCTGAATCACGGCCTGCTGCACGGCGACTGCCTGACAGTCACCGGTCAGACCATCGCCGAAACGCTGGCTGCCGTCTCGGATGAGCCGCGAGCCGATCAGGAGGTGATTCGGCCCTGGTCCAACCCCATGTACTCGCAGGGCCACCTCGCCATCCTCAAGGGCAACCTGGCGCAGGAGGGCGCCGTCGCGAAGATTACTGGCGTCAAGAATCCGAGCATCACCGGTCCGGCGCGCGTATTCGAGAGCGAAGAGGAGAGCCTGGAGGCGATTCTGGCGGGCCGCATTAAGCCGGGCAACATCCTTGTGATCCGCTACGAGGGGCCCAAGGGCGGTCCCGGCATGCGCGAGATGCTCGCCCCCACTTCCGCCATCATCGGCGCGGGGCTGGGTGATTCGGTCGCGCTGATCACGGACGGGCGGTTTTCGGGCGCCACCTACGGCATGGTCGTCGGCCACGTCGCCCCGGAAGCCTACGTTGGCGGGAACATCGCATTGATTAATGAGGGCGATTCCATCACCATCGACGCCCACGCCCGCCTGCTCCAGCTCAACATCACCGAGGAGGAGCTTGCCTCTCGCCGAGAATCGTGGACTCCGCCCGCTCCCCGCTACACACGCGGCGTGCTCGCCAAATACGCGAAACTGGTCTCCACCAGCAGCCTCGGCGCGGTAACGGACCTGGACCTGCTACTATAACCGGCCGATCCGTACGGAAGACTAGCTCAATTAGCTTAAGGGCCAACCCGAAAGCGAGACAACAAGGATACTGGATTGAACAACGAAAGAATAGATTGCTTGTCGACTAATTCGATTTATTCGGATAATCAAACATGAAAACCAATCCGCTGCCGAGACTGGACACGGACGACGAATGGCGACGTCGATTACTCCCCCTTTGCAGGTTACAACCCGGCGATGTCTGGCAAGATCCGCAAGGTATCCATAGAGTCGGCTGCATAGACGCCACAGATCAAGATGCCGTGAGGTCGTTGGTCGGAGATTCCACACCCACCCTGGCGGTTCACGACCCTCCTTACAACCTTGTGGCGTTCGACCGCAGAAACATTAGTGACTATGTTCAGTGGTGTCGCCAATGGGTTCGGCTTACTCACGCGATCCTGGCTAAAAACGCCTCACTATACGTATGGCTTGGCGCCGACCAAAACGATGGCTTCCAGCCACTTCCCGATTTCATGGTTATGATGAGGGACGAACCGTTTGCTCCGAGAAGCTACATTACCATGCGTAACCAACGTGGTTATGGCACTCAGAAAAACTGGATGGCCGTCAGACAGGAGTTGCTGTATTACACAAAGGGTGACCCCGTTTTCAATGTTGAGGCGGAATACACCGACATTCCCAAAATCCTTCGAGGTTACTACAAGGAAATCAACGGAGTCACCTCGGAAAACATCGAGCGTAGCAAATCTGAGAACATCCGCGCGGGAAACGTCTGGGTGGACATCCAGCAGGTTTTTTACCGAATGGATGAAAACGTCTCTGGCTGCTTCGCGCAGAAACCATTGAAGAGTATTGAACGGATCGTTCGAGCGAGTTCAAGTGTCGGCGACGTGGTCATGGACCTGTTTGCGCATTCTGGTACCACGTTAATTGCCTCAGAAATGTTGAATCGCAGATGCATCACTTGCGACATCGATCCAATATTCTGCGAGATATCAATACGAAGGCTCGAACGCTACCGGCGATACGGACGGCTTGGCTGGCAGAACTCGCATCCATTCGAGCGTGAATTCCCGGATCTCGATATTACGCGTAACAAGGATGGTATACAAGTTGAGGCGTTTGATCACTCCCAGCAAACGCTTTTTGGATGATTCAATGGAACATTTACGGCAAGAGCTGGATGATCTACTCGCTGGATTGCCGGGCGCTGACCTATTGCGCTCCAGGCTCGGCAACCTCGTGTCCCTTTATCCATTCAATGAATACGAGTTTATCATCTGGGGTGAACCCATTGGTGAGACACGAAGTTAACAAATGGTGGGTTGTTTAGGAGGGGTTTAGCTTGGCTTCGAACTCCTCCGGTGGGACATAGCTCAACCGGGAATGCAGCCGCTCCCTATTGTAGACCTGGTCGAGGA
>JBBROJ010000163.1:0-9746 GCA_038229495.1 Chthonomonadales bacterium
ACCGGGTTTCGAACCTGGGGCAAGGGCTTAACACCCCTACAACCGCTTAGCAGGCGGCCGCTTTCGTCCACTCAGCCATCTCTCCGCGTCTGCACCCGATTATATCACAGTGTATCGGGCGTTTGCAAGTGAAAAACGAGGTTTCTAGAAGGACGCGCTGCTCTCCAACCGATGGAAGGGCCCGCGAAAACTTGACAATTCGCGGTTGGGGTCTGGTATAATAGGCGAGCCAGGGCGTGGAAAAAGGTCACTTCTCCACGGCCAGAATGCTGACGTGCGCTCGTAGCTCAGCGGATAGAGCGACAGGTTGCGGACCTGTAGGCCGGGGGTTCAAGTCCCTTCGGGCGCACCATAAGCAAGAGCTGAGAAAAAAGTGCTGAGTGCTGAGTAAGCATCTACTCGGCGCCCGGCGCTTTTTTTATTCAGGGCTTGCTTTGTGCCCTCGTAGCTCAGTGGATAGAGCTGGGGCGTCCTAAGCCCTGAGTCGGGGGTCCGATTCCCTCCGGGGGCACAGTGAAGAGGGATGAAGATCGATCTTCATCCCTCCTCCTTCCGCCTTCATCTTGCATACTATTCTTTTTGGTTATTCTTCCTGGTTATACTATCTGGAGAGGTCGCATAGTTGGTCTAGTGCGCCCGCCTCGAAAGCGGGTACAACGCAAGTTGTCGCGGGTTCGAATCCCGCCCTCTCCGCCTGTTATCCATCTCGAACCTTGCCCGCGCGAATAGCTCACGCAGGCGGGGTTCGAACCGTTTTGGGTATATTTTGGACAGGAGTCGGCCCGCATGTTCCGGAATCGACCGGCACGGCCTAGTATCGTGCGGCGGATCAAAGCTGTCAAGTAGGACTCCCCGCGGCTGCGTCGAATAGAGTTACCGTGCAGAGGCTCTGCGCAGAAGCCCCCGGCCTCTTGCCGGAATATCTCATGGCGTATCGCAGCGCGGCGGGAGGAAAGACATGCGTAACTCAATCATTGCAATCGTCCTGCTTTTCAGCTTATTCAATATCGTTGGAGCGGCCAGATCGCAGAGCTTTACCGGCACGTTTACCGGCAAGGAGGGCGAGCGAGCGCTGACCCTGAAACTGAAGCAGGAAACGGACGGCAGGGTCACCGGAACATTCTCGGACGGCGAATCCATGCTGAACGTAACGGGCGAGGTGAAGGACGGCGTGGTTTCCGGCAAAGCCAGGCTGCCAGGTTTCCCGGTGAACTTCTTCGTCAAGGCAAAATGGGATAACGGCAAAGTTACGCTCGAGATTACGGAAGAGGGCCAGGGCGGTAAACCCGATTCTCAAACAACCGAAAAGATTGTACTGAGTCTGGCAGGGGGAACGGACGCTGCCCCTGCCATGCCCGCAACTCCCAGCAAGCCGGCGCCATCGAGCGGAACGCAGGGCAAGGGTAACCCGTTGGACAAGTCCCAGGCACCCGCCGATCCCTTCGCGGGGACTTACAAAACGAAGGATGTGACCGTCGTTCTCCGGCAGGGCACGGCCGGCCACGATGGAACGATTACCAAAGATGGGACGGAGTATCCACTCACGGCAAAGCGCTCCGGGCCGGGAATTGAGGGATCGTTCAAGGCAGGCAACGACAGTTTCGACTTTCTCTCGAAGGTTGAGAACGGGACGATGCGGCTCAAGACCGGCGATACGGTCTACCTGCTCATAAAAGAAGCGGCTGCGGGCAAGTCCCCCGCAGCCAGCCCGCTCGAAAAGCCGCAAACTCCGAAGAATCCGCTGGCGGGAGGCCCCAAGGGGGCGGCGCCGGCCGCGAAAGAGGGTCCGGTCCAGCCTGCCTGGAAGCTGCTGAAGCATCCCTCAGACGTAAGTGTTCGCTATCCGCGCGACTGGACGGTTCGGGAGGTTCCCGGCAGCGGGTACCAGCTTCTTCCGCCGGGCGCGAACGCGGAATCGACCGATGTCTATCTTATCAACGGCCAGCCCACTGAGGGGATTGCGCGCGCGGACGATCCGCGTCTGGCGCAGGCCCTGGACGGGCTGATAGGGCAGGCCGCGCCCGCACTTCGGCGCTCGAAACCGGGCGAGGCTGTCAAGGCGGAGCAGGAGCCCGGCATGCTCTTTACCTATGACGGCGGCAAGAACGCGACCGCCCGGCTCTACGTAACGATCATCAATGGCTACGCTATCGCGGTCGTAGGCATCGGAGATATAGCGAAGGTCGAATCGCGCGACGGCGTGCTGCGCCAGATATTCGCGAGCCTCGGTTGGAAGGAAGGCGAGCGGGACGCCGGTCTGGTCGGCGCATGGACGCGAGTCGGGGAAACGAGCCTGGACGCGCGCGACAGCGTAGGGCGGCTACAGGCGAGCAGCGTAAGCAACACGCAACGCACGATGATTCTACGTCCCGACGGAACCTGCACGTCACGCGAGGTGAGCCGGACCATCGCCATCGGCCAGGGAGTATCCCTCGACTCGGGAGATCAGGTCACTACCCGGAATGGCCGGTGGTTCGCCGGCAGCGGCAAGCTGGTGCTAATGTGGGACAAAGAGGCGGAAGAGTACACCTATAAATTCGGAGGCGGCGGCGGCGCGAAACAAATCGTCATTGGAACGGGCGGCAAGCGGGGCGAAATCTGGGAGGCGAGATAGCACGATCAGACGCCGCTCCATCTGGCCGCCGTCAAACATGACTCCACACATTACCAAAATACATTAATCCTACTACGATACATTAATCCTAACCCGGATTGTTCACGTAGAGAGCGGCGCAACGCCATCATAGGAACGGCGCAACGCCTTCATAGGAACGGCGCAACGCGGAGGTTGTTCCCTACGCGGGATTCACGAATAATGCGGGTTAAACTTCCGGAGGCATTCTTGGCCAACCTTGTCGATAATGAGCTCGAGACCCTGATTCGCGCCCGCTACCCCATAATTTATGTGGTCTCGTGGGAGGAGAAGCGGGTCGAGGACCGCCTGCGCGTCATATCGCGCGAGCGGAGCCGGAAAATATATATCTGGACGGTCACGCAGGGGTTCACCTCTCCCGGAAGCGTGCGCGACAACGTCACCCGCGACCCTATCGCTGCGCTCGATTTCGTGCTCAATACGCCGGACCAGGCGATCTTCCTGCTCAAGGACTTCCACTCGTTTATCAGTGACTACAACGTGACGCGCCGGCTCCGCGACCTGACTCCGGCCCTGAAGAACAGCTTTAAGAACCTGGTGATTCTATCCCCGATTCTCAAGCTGCCCCCTGAGTTGGAAAAGGAGATTACGGTCCTCGACTACGGCCTGCCGAGCTATGAAGACCTCGGGCGACTGCTGGACGACATCGTCCGAGACGTGCGGGACAAGCCGGGCGTGGATTGGGACCTTCCGGCGGACAAGCGTGAATCGGTCCTGAAGGCGGCGCAGGGGCTCACGCAGATGGAAGCGGAGAACGTCTTCGCCAAATCGCTCGTCGAAAAACGCACCTTCGACATCGACGTGATTCTCTCTGAGAAGGAGCAGATTATCCGCAAGTCCGGCATCCTCGAATACTTCCCGGCACAGGATGCGTTCAATGGCGTCGGCGGCCTGGACCTTCTCAAGGATTGGATGGACAAGCGGACCACCTCCTTCACCGACAAGGCGCGCGAGTTCGGCCTGCCCGAGCCCAAGGGAATCCTGCTGCTCGGCGTGCAGGGCTGCGGCAAGAGCCTGTCCGCCAAGGCCATCGGCGCGCAGTGGAAGCTGCCGCTCCTCCGGCTGGACATAGGCAAAGTCTTCGCCGGCCTGGTGGGCGCCTCCGAGGAGAATATGCGCAAAGCGCTGCGCGTTGCCGAATCGGTCGCCCCCGCGATCCTCTGGTTGGATGAGCTGGAGAAGGGACTGAGCGGCATTCAGTCGAGCGGTTCTACAGACGGCGGTACAACGTCACGCGTCTTCAGCACCTTCCTTACCTGGCTGCAAGAGAAGACCGTACCGGTTTTCGTGGTTGCCACGGCCAATCAGGTAGAGGCTCTGCCGCCGGAGCTTCTGCGAAAGGGCCGCTTCGACGAGATATTCTTCATCGATCTGCCCTCGAAAGAGGAGCGCGAGGAGATATTCATTATCCATCTCCGCAAGCGAAAGCGCGACCCGGCAAACTACGATCTCAAGAAGCTCGCCGAGGCGACGCCCGGGTTCAGCGGCGCGGAGATCGAGCAGGCGGTGATTGAGGCCCTCTATGACGCCTTCGACAAGGGCCGCGACATTACGACGGAGGATATTGTAAAGGCCGCCCGCGCTTCGGTTCCCCTCTCGATGACAATGCGCGAGAAGATCGCCTACCTGCGCGACTGGGCCTCCACCCGCGCCCGAGACGCCTCCAGCGCTTCGCCCGAATCGATCGAGGAGCAGACAGCCGCATTCCTCACCGCCCGCGCCGAAGAGGAGGCTTTTCGCCGTAAGGAGCGTGCCAGGAAGATTGCAGGTGCAGACGCCAAGCCCGCTCGCGCACCCCGAAGCACGACAAAAAAGCCTGCTAGGGATGATTCCGGTCAGGCGACTCAACGGTGACAATTGGTTGTTCAGGTGAGCCTGTGCTCCTTTATTGGCGAATGACCAAATTCATATCCCGAAACCCAGGTTCGTAATTCCGCCTTTTCAGCATAGGACACGTAACCGGGATCAGATGAAACACGCATTATCAGTATCAGATGATACTTGTCTTCTTAGAGATTAAACCCCTCACCCCCGGCCCCTCTCCCCCTTATTAAGCGGGAGAGGGGAGCTTTGGCGGAGGACTGGGCCTTCACGCAAGGTAAGTGTCTGCCCCCTCCTTAATAAGTGCTGGTCCTGAGCTAACCGAAGGAAGGGGGTTGGGGGAGGTTCCTCAACCCGATGCGATACTTCCCGCGGCTCGTCCGCGAGCTTAGAGCGTATCATAGGACCCTGGTCGTCGTTGGCGTGCTTACGCTGCTGACGGCCGCCATTGGTCTCCAACAGCCCCAGATCGTCGAATACCTCATAAACCACCTCTATCACCGCCAGCCGGTCAATTTGCCGCTCGTGTTCCTGGCCTTTGTCGGAGTCGCCACCGCGGGCGGAGTGGTCGGCTACGCCCTCACGGCCGCCGTCACCTTTCTCGGTCAAAGATTCAAGTACGATATGCGGCGCAAGCTGTACGGCCACCTTCAAATTCTGCCGCTCGGATACTTCGAAAAGCACCAGACCGGCAAGCTGATGTCCACCATTACGAACGACGTGGCCTCGCTAGACCAGCTCATCAGCGGCGGATTCGTACGAATTATTCAGGACGGCGCGACCCTTATCGGCGTTCTCGTGTGGGTCTTCTTCAAGGACTGGCGGCTGGCGCTTGTGGGCCTCTCGGTCTACCCGTTCTACATCCTGAACTACCTGCTCCACATCGGCCACATCAAGGCCACTGCCGACGAAGTGCGAGAGCACCGGGACATTATGCAGGGCGACCTCCAGGAGAAGCTGGCGGGTGCGCTGGTCGTCAAGAGCTACGCCAAGGAGCGGTATGAGGTCCGGCAGTTCATGGGCCAGACCCGCACGCTGCTGGACGGCAACGTCCATCTCAGCATGCTCGGCACGCGGCTCTGGACCATCGCGGAGTTCATTGGGAGCGGTTGCGGCGTCGCGCTCCTGCTGTGGTACGGCGGGCGCGAAGTCATCACGGGCAGGCTCCAGCCCGGAAGCCTGGTGGCGTTCATCTCCTTCATTACGGGCTACCTCTATGGCCCCACGCTCCGCCTGATTCAACTCAACGAGGTGCTTGCGCGCGCCAATGCCGCGCTGCGCCGCATCTTCGCGCTTCTGGATACGCAGCCGGAGATTCTGGATCGGCCTGGCGCAGCCCTACTACCCCCAATCCTGGGGGAGATTCGTTATGAAAATGTCTGGTTCGAGTACGAGAAGGGACAGCCGGTCATCAAAGGGATCAATCTCCACATCCTGCCCGGACAGATGGTCGCTTTCGTCGGCCAATCCGGCTCCGGCAAAACCACGATGATCAATCTGCTTTCGCGCCACTACGACGTGACGGGAGGCCGCATTACGGTGGATGGCCACGATCTGCGCGATGTTTCGCTCGACTCGCTGCGGCGACAGGTCGGTGTAGTGATTCAGGAGACCATCCTCTTCAATACGACGATTCGCGAGAACATCCGTTATGGCCGCCTGGACGCGTCCGACAAAGACGTGGAGGAGGCCGCTCGCGCCGCCAATATCGCGCATGTCATCGAGGCGCTGCCAAAGGGGTACGACACGCGAATCGGCGAGGAAGGCGTGAAACTGTCCGGCGGCGAAAAGCAGCGCGCCGCCATCGCTCGCGCACTTCTGTCGGACCCGCGGATCCTTATCCTGGACGAAGCCACCTCCTCGCTCGATTCCGAGACAGAGACGCTTATTCAGGAGGCGCTCGACCACCTGATGCGGGGCCGCACCAGCTTCGTCATCGCGCACCGCCTCTCCACCATCGTCACGGCGGATGTGATCGTCGTGATGGAGCACGGCGTCATCAAGGAAATGGGCAGCCACCAGGAACTTCTCGCAAAGGGTGGCGTGTACGCGGGCCTTTACACGCAGCAGTTCAAGGTCGCGCTCGATGCCCTGGAAGCGGAGCGGAGCGCGGGCGAAACGGGAATGTCGCACCCCTCTCCGCAAACGCAGAACCGTGGAGTTGACGTATAATGGTAGTGACTACATGCCTATGTGTGTGATGAAGGACAGATTATGATAATTATCCGAGGAAGATTCGACGGTAATGTCGTGGTATTGGAAGAGGCTGCGCCCGTTGCCCATGAGGTGGAGGTCACGGTCCAGTTCCCCGAACAGGCGACGTTGCCAGAAAACGAACGATAGATTGCCGCTGCGCCTGATCGAACACAACTATGGGGAGGGCGGTTTCACTGGTGCATGCCGCGGCCGGACGGGGACACATATTCCGGCAGCGTTTCGGACGAGGTACGTCGCCAAAGAGAGATGGACTGACAAGTGGCTCGCTTATTTCTCGAAACATCGGCGCTCGTAAAACTCTATCGCGATGAACCGGAAAGCGCTATCGTCGCAGCGCTGTTGTCTTCAAATGACCTTGCACTCATTGCGGCAGTAAGTCCCCTTGAAATTCATTCGGCATTTCATGGGATGGTTCGATCGGGACTCATATTAGCCTCTGATACCGCTTCTTACGTTGAGCGCTTCGCGAGCGATCTGCCTCAGTATGAAGTCTTGCCGATTAACGCAGAATCTCTTGGTGTCGCGACAGGGTTAATCGACTTGCATGCGGTCAGCCATAATCTGCGGCCAATGGATGCGATCCAACTCGCGTCTGCTGTTGCAGCCCATGCCGATGAACCGTTGGATGCGATTATCTCGACCGACAAGGCCCTCCGAAACGTCGCCATTGAGAACGGCCTGACGGTTCTGCCTGAATCCCCATGAGCCACTACAAGCGCCTGTTCGGATACCTCAAGCCCTATCAAAGACGCGTGACGTTTGCCGTGTTCCTGATGACGGTTGTCACGCTCTCCGCGCTGCCGATGCCCCGCTTCATCCAGTACGTCATCGATGACATTCTGCCGCATAAGCGCGCAAACGCCCTGATTCCCGTATTCTGGGCCGTTGTCGCGCTCTTCGCGGCGCGCGGGATGGCCTCATTTATCCTCAACTATATCATCGGCTGGCTGGGGCAGCGGGTGGTCTTCGACCTGCGATTCCAACTCTATCGCCACCTCAACCGGCTCCAGCTCTCCTACTACGATACGCGCCAGACCGGCAAGATCATGGCGCGCGTGATCGACGATATCAATATAGTCCAGTACATGATTTCGAGCGGAATCGTGACCCTCATTACGGACCTGCTGACTCTCCTCCTGGTCATTCCCGTCATCTACTGGATGGACCACAGACTGGCCTGGATTGCACTGGCCGTGGTTCCCTTCTACGTTATCAATTACAAGCTGTTCCTGCGCAAAATCCGCCCGCTCAGCGTGCAGCTCCGCGAAAAGTGGGACGCGCTCATCGGCGGCTTGCAGGAGAAGATCGCCGGGATCATCGTGGTGAAGGCGTTCGTGCGAGAGAGCCACGAGACCGACCACTTCATGGAACGCGTTCAGGACAACTTTGACCTGGGCATGAAGCAGGCGAAGCTGAACCGAATGCTGAGCGCGGTCGCCACGATTCTCAGGGCCGTAGCAACCGGGGCCATCTACTGGGTGGGTTCCATCTACGTTTTCAAGCGCCAGGTGCTGCCGGGGGAGCTGGTGGCATTCACGGGCTACCTCGTCTATCTCTATGAGCCGGCGGTACGGCTCGTGGACTTCAATGTCCAGGCGCAATGGGCTGGCGCGGCCATCGACCGAATCTTTGAGACCCTCGACACGCGCCCTGAAATCGAGGACGCTCCCAACGCCGTCTCGCTCAAGGCGATAAAAGGCGCGGTCGAGTTCAGAGACGTTAATTTCGGCTACGGAACACTCTCCCATCCTCCCCATGCCAAGGGGGGGCATGGAGGAATGCTTGTTCTCCACAAAATCGACCTGAAGGTTGAACCCGGCCAGGTCATCGCCATTGTCGGCCCCTCGGGCGCCGGTAAGACCACCCTCGTCAACCTCATTGCACGATTCTACGACGTTTCGGAGGGCGCGGTGCTCATCGACGGACGCGACATCCGCGAGATCCGGCTGGAGACCATTCGCCGCCAGATCGGGTATGTGAGCCAGGAATCACTGCTCTTCTCCGTTTCGCTCCGGGAGAACATCGCCTACGGGTCGCCGTCCGCGAGTATGGAGCAGATTATCCAAGCGGCCAAGGACGCGGACCTGCACGACTATATTAGCTCGCTGCCGGAGGGGTACGAAACGAAGATTGGCGAAGAGGGAATCAAGATGTCTGTGGGTCAGAAGCAGCGCATGGCTATCGCCCGGGCAACGCTCACCGACCCGCGAATCCTGATACTGGACGACGCGACATCCGCCCTCGATTCAAAGACGGAGGCGAACGTGCAGGCTGCGCTGGAGGGCTTGATGAAGGGGCGTACGAACTTCGTCATCGCCCACCGGCTCTCCACTATCATGAACGCCGACCGCATCGTTGTAATGGAGCGCGGCGAAATTGTGGACGTGGGCGCTCATGCGGAGCTGGTCGCCCGTCCCGGCGTATACCAAAACCTCTATAACGAACAGTTCAAGAGCGCGCAGGATGAAGCCCTTGCTTCACTCCTGGGATGACAGATGAGGAGAAGGGAGGAAGGGAAGAAGGGAAGCCTTGTGACGGGGACAGATTCTACAGCCGAATGCCAGGTCCACGCGTGTAAAACACGTGGCAGGTGGACCTTCGGCCAAACGTCCTCCGGACGGTAAACCCGTGCAAGATGGATTCAGATTAATATTGTCCCGCCCGTGAGGGCGTTTGGCGGCTTGCCGCCCCACAGACACCGGTTTTACACCCGTGGTCAGATTAGTATTGTGCCGCCCGTGAGGGCGTTTGGCGGCTTGTCCGCCCCACAGACACCGGTTTTACACCGGTGGTCAGAATAGTATTGTCCCGCCCGTGAGGGCGTTTGGCGGCTTGTCCGCCCCACAGACACCGGTTTTACACCGGTGGTCAGATTAGTATTGTCCCGCCCGTGAGGGCGTTTGGCGGCTTGCCGCCCCTCAGACACCGGTTTTACACCGGTGGTCAGATTAGTATTGTGCCGCCCGTGAGTGCGTTTGGCGGCTTGACGGCACCCCGAAACCGGTTTTAGAACGGAAGGTCACACGAGTGAAGTCCAGACCCTCATGACGATAGG
>JBBROJ010000164.1:0-9615 GCA_038229495.1 Chthonomonadales bacterium
ATGTTGGACGAGATAGCGAGCGTGCGACTTCCAGCACGAATGCCACGTCACAACGCACGCGGCGTCAAACGTAAGATGTCGAACTACCCTCTCTGCTCACGCGGCAGGCGAGGTGCAAAGGAACGCTGTCGCGCATCGCCCGCAATTGAAATATGCTAACCGAACAGTATTGCCCCTAGCCCTCGAAATGGATTTTGAACGACAGTGGATGTAGAGCCTGCCGCGTCTATCGATACTGCAACCTTCAAACTCTCAGCCTCGACGAAGGAACTGCCCATCGGTATTACCACAACCGTGCAGTCATGATCCAGCTTGTCGGAGGCCGGTTCGCCGACAGGAATTCCAGTCCCAAGACCACCCAAGCACTCCTTGTACTTTCCCAGATGCCACCGCTCGACCGTGACGTTGAGCATCTGCCCGGCCTTTGAAGTCCTTGTATGAAACCGGCACAAGACCGCGCCCGCCATGACTGTCAACTGATCAGTCTCGCTCTCCAACGAAGTGACTTGAAGGCCGTCAGGTGACAAAAGTGTGTAACTTTCGCCCGTTAGTGAACGAAGGCGCCACCAGAGCACAACGCCGGCAATCCCCAAAGACAGTGCCGTGAGCAACACGAAAGCACGCCGCTTAATTCGCACCGGCTTCTCCATTCGAAAGCATATTGAATCCAAGGAGATAGTACGCGAATCGCCTGCTTGAATCCTTGCGAATAGGAATTCAGGAGGAGCGAATCAAGGTTGAGCGCTTGTGTCAGCGTCTGCGCCCGCTGTTCATATGACATTCTTCTCTTCCCCAGTATTCCCCAGTATCTCTCATGGCGCTATGAGGCAGGCCGGGCGCATAGCGCCCGGCCTGCCGATCACTCCTCGTGCGCGACGGTATTGTTTCTATTTCTTTTCTATTTCTTTGCGGCAGCGAATCGCTTGCCGACCTCATCCCAATTGACCACGTTCCACCATGCCTTCAGGTAGTCAGGGCGGCGGTTCTGGTACTTCAGGTAGTAGGCGTGCTCCCACACGTCCACGCCCATGACCGGGTAGTGGCCGTCCATCAGAGGGCAGTCCTGGTTCGCGGTGCTCAGCGCCTGAAGCGCGCCGCCGCCGTCCACCACGAGCCACGACCACCCGCTTCCGAATCGCTTCGCTCCCGCGTCGTTAATCTTAGCTTTCAATCCGTCCACGTCGGTGAAGGTGGCGCGAATCGCGTCGCCAAGCGCGCCGCCCGGCTCTTTCGGGCCGCCCGGTTTCATAATCTCCCAGAACATCGTATGATTGTAGTGGCCGCCGCCATTGTTGCGCACCGCGGTGCGGATGGCTTCAGGCACAGCGTTGATTCCGCGAAGCAGGCTGTCGATGTCCTTGCCCTGGAGATCAGGGTGATCCTTGAGAGCGGCGTTCAGATTCGTCACATACGCCTGATGATGCTTGTCATGGTGAATCTGCATCGTCAGCGTATCGATGTGCGGCTCCAGCGCGTCGTAGCCGTATGGAAGCGGCGGTAAGGTAAATTCCGGCATGTTCTATGCACTCCCTTCAAGAGGTCTGCCCGGCGCGAGCCAGTCGTGAACCGCGCCGTCGGATGGTTGATAAGCCTGAAAGTTAATTCGCGACCGAGTCTCTAACTCCTGCCGGTTTCCTATGCAATATGCGGGATCGGAAACATTTCCAGTGTACCCGATGTGCTATAAATCACTGTGCGAAGAGAGTCGGAACAGTGCGGCGAATTCGAGTAACGAACGGTTCGGGCGGTCTCGGTCGGACTCCAACTCTCCGCCTGCTGAACGCGGCGCTTTCCAGCAACACGTATGTATTTCACCGCGTTGACACATCCTATTGCCGGGACTATAATGAGCGAACGAACGGGTCGTCGAATCCCCCGTTATTGACCAAACTACCTAATTGCAAAGGAGCGTCCATGACACGCGAGGATATGCCACTTATGAAAGATCAACCCATTGAGCCATCGGCCGGCGCGGAGCATACGGGCCGGCGAGAGTTCTTGGCAGGCGCGGCAATGACCACCCTGACCACGCTGGCGGCAGCATCTGGAGCGGCGGGAGCCCAGGAGCGCGACTACAGCAAACAGGCCGCGCCGAACCGCTATCCCGAGCCAGACGTGATCGCTATCGACAAAAAGTTCGCCAAATACAAGATTGGCAACGCGGCGATTCAGCGCCACTATACCGGCCTGCTGTGGGCGGAGGGACCGGCGTGGAACGGCGTCGGCCAGTACCTTCTCTGGAGCGACATTCCCAACAACGTGCAGATGCGCTGGCTCGCAGATGACGGCCACGTCAGCGTGATGCGCAACCCCTCCAACTACAGCAATGGAAACACGTTCGACTGGGAAGGCCGCCAACTCTCCTGTGAGCACGGGACGCGCCGGGTCGCACGGTACGAGTACAACGGCACGGTCACAGTTCTGGCGGACAAGTTCGAGGGGAAACCCTTCAACGCGCCCAACGACATCATAGTGCACCCCGACGGCGGAATCTGGTTCACGGACCCCGGCTACGGAAGCCTGGGCAACTACGAGGGCCACAAGGGCGAGCTGGTCATCAAGGAGGCGGTCTACCGCATCGACGGCAAAATAGGCAAGCTCGAAAAGGTGATTGATGACATGTACAAGCCCAACGGCCTCTGCTTCTCGCCCGACTACAAGAAGCTTTATGTCGCCGATACCGGCTCGACGCACTACCCCGAAGCGCCGAAGAATATCCGCGTTTACGACGTTTCCGATGGAAAGCGGGCACGCAATGGCCGGGAATACTGCTCGATGAAGATGACAGTGAACGGGGCCGAGGTGGCGGGCATGGCGGACGGCATTCGCGCGGACACCGACGGCAACATATGGGTAGGCGCGGGCTGGGTCGGTAAGGGGTATGACGGCGTTCATATCTTTTCGCCGGAGGGCCAGCGAATAGGTCAGATTCTGCTGCCGGAAATCTGCGCGAACCTCTGTTTCGGCGGTCCCAAGCGCAACCGGCTCTTCATGGCGGCCAGTCAGTCGATCTATTCGGTCTACGTCGAAGCGCAGGGCGCGCACATCACGTGACGAACAGATCTCAAGCAGGCCAACCGGTGGGCTTTGTGTTCGGAGTACGTCCCGCCGAAGGCCCCTCAGACACCCATTTTACTTGGGTGGACGTAGGAACAACGAGAACGTAGCAAACACAACCGCAAGCGAATCTCGGGTTGTGTTTGTTACGTTGCAGCTTTACGTCCGCTTGGCGCACCAGAGAACGCCATTCGTAATGACACGCTGGACGTTCTCGTTGTAGTAAGTTGGAATCGTCTCGTGGCCGGGGCGGAAATAGAATACGCGCCCGATTCCCTCGCCCTCCCCTACCCCTTTGCCCTGGCCGGACGTGAAGCCTTCGGTCTTCCCCTTACCGACCGTCCAGCAGAGGCCGCTAGGGAAAGTCCGTCCGTCCAGCGGAAAGTGACTCTGGAAGACCATTACTAGCGGGGGTGGCACGTCGAAGGGAGCGCCGTAATACTCCTCCTGATCGAGCGTAAAGTTGGTGATGCCCTTTGCGATGGGATGCCAGGGTGCGGTCACGTAGATCTCCTCGGATTCCGGTGGATCGTTCTCGCGCCAGCCGCCCTTCAAATGCCCGTGTCCCTCTACTACCGCCTTGAAAGGTCGTGAATAGTGCGCCGAGTGGAGCGCGATGAATCCCATCCCCTCGTTACGGACCCGGTTTACCACGCGCCGGACCGTTTCGTCGCTCACCTTGCCGTGGTACATGTGGCCCCACCAGATAAGCACTTCCGTTTCGGCCAGTCCCGCCTCGGTAATGCCCTGCTCCGGGTCTTCGAGATTAGTGGTTCGGACGTCTATCGAACCGTCTCCAAGCTTGTTCAGCCCGTCGGCCACTGCACCATTGATGCTGTTCGGATAGATCGACTTCGGCGCGTGAGGAGGCTTTTCGTCCCAAACCAATACCCGAATCGTACGTGAATCCGCCATATTCCCTGCCTCTTTCGTTGGGCTGCCCCGCGTCGGAGTCAGCCGCGAAATGCGTGATCTATTTCGCGTATTCGCGTTTGTAGGCGAGCGAGGCACTAAAGTGACCTCGCTGGAGGGCCTGCGGCCAATCGTCCTCCCGGACGAACGGAACACTTATGTAAGAGGTCTATTTCGCGTATTCGCGTTTGTAGGGCCGATTCCCTGCCGCGTCTGCCGCTTCTTTAGGTCGAAGGAGTCGCAGGCTGAGCTGTGGAACTGATCGTGGAACTGATCGAGGGACTGCCCGCGCAATCTTCACGCACAGGAAGCCTTCATGCCCACGATTCCAGACATCTCTTCTCTCACGCTCGACCAGCGAATTGGCCAGACCCTCTGCTTTGGCTGGCAGGGCCGCACGAGCGCGGAGAGCAGGTCCATAAGCATACAGGCACGCGAGATTGCCCAACGGATGGGCGTGGGCAGCGTCGTTCTCCTGGGCCGAAACGTCAATTCGGCTGCTCCATTTCAAACGCGCGCAATGTTGGACGAGCTTCAGTCTCTCGCCGAGATTCCCTTATTCGTCGCCATCGACCAGGAGGGCGGATCGGTCAACCGGTTCCATGCGCCGTTCCACGAGTTCCCCGGCAGCATGGCGCTCGGCGCGATATCGAGCGGCGAGTTGGGACTGGCGGCGGGCGAGCTGTACGCGCGGCGGCAGGCGGAGGCGCAGGCCCGCGAGCTTTTGGCCGTAGGCATTAACTGGAACTTCGCACCGGTTGTGGACGTGAACAACAACCCTGACAACCCGATCATCGGGGTGCGCTCTTATGGGGAGGACCCTTTTCTAGTCGCCCGCCTCGGTTGCGCGGCGATGCGCGGGTATCAGGATTCCGGCGTGCTCGCCTGCGCCAAGCACTTCCCCGGCCACGGCGACACGAACGTCGATTCCCACCTTGCGCTGCCCACCGTGTCGGGGGATCGCGCGCGAATCGATTCGGTCGAGCTGGTCCCCTTCCGGGCTGTCATGCTGGAGGGCATCGGCGCGATCATGACCACGCACATCCTCTTCCCGGAACTGGACCCGATCCGTCCCGCGACTATCTCGCACGCCATCCTGACCGGGCTGCTCAGGAAAGAGATGGGTTATGACGGCCTGTTAATTACCGACTGCCTGGAAATGAACGCCATCGCAGATACGGTAGGGACGGCGCGCGGCGCGGTGGAGGCGATGAAGGCAGGCGCGGACACCGTCCTGGTCTGCCACACTCTCGAAACTCAGCGCGAAACAGTTCAATCCATCAGCGAGGCTGTCGAATCGGGCGAACTGCCCGAATCCCGCTTGAACGAAGCGGTCGAGCGCGTGCTCGCCGCAAAGCGCCGTTTCCTGGCCAACCCGCCCCTCGCGCTGTGTGAGCCTTGGCGGGATCCGGCGCACATTTCGATCGAGAGTGAGATTGCCCGCGCTTCTATTACGGTCGTGCGTAACAGCGGCGCGATTCCGCTGAAACAATACTCGCGCGTCCTGATAGCCTCCATGCATCCGGCGATCGATGCGTTTTCCCGTTTCGCGCGACGGCATGCCGGGGCCGTCGAATCGCTCTATGTTGGGCCGGAGAGCCGGGGCGATCCGGACCTGGAGCGCTTGGAAGGATTGGAAAGATATGATGCCGCCATCGTGTTGACCTGCCCGCAGGAAGCGTGGACCGACCACCAAATCGATCAAGAGAGTCAAGCGAGAATGGTCCGGATCTTCGCCAGCGCCTATGGCGAAAACCTAATCGTCGCGGCTATCCGGGAACCGTACGATCTTCGCCGGTTCGACCGAATTTCCAATTATGTTTGTACTTACGGTTATCGCGGCTGCTCGCTCGAAGCTCTGGCAGGCGCGCTCTTCGGCGTCTTCACGCCCTCGGCGAATCTGCCGGTCACGATTCCGGGGAGTCACTGAAAACGAGGGAGGCAGTTTGGTGGCAGAGAAGACCGGCATAGGCATATTGAGCTGGGCGCACGGCCACGTGAACGCCTACTGCAATCAGATTGAGGGGTTCGAGGACGCGCGGCTCGTCGCCTGTTGGGACGATGATGAAAAGCGAGGCCGCAGGAGCGCCGAAACGTTCGGCATCCCTTACATTTCGCATATAGAAGACGTTCTTGGCAACCCGGACGTCAAGTGCGTCATCGTCGCTTCGGAGACCAACAAACATGCCACTCTCTGCATCGCGGCGGCGCGAGCGGGAAAGGCGATCCTCCTTCAGAAACCCATGGCGCTCACGCTGCCGGAGTGCGACCGGATCATCGAGGCCGTGGAAGGCGCGGACGTCTGGTTCTCAATGGCCTACCAAATGCGCTATGATCCGGCCAATCTTTGCATGAAGCGGCTGGTGGAAGAGGGAGCGGTTGGGCGGGTGGGTATTGTGCGGCGGCGGCACGGCATCGGGGTGCTGTTTAATGATGCGTTTGTGAACGGGCCGAGCCGCTGGCACTTGTCGCGTGAAGCCAATCGCGGCATGTGGATGGACGATGCCGCGCACCCCTGCGACTGGCTGGCATGGATGTTCGGCAAGCCTGTGTCCGTAATAGCCGAGATTGACAACGTGCTGACCGACATCGCGCCGGACGACGCCGGGTTCGCGATCTTTCGTTACCCCAACGGTATGATGGCCGAGATTCATAATGCGAGCGTGACGCTTGCTGCGGAGAATACAACGGAAATCTACGGGGACATGGGTGTCATCATCCAGAATCATGGGGATGGGCCGAGCTGCATCGTCAAGCCGCCGCACCCCGTCGGCGTGAAGCTCTATCAATCCGGCAGGGCCGCGCTCGGCTGGCAGGACCAGGGAATCCCGATTCCCGTCGGCCAGGGCGAGCGAATCGCCGGAGTGGCCCGTCCGTTTATCGACGCGCTCAAAGCGGGCAGACCGATGTGCCCCGCGCGGGAAGGGAGAATATCCATAGAGATGGTCCTCGCCGCCTATGAATCAGCGGAGGCCGGCCGCCGAATTCAACTATAGAATATTGCATTTACCGGCTGGAATTGCTCCATTCAAACGATCGTGCTTTGTGTGTGGTCAGACGTTTGGCGGCGACAGTGACGAACGTAACAACACCCGAATGCAGGACATAACAGCTATTGCGGCGCAGTGATACTATGATGGCCTTATGTTGGCCGGATAATTCGTCAATTCCGCTTACGGAGCAACCTCCGCCGCGTACTGTAGCGCCGCTCTCCCGTGAATAGCCCCACATCGCGGAACTATTCCGCCTTTCAACCGGTCATACGAACATCATGGGGTGAGGTATCTGCCCGGTCGAAGCATGAACAATTGGCAGAGCGAATCGGTCCGAGGAGTAACGAAAATGCGAATCTTCAATGGAGAGGTCGAACTAGACAATGGCACTAATGGGGCCGCGAAACCCGAAGCTAACGGGAGGGCGCAGAAATTCGCTCCACAGTTCCACATTTCGGTGCTGGAAGTCCTGGTCGGCCTGCTATTCCTGGGGACATGGGTCGTACTGTTTGCGGCGGGCGGCATCATCGGCACGCAGCCATATCGCGATAGATTGACTCACCCCGAAAACTTCACGGTGGCGCTCCAGCTCTGGTTCGTGGTCCTCACTTGCTATACCGCAACCAACGTGGCGGCGCTATGCTTCCTCTCGTCCTATCTTGGCACGCTCGGCCGGCGCACGCGTATCGGGGGGCAGGAGAGAAATGATGTCCGCGCGGATGCGTTCGGGCAGTACACCGCCGCGGTAATGCGAGGATTCTTCGTGTATGTCGGGATGGTATCCGGCACTGTCGCCCTGACAGGGCCTCAAACGTTCACCAACACGAGTCCCGAAACCTATCTGCGTCTGGCGGCGACCGCCTCCCTCATCAGTTTTCTGGCCGGATATAAGCCGCAGCTTTTCAGCAGGCTCCAGGGCCGGCTGGACGATATGGTGGCGGACAAGCCGACGGTTAGCGAGCACAGCCAGACTACGATGGTAACGGAACATACGACGCGAGCTGTCGTCGACAAAGAGAAGTCCGTGATCGCCGCCGACAACCGGGACCGCTAAGCCCAGCCTGTTGATTCACACGACCTTCAGCGACCTCATGAGGTCCCACAGCACCGCGAGGGCGGTCACGAGCACCAGACAGCCAAAGAGACCGCGAAGCCGCTGCCCGTCCATTCGGCTCGTGAGCGTAGCGCCCGCGGACGCGCCGATGGTCGAGCCGATCAGCAACATCATCGCGATTCGCAGGTCCACGTGCCCCATTCGCGCATGCGCCCAGGTGCCTGCCATCGCACTCACGACAAGCGTAAGAATCCCCGTCCCCGCCGCCATCCTTAAACGAACTCCCACCCCATAGATGAGGATGGGCATCAGCACGACTCCGCCGCCCATCCCCACCAGGCCCGAGAGGAATCCCAGCAAGAGACCCAGGTATGCGATGACGAGGATCGATATGCGGCGGTTGGCATGTGGCAGCCACGTGAAGGGCGGCAGCCGTATGCGGGTCAATGGCCCTGGCGTGAGCGGCGCTCCCGTCGGGCGCATGCGCGCGTCGCGAATCATCCAGAAGGCGACCAGCGAGAGAATTGAGACATAGAGGACGGACAGGACGAGCTTCGCAGTGGGAGTTGCGTGACCGAGGACATCCGTCGTTCCGCGATTCGACAGCTCGAAGAGGAGGCTCGCGCCCGCATGCGCTCCCAGAATCCCGCCCATGAGCATGATCCAGTCGATTTTGATCTCGCCCTGCTTTAAACGCCGGTGACGCCGAAGCGCGGCCACGCCTGTCCCGATGATCTGGCAGAGACTGGTGCCGACAGCGACGTCGGCGGGCACGCCGAAGACGATATTTAGGACCGGAATAAGCAGGAAGTTGCCCCCCACGCCAAACATGCCGCCGATGATTCCGACGACGAGACCAGCCGCGGCGAGCGCAATCCACCAGACGGGGTGTAACAGGATGTTCGGAATGGCGGTCATGGGGGTCAGATGTGATACATGTCTGTGGAATCGTCGCCGGGGGGCCGGTGCCGGGACCGCCGCGCCGCGATGGCGTCGTATACCCAGGAGGCGGCAAGGCCCCAGAGAGCGGGCAGTATCAGGCAGGCGAGGGCGTAGGTTGTACTGCGCATAGAGGGCCAATCCGCCACTAATAGACCGAACGCGAGAGAGACAAGACTTCTTGCCCGCAGTTCGACGCGCGCGCGCATTTCCCCTACACGTCGGGTGCGAGTTACATCATGCGCGGCAAATGACATAATAGTAAGGGAATGTTGACGGGCAGGTATTATGAACAGCATAGTCGAAGCAGGACGAGGACCTGAATTAACGTGAAGCAGCCCGGAATGAAAACGGCGCTCCGGAAAATGGGGTGCGCGCCCTGCGCGCCCTACCGAGCCGGCATGCTTTGGAGGCATAATGACGCCCTACACTTCTTATTCGGCGGAATCAAGAGAGACCGGGCGCGCTCCCGTAGAGATGGGAGGACGCAAGGACAACTGGTGGGTCGAGCCGCTGATGTTCATCCTCGTTTTCGGCTCCTTCGTGGTCTACACCACCTGGCGCGTATTCGAGAGCAACTTCTTCGCCTACCCGTGGTCCGCAAGCTTTGCAAATAACGAGGCGATCCATCAGGCGGTGAAGACATCTTCCTATCTCTCC
>JBBROJ010000165.1:0-9025 GCA_038229495.1 Chthonomonadales bacterium
ATAAGATGTGGCCGCGGCTCCTCCGCTCCAGAAGTTGTTGCCGTCGAGGCCGAAGCTGCTGGAACTGCCGTTGGGACTCGACGAAGCGGTGCCGCCGGAATAGGTTGGGAAGCCATAGTGGCCGGCGAGGCAAACGGAGGGAGTGGCGGTGATGAGGGCGAGGGAGAGCGCGCTAAGCAGGGCTGCAAAGCGAAATGAATCTGTTAAATTGTTGGGGGGCAAAACGTACCATTTGCATTCGGATTCTCCTTGGAACAACGGAAGCTCGAAGGAAATCGATGATCACAAGGTCTTGCATGGGTACTATACGCCGTTTGGCTGAGACTGTCAAGCACATCAAATACTATTGATTCGGACAATTATGCGCCACGACGCCCCATGACGAATCGGAATTCATCGCGGGGGGCGCTCATACTCTGCCAGAATAAAATTGTGAATCTGCTTTGAATCTACGCCAGGCTCAGCCTGCGACCGCGTCGGTGCGTGCGCCTGTCTCCGCCGAAAACCCCTTCACGTCCACATACGCCTTGACGCCGTTTCTTTTGGCCGCCTCTTTCACTACGGTGCGAATCGCGTTCGCGACTCGCCCCTCCTTGCCGATGGCATAACCGATGTCGTTCTGATCGACGTACACTTCATAGAGCGTCGACTCCTCGCCGATGGATTCTTCCACTCGGACCATGCCGGGCGAGCTCACGACGGCCTGCACCATCTCCCTTACCAGATTCTTGATCGTCTGTTGTTCCGTTCGCGTGTCCATGGGGGGTCGTTTCCAAGTCGGAGATATGAATCCCGATCGTTATATCATTAGTGGTTGGCTGCCGGCTTTTTGACCGCGTCTGATGCCGGTCTCGCCGCCGATCTTTATGACTGGCGCAAGCAGGTTGTCCTGGGTTACGAATGCAGCGGCGCGCTCTATGCCCCGCGGGGTTGTCTCGATGCCTGCGAACTCTGCAATCTGTGTTGCAAGCGTTCGGGGGGCGAGCAGCACGTCTTCATAATGAATCTCAGTGTAGCGATCGCCGAGAGATCTGTACCGAATACACTCGTCGACGTACTGCTCGGTCAACTTGTGGCAATAGGCTCGGTCGAGTATTGGCGGGGCCACCCGATTCTGGGCGGGGTCCAATCCGATTCGGCGTCGGACGGCCCTCAGCGTGTATGCCGGGTCGGAAAGGGCGCGCCGCATTCTGTCCACAAGCGATGCCGGATGAGGACTGGAGTCCGGGAGCGACACGCGGCGCATCAGGCTGTCCGCAATCTTGTCCGGATCACGTCGAACGTGGAGGATTCGCGCGTTCGGGAAGAGCTGGAGCCAGTACGGGAGAGTCAGGCTTGTCCTCGGATCTTTCCAGCCCCATGCCGCCAACGCCGCCAATTGCGCGCGCGGGACGCCCTCCAGAAAATCCCTCTTGAGGCCGGCGAATGTAGCGGACTGCAAGGCCAGCAGGCACCGGCGCTCGAACAAAGACCGATCCCGATGCTCCAGGAATGCTGCGGGGCTGTCCCAGTCCGACCCGGCCCAAAGCAGCAGTCGCTCGTTAAGCAGCCGGAACGCGTGCGCCTCTCCGTATCCGTTCTTACGCATGAGAGGTCCGGGGGGAACAACGCGCGCATCGCCGGCAATGCGCGGAAATGCCGGGTCCAGGTAGACTCCCATAAGTGAAAGCATGCCGGAAACGAGACTCGTGCCGGAACGGTGCATTCCTACAATAATCGTGGGAGGTGGAAGGCGTGAAAATACGGGGGCAATGACAACCTGTCGGCGACGTGAGTAAATCGCGCCCCCAGCATGCGAACTGAAGGTAGGTACCACAATAGTTCCTTTCCTTGCGGAGTTCGGTGCTACGGGGTCAAGGAGGATCAAGGGGGCATAGTTGCACCGCGATATCAGATGCATGTTATGACGGTGCGACAACAGCCCGGTAACAGGCATTGAAACAAATATTTAATCCGTATTAAGAACAATCATCCTTCACGATTCATATCCATCACCGTATCAACCGTAATCCCCGCCTTCTCGCTAGAAAATCGCAAAAATAACCGCTGCCGGGGTAGAATGGCCTATATCAAGTTGTGGTATTATGTAACTGACATTGAGAAAGTATTCACAAATGGCGCCAGAGGACAAAAACCGGTCCGGCCAGCGTCCTTTATGGGCGCATGAACACGGCGCGGAACCCACCGGCGGTTCGGTTGGAAATACCGAGCCGCAAGATGCCGGACTAAGGGCGCCGGAGCTTCCGTCCATGCCGGCGCTGCCCGATGCGCCCATTCTAAGACCGAACCTGCCGAAGCTGGAAAAGCCGTCGAAAGAGGCGGAAGAGTACCGGCAGATGGGCATCGCCTACACGTTACCCGCGATGCTTGTCGCGCCCATCCTCCTCCTCATGCTCATCGGCTACTGGCTCGATAATCACTTTCATAAGTCGCCGACGTTCACTCTGTGCGGAGCTGTTTTAGGAGCCGTTACCGGTTTCATAAACATGATCCGGGCCGCCGGAAAGCTGAACAAGTAGACCAGGTAAACGTTGCGCGCAGGGAATAAGATGCCGGACGACAAATTACCACAACGTACGCTAAAAACAACCTTCATGCTGGCAGCGCTCCTGAGCGTTGTCTTCCTGTTGCGGGACCAGCCGGCCATCGCTTTCGGGCTGGCAATCGGCGCGATGCTCGGGCTTGTGAGCCTCTGGAGCCTGACGATGGCGGTTCCCCGCCTGTTCGCTTCCAGGAACCCCGCGGCCAAAATTGGCCTCGGCTTCCTTATGTTCTTCAAGCTGCCGTTCTATGCCGGAGCGCTCTACTTTTCGATGGCTTCTCCGGCTGTCAGCCCGTTCGCCGTCTTTACCGGCGTCGCACTGGTTCCGGCGGTTATTGTGCTTAAAGTAGTAAGCTACCGCGCTCTGTTGGAGGGCGCTCCCGGCAAGCCCGTCAACACTTTCGGAGATTGAATCCTTGCCTCAGCACGCGATGCCGACACAAATTGCACAGGCGGAACCGACCACTCATGTCTCCGGCGGTCACGCCGAAACGGGCCATGAAGAGGGGTATAAGCTCGGCGAGATTCCGTCGCCCCGCATGCTCTTCGGGAACGCCGTCTGTATCGCCATCGTGCTCATCGCGCTGGCAAAGGCGATGCGCCGCAGGCAAGCAGTTCCCAGCGGAATCGGCAACTTCGGCGAGTACATCGTCGAGAGCATGATCAACTTTACCACGGGCATTATAGGGCCGGGTGGAGAGAAGTACGTGCCGCTGGTCGGCACTATTTTCTTCTATGTCCTGGTGAGCAACCTGTGGGGCCAAATTCCAGGTTTCCATTCGCCCACGTCCAACCTGAGCACGACGCTTGCGCTCGGCCTGATTGTCTTCGTATACGTGCAGTACGTGGGCATCCGGTCCAACGGTATCAAGGCGTATATAGGCCACTTTATGGGGCCGATGCCCGCCGTCGCCCCGCTGCTTTTCCCGATTGAGTTGATCTCAGAGTTTGTGAAACCTTTCACGCTTGCCATGCGGCTCTTCGGAAATATCTTCGGCGAGGACACGGTCATCGTGGTGCTGGCGACGCTCGCGGTCACGATGGTGCCAAAACCTGTAGCGGGCCTGCTGCCGTTCCAGCTTCCCATTCTCATCCTGGGAATGCTCACCGCTTTCGTGCAGGCCATGGTGTTCAGCCTGCTCACCTGTATCTACCTGGCCTTGCAGAGCCGGCATGATTCCGAGCATGACGGGGAGCATCACGCTCCCGGTCACGGGCACTCCGGAATCGAGGAATCCGCGCTCGTTCCGTAATACTATTGTTGAATCGTACAATACCGATCTTGCATCGACGACGCAGACGCATATTAACCGTTTGCGCAACTCATCGTGACGAAGGAGATAATCCAAATGGGAATCGGAATTTTCTTAGGGCTGCTCTCGCTCGGCGTAGGACTGGGTCTTCCCATCGCGGTTCTTGGCGGCGCGCTCGGCCAGGGTAAGGCTGCTTCCGCCGCTCTCGAGGGTATGGCGCGCCAGCCCGAAATGTTTGGCCGCATGCAGACGGCCATGATCCTGGCGCTCGCCTTCATCGAATCGCTCGTGATCTTTACGTTCGTCTTCCTGTTCCTCCTGAACAGCAAGGTGCCACAACTGTCGACCGACGACGTAAAGGCCGCGTTCACAGCATCCGCCAACAAGTAGAAGCCATCGAGCGAGTGAATGATATCACTCGTTGGAGGGCCAACGGCCAATCGTTTTCGCGGACGAAAGGCAGCAACACAAAGAAATTCAAGACAAAAATCACCCCTCACCCCCGGTCCTAAAGGAGGAGAGAGGGGAGGCACTTTATCCGGTCGGAGGTCTGAATTCTCGCCACTGCTCCCCCTCCCGCCGCGGGAGGGGGCCGGGGGTGGGTTTCCTTAATTCGGCCAAAATCGCTTGCAGGGAATCGGGCATGCTCAACTCAGTTACCCATGACCTCAATATCGATCCTGTCATAATGCTGATGAACGGCGGGCTGTTCCTCATCCTGCTCGTCATCCTGAACGGCATTTTCTGGAAGCCGATGATGGCGCATCTGGAACAGCGTAAGCACGACATACAGCATGCCTACAAGACGGTGGACGACACGCGCCGCGAGATGGAAAACCTTCGCGCGGAGTATCAGGGCCGCTTGAATCATATCGAGGCGGAGGCACGGGGGCAGATTCAGGAGACCGTGCGCGACGCCCAGGCCCAGCGCGAGCAGATGATCGCAACGGCGCGCGCCGAAGCCGAAAAGTTGACTCGCCAGGGCGCGGCCAGCCTGGAGCAGGAGCGTGAGCAGACCCTTGCCGGCATGAGGCAGACGCTCGACGACGTGGCTCTCACCGCACTAGGCAAGGCGGTAGGGAGCACGGCCGATTCGGCGCAGCGCAAGCTTGTAGATGAATTCATCTCGCAGAACGTTGTCCGGTCCTAAATTTAACGTGAGAGAGACGCGCAGATGGACATTCGCCAGTTCTTTCCCTGGGTAATCGAGCATCCGAGCGATGCTCCGCACGTCCAGTTCATAATCGTAACCGTTTTTGCGTTCCTACTCGTGGTAGCGTTCGCCTGGAAGCTGATACCCGGCCCGATGATTCGCGGGATTCTGGACGAGCGGCGCACCGCCATCGGCCATGCCGTCGATCAGGTGGAATCGACGCTTCGAGAGACCGAGCAGATGCGCAATGACTATCGGCAGCGGCTCGAAGGCATCCACCACGAGACCGAGCGCAGGCTGGCCGAGGCGGTGCTGGAAGCAAGCTCTCTTCGTGAAGCGATTCTGGAGGACGCGCAAAAGGCGTCGCAGTCCATCGTTCGGCGCGGCCAGGATGAAGTGGAGCGCGAGCGCGCCAAGGTTGTGCAGTCCATGCGAACCAAATTCGTGGAGGACGCCATTCACGCCGCCGAGTATGCGGCCGCCCGCTCGCTGGATCCGAGCGCTCAGCGACGCCTGTTGCAGGAGTTCGTGCAGAACGTCGGGGTGAAATCGTGAGTCGTGTCGCCGATGTAAAGGTGGCACGAAGATATGCGCGCGCGCTCTTCCATGCAGCCCAAAAACTCAATCGCGTAGACGCTGTTCAGAACGATCTGGTTACCCTGGTGTCGCTTTGGAATCAGAATCCCACGCTTGAGAAGGCGCTCGAAAGTCCGCTGTTTCCCGCCGACAAGAAGAACGCACTTATCGACCAGCTTTTCGCAAAGGACACGGAGCCGCTGACGCGCTCGTTCCTGCATCTCCTCGTGGAGAAGCGGCGCGAAGAGATTCTGCGGACCGTGCAGGAGGAGTTCCGAATTCTCTCCGACGAGGCGCGCGGCCTGGTCCGCGCTGAAGCTACGGTGGCTGCTCCCCTCACGGATATGGATCATGCCGCCCTGGTCAAGGGCCTGCAAACGCGAACGGGTAAGCAAGTCGAGCTAAACGTGAGGGTTGACCCAATAATCCTCGGCGGCGTCGTAGTACGAATGCAGGACACCGTCATCGACGGAAGTGTCCGAGGCGCGCTCGAGCGATTGCGCGAGCAGATGCTGTTGGAGCGGTAGGTGATACCATCCGGGCGGATGCGCTCGTTCGGCAGCCGGCGGAGCGCTGCCGGCATACGCCGCAAGTTGTGCCTGGCCGCCCGCGCGTCTTTTGCTCTTCCCTGTGTTGCCGCGGGCTGTGCCGATGAGGGACGAAGGCCGGCCCTTCCGAAACCGGCCCAGTCGTCATCGCCGGCAGCTGTAAAGCCGCAGAGCGCTCCGGTCCTGCCGACTATCGACAAGCCAAAGCCGGACGCAGTCTCTATCTACTTCCCGCACGCCGAGGGCAACAGGTGGGAGATGGAGATGAAGGGCGAGGACGGCTCGGAAAAGTTGACGCTCGAGATTCTTAAGAGTTCGGCGGCCGCCGGCGAGGGCAGCTTTCTTCTTGAAACCCGGCGCGGGAGCAGGGCGATTCAGCGCGACTGCTACGTGGCGGACGAAAAGGGTCTTAGCTTTGTATCGTCCGGAATCGCTGAACCGACGCGAATCGAGCCGCCGATGCCAATTCTCCGGATTCCCGTAAACTCCGGCGACCGGTGGGACTGGATAGGAAAGTTTCGGACCGGTGGAAGCACGGGAAACGCGAGAAGCGCCTATGAGGCCCAGGCATCCTTTACGGTGGGAGGCCCGGACAAGGTAAAGACAATAGCCGGGGAGTTCGAGGCGTTCCGTATTGAGCAGCGGGTCGTCGTCCATGTTCCCAACCAGGACACAGCGACGAACACTACGCTGTGGTATGCGCCAAAGATCGGATTGATCAAGCAGGTGGTGGAGAGCCCCACAACCAAAGGGGAGGCCGTTCTAATCTCCTATCGACTGAACGAGCACTCTGCGGCACAACCGGGGCAGCCCAGTCAGACCATTCAAACACAAGCGCCAATCGCGGGCCGAAAGCATTGACCTGCGCCTCCCGGAGATAATCCATGATGCGAACGCGAGCTCACGCCGGAATCGGGTTCACGCTGTGCACCCTCTCGTTGTTTGCCTGCATTCACTCGGGCGCAAGCCCAGGGCCGGCTGGAGAGAACCTGTTTCCAATCGGCAAGGGCAGTTCCTGGACGTTCAAAGGCACAGCAATGGGAACGCCAATTGAGATGACTGCGACCGTGACCTCCTCTGTTGCGTCCGGGGGTACGACCGCGGTCAAAATGAACTGGACGACAAACGGGCGCTCGACACAGGAAGAGACGTATCTCGTGTCCGCCGATTCCATTCAGCGGGCCCGGGCGGGGGCCAACGGCTCCAGCGAAGTCTCTCCTCCGGTCACGGTAATCAAGTATCCCGTTTCCGTAGGTAAGAGCTGGTCGTGGGCAGGTAAGATGAAGGTTCAGAGGCCGCAGGGCGGCCTGGAAGTGCCGGCATCCGCAACAGTAAAGATTGCGGCTCGAGAAAATATAAAGACGCCGGCCGGCACGTTTAGCGCTTACCGAGTTGATCTTTCTCTCTCTGTGGAGGCGGCGGGGAAAACCCAGGTCATCCCAAACTCCTACTGGTTTGCGCCCGGCGTGGGCCTGGTCCGCCAGAGGATGTCCCTCCACGGTCAGAACGGTCAGGCGGTTGTGATAGAGGCGTCCGTAACGAAGTATTCGATTAAGTAGCAGGAGAGCCGCAAATCGTGCCGTCCACAATATTGGGCATGATTCAGCAATACTCCGCCGCATAATTGACGCATAACATACCCGTGCTTTAGTCACGGCTGTTCGCATCACCTACTGACAATTACAAATGGAGCAAAGACAGTGGCTATTAGACCGGAAGAGATAACCTCGATTCTGGAGCACGAGCTCGGCGCGTACCAGCGCGAGATCAATGAGGTCGGCGTCGGCACGGTCCTCCAGGTCGGCGATGGGATCGCCCGCATTTACGGCTTGCAGAACTGCATGGTCGGCGAGATGCTCGAATTCATCGACAAAAAGGGCAACGCCATCGTTGACGAGGAGAACAACGTCATCCGCGCGATGGCGCTGAACCTGGAAGAGGACAACGTCGGAGCCGTTATCCTCGGAGCCGACACGCAGATCAGCGAGGGAACGACGGTCCGCCTGACGGGAAACATTATCTCCGTGCCGGTCGGTCCCGCGGCGGTGGGCCGCGTGGTAAACGCCGTGGGCGACCCCATCGATGGCAAGGGTCCCATTGTCTCCTCCGAGCGGCGTCCAATCGAGGCGCGCTCGCCGGGCGTGGTCGAGCGTCAGCCCGTAAAGGAGCCGCTTCAGACCGGTATCAAGGCCGTCGACTCCATGATTCCGATTGGCCGCGGCCAGCGCGAGCTCATCATTGGCGACCGGCAGACGGGCAAGACGACTGTCGCCCTGGATACGATCATCAACCAGAAAGGCTCCGGCGTCATCTGCGTCTACGTCGCCATCGGCCAGAAGCAGTCCACAGTCCGCAACGTGGTCCGCATGCTGGAAGAGCACGGCGCGATGGAGTATACGGTGGTGGTCTCCGCGACCGCCGCCGACCCGGCCCCGATGCAATACATCGCTCCGTACACGGGCGTCACGATTGGCGAATACTTCCGTGACCAGGGAGGCGCCGCCCTTCTCGTGTACGACGATCTTTCCAAGCATGCGGCGGCCTACCGCCAGGTCTCTCTGCTGCTCCGCAGGCCGCCGGGACGCGAAGCCTATCCGGGAGACGTTTTCTACATTCACTCCCGTCTTCTGGAGCGCGCTGCCAAGCTCCGCGAGGACTACATCATCGTGCCGAAGGGCGCTCCCGCGGATACGAAGACAGGAGTGGACGGCAAGGTTTACGAAGGCGAGCACGGCCAGAGCACCGGGAAGAAAGCCGCAGCCGAGGACCAGGAGCTTCGGCGCCTGCCCGGGACAGGCGGCTCCCTCACCGCGCTGCCGATTATCGAGACGCAGGCGGGCGACGTTTCGGCCTATATCCCCACGAACGTCATCTCGATTACGGACGGCCAGATATTCCTGGAGAGCGATCTGTTCTACTCCGGCGTCCGGCCAGCCATCAACGTTGGTATTTC
>JBBROJ010000166.1:0-9015 GCA_038229495.1 Chthonomonadales bacterium
CCCATGATGAGCATGTAGGGCAGTTACTGGTAGCAGTATCGCTTAAGTATAGCGCGAGCATACGTTCGTTTTACCAATAGTGCGACCCTGGGTGGTATGGATCGGCATGCCAACTTTACCATGTAGACAAAGAGTGAGTATAGCAAAAAAAAAAAATGAATCCGCTATACTCAGGTGGATCGGGCGAACGCTCGCTAATCGCTAGCGAATCTGGTCTCGCCCAACGTGGAGGACTGACAATGAAGCGGAAAGTGCAGGGTCTGTTCGCAAGCGTGGTCTGCGCGCTGATTTTATGTGCCTGTGTGCCAGCACGCGCCGCCACAGCAACTCTCCAGGTCGATGCATTTAACGGTGCGAGTGGGTTTGTCGACATGGCCTGTCTGGTTACACTTACCGGTACCAGCAGCGTCCGGGAGACTGTGGATTTCCATGTTGGCCTGGTCGGGACCTGGACCACTTCATGGTCCGGAATTTCGGTAGGGCAAGGGGGTGCTGGAGATCATCGCTATCCGGAAGATACGACTCTCTGGTTCCGCGCTCAGTGGTTCCCATCGGCGCAGACAGGCACTTTTGACGTATGGGCCGTGGCTCACGGCTATACAGTGAACCCGCCGGACCACATCAGTTGGGACGCATCAACGGGCGACCATTACTATTCCTATAACGGTTAATGGGATCAGACAACGCAGTCCGCTGACCGCTGGCACATCGGCGGACTGAGTCCTCGAATGCGGTGATCAAAGGTGAAACATATGGTGACACGGACGCGTAAAGGGCAAGCCACGGCGTCGTTTATGACAGCGGTGATGGTCCTGGTTGCGGTGGCCGTATTTGCTCAGTCGAAGCCGAATGGTTTAGACGCCGACCCGCGTCTAAACCACAAGATGTCGCTTTCCGTAACCGGCGAATCGCTGGCCGAAGTATTGAAGCGCGCAAGCTCGGATAAGCTCAACCTGTTGTGCGGCAGAGAATGCGCCGACCTGAAGCTGCATATTCGCCTCGAGGATCGGCCTCTTATATCCTTAATGCATGCAATTGCCACAATGGTTCCAGGAGAGTGGCAGCCCCTCACAGGCGACTCCGGTTACCTGTTTGTGATGGCGGAAGAGGCTGTAGGGAGGCGGAATAGGTGGTGGAAACTCTACCTGGCCGAACGCGAGCGTGCCTTCGCCGCTCAGCGCAAGGCCATCTTCGCCGCGCTTCAGCATGGCCCTGAACGGCCAACGCCCGGCGACCGGGAACCCGTGGAGCGGAGCGACCCGCGCGCGCAACAGGAACGCATCGTTCATCACGAGTTCTTCTCCTCGCTCTCAGCGGATCTCCAGGGCAGTATTGCAGCCAACCTGAATGATGCGGCCTTCTACCGCGTTGGCGCAGTAAGATTTGGCCTCACTGACGACGAAGGTGCAATCGCGATCAACCTCCGAGCGCTTCCGGGGCCAGTCGCGGAAACAGTCCAGCGGCGCGTCAGGTCCATCCGCTTCAAATTTGCAGACTCCCTCGACTTCGATCATGCCGTGGTCCTATTCACAAATGGCGGCTTCAGCCTCCAGGCATCCGTGTATTTTCCGGATGGGAGCACGTGCGGCACGGCATTTGGCGTCAATATTCCGCCTGTGCCGGAACTGTATGCGGCGATGCCGGACCACACGCGTTTAGCAGCGCTTGCAGATCAACTAGGCAAGTCTGCGCCTTCGGCATGGCGTGAGCTAGCAGCGATCCACAAAAGCCGTGTTTGGCAGAACGAGCTGCCAAAAGATCCAAAATCGCCACGATCTCGGTACAGTAGACAGGCCGATCTGGATTGGCTGGGGCGGAAAAGCGGCATCGAGTTCGTGTCCGATTACTACTCACACGGCGGAGTCCCCATGCTTTCCGTGGATGCGAACAGGCCGGTACCCGGCCCTGTCGATGACCAACTCGATCTTCAAGCCGTCCAGCACGACCAGAGTTGGAAGAAGACCTCCGACAACATCTATCTTGTTCGGAATAATCGCTGGTATCGCGATGACCGGCTAGAAGCTCCAGCACCGCTATTGCGCCGCTGGTTATCGCAGAAGGCTAAGGACGAGGCCGACCATAGCGCGGCTGCCGGTACCCTCACGGAACAGAGATCCGCCGCTCTGAGGAAGCAGTTGGATTGGGAGTCGGAAGTCGTCACGAGCTTGTCGCGGTGGCAGATCGAAACGGGCCTCATGCTCTACCAGCCCGATGACAACACAGACGCGCAAAGGAAACGGTTTGAACAATCAGCAAGCGTTCCCAGTGGTAACGGTTCTCAATCAGACCAAGTAATGTACAACAGTATTGTTCTGCTTCCGTTCGCACAGGACGCGGCTCGAATGCATACGCAGTACCGCACCGATCTCTTCTACGCCTGCCTCTCCCCCGCGAAGAGGCAGGCTGTGATTGACGGAAGCCTGCTCCTCTCGACCCTGACCACCGACCAACAACGCCAGGCGGTCTTCCTTACCCGGGGAATTGCGGCAATAGAGGCGGCGGGCGGAAGACCGGTACGACTCAGATTGGTACAGAAGAATGGACCCGGCGCGATGCTGGGATCGGTCCGCCTCGGAGTGATCGAGCAATAAGTCCAAACGAGATATCCGACGGGTCTTGAATATCGCACCGATCAATGGAGGGGCGGCATTACTACCGCCCCTCATCACTCTACAACTCCGACCTCAGACGGGCGATGAGGTCTTCGACGCTCATTGCGCCGAGATCGCCCTCGCCACGCTTGCGTACCGAGACAGCGCATGCTTCCACATCCCGCTTGCCCATGATGAGCATGTAGGGCGTCTTCTGCACCTCCGCCTCCGCGATCTTCTTGCCCACCCGCTCCGATCGGGAATCGATCTCCGTGCGGAATCCCACCGCCTGAAGCTGAGCCGCAACGCCCTCCGCATACTCCTTTTGAGCGTCCGAGATCGGGAGCAGCATCACCTGCACCGGGGCCAGCCAGAGCGGAAAAGCGCCGCCATACTGCTCGATGAGCAGGCCCATGAATCGCTCGGTGGATCCGGTTACCGCGCGGTGCAGCACGACCGGGGTCTGCTCTTTGCCCTCGTCATCGATGTAGGTGCAGCCGAGTCGGGCGGGCTGGATGAAGTCCACCTGAATCGTAGAGGCCGTCCACTCCCGGCCCAGAACATCTTTTGTTTGGAAGTCCGCCTTGGGACCGTAGAACGCGGCCTCGCCGGGAGCTTCGAAATACTCCACGTTGTTGGCATCCAGCGCACGGCGAAGCGCATTCGTGGCGCGGTTCCACTTATCGACGTCCTCTACATACTTGCCGCCCGGTTCTTCGCCTCGCAGCGAGAGCCTCACGCGATAGTCGTGGAAACCGTACCGGTTTAGCACCTCTCGAATCAGGTTCAGCGCCAGGCCGAACTCGCTCTCGACCTGTTCCTCCGTGCAAAAGATGTGGCAGTCGTCCTGCGTAAGCGCGCGCACGCGGGTGAGGCCGTTGAGCTGCCCCGCTTTCTCATACCGGTAAAGCGTCGCGAACTCGGCGAACCGAAGCGGCAAATCCCGATACGATTTCACGCCGCTATGATTGTAGAGCGTCATGTGCGACGGGCAGTTCATCGGCTTCAGCCGGTACGTAATATCCGCGTCTTCGTCGTGCATCGGCGGAAACATTACGTCCTTGTAATTGTCGTAATGGCCACTCTTCTTATATAGGTTCTCCCGCACCAGATGGCCGGTCCAGACGTGCTGGTAGCCGTAGCGGGTCTGCACGTCGCGCACGTACGATTCCATTAGGTGGCGCAGCATCTCCCCCTTGGGCAGGAAGAGCGGTATTCCCGATCCTATCTCCTCCGAGGCGAAGACGAACAGGCCCAGGTCCTTGCCGACCTTCCTGTGGTCTCGCTTCTTAGCCTCTTCAAGCCGATTCAGGTAGTCGAGCAGCTCCTCCTCGGAATCCCACGCGGTCCCGTAGACGCGGGTCAGCATCTTGTTTTTCTCGCTGCCCCGCCAATAAGCGCCAGCGGTATGCAGTAGCTTGAAATGCTTCAGCGCACCGAGGCTTGCCACGTGGCCGCCGCGACAGAGGTCGATCCAGCCGTCCTTCTTGTGGTCGCCCTGCTCGAAAAAAGTGATCCTCTCATCCACGGGCAGGTCGTTTATCAGCTCGACCTTGTACGGCTGCTCAAGCTCCTCCATGAACTTGATGGCCGCGCCGCGTTCCATCTCCATGCCATGAATCGGCAGGTCTCGCGCCGCAATCTCCCGCATCTTCTCTTCAATCCGCGGCAAGACTTCCTCTTTGATTGGCTCTGGCAGATCGAAGTCATAGTAGAAGCCGTCTTCAATGGGCGGCCCAATGGCAAACTTTACTCCTGGAAACAGCTCGCCAACCGCCTGCGCCATCAGATGCGCGGAAGTGTGGCGGATCGCATAGTATTTGTCTTCAGTCGGATTCATCGGAAACCTCCTTTATCGGAGCGGTTGTAACGGACCCAAAAAATAAGACGCCACCTCTAATCTCAGAGGCGGCGTCCTGTAAACGTGGCGAGTATGCGAACGGCGGGTATCAGTCCCGACGGCGCAGCAGGACGCCGCGCGGCGCGGTATTAACCGACACTGGCGAAGCCTCCCTGCCATCTTGATTGTTTGACTGAATTGTCATTTGTCTGCTCGCTGCCTTTTATATTGTGCGTGATTAACATTATGGAACGATGGAAACGCAATTGTCAACTATCGTTCCATTCCGATTCACGGGATTCCTGCCGGCTAAGCCGCATTCGCTTCACGCGGCGATCAGCGCGTCCCAAACAAGCCGGCCTTTCGGCTCCGTCCCTAGAGCCAGCGACGCCGCGGAATCTCCCGCTCGCTCTACCAACGCCCGAACCAGCTTTCCGCCCAAATCCTCGCCGTAGATCCCGCCGTACACGACCAGGATGTCGCGGAACCGGACGTATTCCAACCACGCGGCACGCAGACACTCCGTGGCAAGACCGGTCGCCCCCTGCGCAAGATAACCGTCCGCCTGCCAGAGATTCGTCTCGATACTTTCATAGACGGAGCCCACCGTAGAATCCTCAAGCTCGTCTGCCGCGTCCGCATCGATCCAAATGTTTTTGTTCATAGCGCTTCTCCTGGTCTGTCTTATTACGGCTCAGCGCCGCGTCAGTGTGATAGCAGGTGTTCCTGCGTTCAGCGGCGTAATCTTGATTAATAATAACTTGCCGCCCAAATCGGCGTTCCACTTTCCTACTAGTCAACGGCAGTCGAATGCGGAATGCTGCCCAAAACTATTTTCACATTTTCATCGAAACGATCTTTTTGCTGCTATTTTCCGGTTCTGCGCCGCGTCATAGAGTGACATGCACAGAGACGGAATGGAACCGCAGGAGTGATTGTTGGGAACGGCTGCAATTGAACCGTATCCGTTGAGTCGTGGCTACACCCGTGAAAAGGGTGTCCTTGCGGACATTGCTGAATTGGATCGACTGCCCCCAAGTGCATTCTGGCGGCGGATAGCCAACTGCGACTTCCATCAGCCCGACTGCCCAGGGCTGGAGACGCTGGTCTATCTCGTGCGATCCATGTGCCGAAGCGGACGCCGGGAGGATGCCTGGCAAATTGCTGAGATTCTGATCCAGCGGATCAGCCGCGGTGTGATGCAATCGCTGGCCCGCATCTACGGCATTTCGCGCGATCAAGTTGAGGAATTGAAGAATGACCTGCTTGGAGAGCTGTACGAAGATTGGCTGAGTTTGGAACCGGCCGATGAGTTCTGGGAGGTACGATTCGGTATCTGCCTCAACCGCAAATTGATCGACGCCAAAAAGCGGCATCAGCGGATACAGGAGCATGAAGTCGTGCTCACCGGAGCCTCCGATGCCGAAAGCTCTCTGGACCCGCTGGAGCAGATGCCCGATCTGTCTGCCACGGATCCAGAGTCGGCGTCGCTGGTCCGCGCCGCGCTCGACAGCCTTCCGGAGCCGCTGCGGTCCGCCTTCTTCCTTGCGGAGCATGAAGGCTGGACGGAGGAATCGATTGCGGTCCATCTAGGAGTAACGTCGCGCACGGTTCGTAACTATCTGGCTCGAGCGCGCAAACACCTGGAACCCTGGCGCGGTTAAGCGCCTAAAGTGAATAGTTTAGGAGCTGAGAAATGATTCAGGAAGATAGTAATACCGTGCTTGCATCCTACGAAGATGCCATCGCCGCTGCCGGCCCCGGCGGCGCTAATCTTGCCGCGTTCGTGGACGCACACTCCGCGTATGCGAAAGAGATTATCGAATATGCGGCAAACAGCTATGTATTCGAGCGTGGAGCGATCTATAATGCAGAGTTGGCGACACCGGAAGCCGAAACGGCATTCCTTGCGAAGGCGAGCGAGATTCGGGCCAGGTTGATGGCGGCGGAAGGAACGGAACAGAGATTCGAGTCCCCGGCGCCGACAAGTCTCTCGGAAGCGGCCAGGCAGCGCGGTCTCACTACGCCCGCTCTCGCCCAGCGCCTCCGCCTCAGCCCGCTGGAAGTAGTCAAGCTGAATCAGCGGCTGTTCAGGCCCGCGTCGATTCCGGCGGCGTTGATTCAGCGATTGGCCGAAGCGCTGGACCGGACCGTTGAAACAATTTCGAGCTACCTGCGGCTGCCGCCGACGCTCTCCGCGCAGGCAAGCTATAAAGCCGATGCCGCGCCTCGCATGACGGAACAGAGCGATTTTGAGGAGGCCGTCGAATCGAGCCGCAGCCTCTCGGAAGAGGACAAAACATTCTGGCGGGCGCAAGCGAGAGATCGCGCGGGTGAAATGGAGAGCTGATTTTGGCGGGATGGGCCGCGATTCGACACCTGGCGGACCAGAGGCGGCGAGAAGTCACCGGTACTGAGCCTACGCTTGAGAGGGCGGACCGAATTGTTCAGTCCGCCCTCGGTCATGCCGGGCTGTGGGTCACCGGAACATCACCCGGCGATCCCGCGCTGGCGGGCGCGCTGGCGCTTCTGGATCGCGAAGCCCAGGGAATCATATATAACGCTGATCTGCCGCCGGAAACGATCGCGTTCAACCTTGCACACGAACTGGCCCACTGGTGGCTGCACGACGAATCCGAGGGCTGCGGCACGGAAGATATTGTCGCGGACCCCATAGCCGAGCCGCTTCCCTACGGCGAAAGCTACGTAAGCGGATATAGCCCGGTTCAGAAGCGCGAAACCGAAGCCAATATTTTCGCCGCCGCCTTTCTCCTGCCCGCTCCCCTGCTTCGGGATTGCTTCGGGCAAGGCATGATGCCCGACCGGATTGCGAGCGAGGCCGGCTTATCGGAAGGCATGGTCCTGGCGCAATTGGCGGATGCGCTGCTTCTTGACGTGGCTGAATCGCCCCTCCTTTTGCCGCCCGCGGAAGTTACACTGGTATTTGACCTGGACCCCAGTCAGCGTGCTGCCGCCGAAGTGAATCAGGGTCCTGTATTGGTTGTTGCGGGGCCGGGAACGGGCAAGACTCGCACGCTCGTCGGGCGAATCCTCTTTCTCCTGCAAAACGGCACGCCGCCGGAGCGGATTCTTGCGCTCACCTTCTCCAACAAAGCCGCCAACGAAATGCGCGAGCGTTTAGCGGCGGTCGCAGGCGACCCCGCGCGCAGGTTATGGATAGGGACGTTCCACGCCTTCGGCCTGGAGCTTCTAAGACGGTTCGGAGATCGCCTGGGCCTGCCGCCCCGACCCGCGCTGCTCGATCCGCTGGACGCCATCGCCCTTCTTGAGCGCCACTTCGCGGACCTGAACCTGCGGGCGCTGGAGTACCTGCACAACCCCTCGTACCCTTTTCGCGACATCCTTTCAGCTATCTCCCGCGCCAAGGACGAGCTGATCACGCCCGAGCAGTTCGACGCGCTTGTCCGGCAGATGCACTCCCAACCGGGAGACGAGAAAGCGGAGCGCGCCGCCGCCCGACTCCGGGAAGTGGCCGGTGTATACGCGAAATGGCGGGCGATTCTACAGATGGAGGGCAAGCTCGACTTCGGCGACCTCATCATGCGCGCGGTGGAGCTTCTGAGGAACCATCCCAACGTGAAAGAACAGGTGCGGGCCGAATACCCTCAGATTCTCGTCGACGAATATCAGGACATCAACCGCGCGAGCGCCCTACTTGTCAAGGAGGTGGCCGGCGAGGGCAAAGGGATATGGGCGGTTGGCGATCTGCGGCAGGCTATATACGGATTCCGGGGCGCGGCCCCGGCAAACGTCACGCAGTTCGCGCAAGACTTCCCCGGCGCGCGCGAGCTTACGCTGGATATCAACTACCGGTCGCGCTCCCCCATCGTCAAGATGTTCGGCCACGCCGCCGATTCCATGTCTACGCCTGGCGCATCCCCCTCCGAATGGGAGTCGATGCGGGGTCCCCAAGAGGACGCGGTCGTCTATGCGGAGGCAGAGAACGAATCCGCGCAGGCTGCCGGAATCGCGGATTCGATTCGCGATTTCCAGGCTAGTGGAATCCCGCTGCGCGATCAGGCGGTGCTCTGCCGCACGAACACGCAGGCAGAGAAGATGGCAGCCCTTCTGGAGGAACGGGGCGTGCCGGTCGTCTATCTGGGCGATCTCTTCTCGCGCCCGGAAGCGCGAGATATGCTCGCCCTGCTCTCCCTCGCGTGCGAGGGGCATGGTCAGGGATTGCTCAGGGTCGCTCGGAAGCCCGAATATGCGGCGACTCTCGATGAAGTGACCGCCGTTCTCGACCGGGCGAAATCACTCGGCATCCCTTTTCCGCGCGCGCTTGCAGGATGCGGAGTATCAGCCTTCGAAGAGCTGCATGCGCATCTCGATCCGCTGGCCTACCGAGGAAACGCCTTCGCATTCTTTACCCGCTACCTCTTCGGACCGGCGCGCTATCTGCGTGATCTGATGGTGGACGAAACCATTCACGCGCGCCAGAGCCGTCTCGCGATTCATCAGCTTCTCCTCCTGGCCAGGGAGCACGCGCAGCGCCTCTCTCCGGGGGAAGAGAACCCGCAGCGCGCCTTTCTGGACCATGTTCGCCGGCTCCTCGCCGCCCAG
>JBBROJ010000167.1:0-8901 GCA_038229495.1 Chthonomonadales bacterium
CAGCTAAACCTGCGACTTTCGCAAGCCCGACGAGATCGTGAGTGTAAATCTTCTCAATCGTTTTCCTATCGGGCGCAAAAGAGAACCGCCTCGCCTTCCTGGCAATACATGCCTTCAACGCACATTCTCCAGCATCCCCAGACAGATAGTAAGCCCCTGAGAAGCTACGGGCATCAAGAAGCGCTTTCGCATCGGCTATCCGCGTTCGCGATAACTCCTTGAACTCATTTCGATCCATGCTCTAACGTTCGCTGCTTGCTCGCTATATCCCTCTCAAAAACCGCATGCTCTCTTTTTCATACGTGTGGAAGGGATTCTTGAGGTCGAGCTGGCGGTTGCGCTCGATGTAGATGGCGTCCCAATCGATGACGTAGCGCGTGCCGGGATGGGTGAGGAGTTGGTTTACGATCTGGCCGCGCCCGAAGGCCCGCGTGTTATCTGGAGCGTTTGTCATGGCCTCCTCGACGCGCTCATCCGTTGTAATGCGTTCCATCAGTCCCGCCTGCTCCAATCCGGTGAACAGGCTGGCTTCGGGATTGATGTTGTGGTACTCCAGGTCCAGCGACTGCATCACGTCATCCTGCCATGTAGCTCCCTCTTCGTTGATATACTGCTGATAGAGCACCTTCTTGGCGGACCAGTCGAGCCGGCCCGAGGTGGAGAGCGGATCGTGCTCAAGCTCGTTCAGCGTCCGTTCCCACTCGCGCAGGACGAGCTGGGTCTGCGGGTCTTTGCGGTCCAGCTTCTCGCGCGCGGCGGCCAGGTAACGGCGCTGGAGATCGACAGCGGTAATGGTCTTGCCGCTGCGCAGCTTTACCAGCCAGCGCATCTTAGGGTCACGGGAGACGGACCGCAGTGTCTCCAGCGGATCGAGAATCTCCACGTCCTGCGGCACGACTCCCTCCTCGATGAGATCGAGCACAACACAGGTCGTTCCGACCTTCAGCATCTCGGCATACTCACTCATATTCGATTCGCCGAACAGAATGTGGAGCCGGTGCAGGTTCGAGTAGGTGTAGTAGCTGTCCCACTTCGGATTGATGATCGCGCGGTTGAATCGGACGCGGGACGAGATGGTCTTGACGATGTGGTCGGCGCGCTGCGAGAGCTGGAAATCAACGGTCGGATCGATCTCGACACCATAGAAATTGCTGACCCACACGTAATCCACCTCATGTTCGCCGAGCGTCATGATGTTGGACTTGCTGCTGGGCCTCGTCAGCCGGTGGCCGCCCACCCGCCCTATGCCCGCGAATATCTGGCGCGTAACGAGGAAGGGCAGGAGGTAGCTGAGGGCGTCGGTAAAGAAGCGGTCCTCGATCTGGACGAGGTAGTTTTCGTGGCAGCCGAAGGTATGGCCGCCGAAGTGATCGATGGCGTTGTTGTGGAAGCTGACCGCGTCCGCGATTCCGAGATCGTCGAGCACCGACTGAAGAATCGCGCGCCCTGCCTTATCGTGCGTAACCAGGTCTTCCAGGTCCGTACATTCGGGCGTCGCGTACTCCTCGTGACTGCCGACTGCGTCGATATAGAGCCGGCCCCCGTTGCGCAGGAAGCCGCCGGCGCGCGCGGGCTCAAAGGCATAATCACGCGCGTGCAGATCAATTACGCCGAGCCGCTTTTCGTAGAAAGCGTGGTCCTTTACGGCCTCGACCACCTCTTCCGCCGTGCCGACGCTGGGGTCGCGGACCATGCAGCCGAATTCGGTCTCAATCCCGAAGATACGCTTTTCCATAGAACACCTGTGATGAAACCACGGGGAGCACGGGGACACGGGGAAAGACATTTTAGACGTGATTCACAGGATTCAGTGGATCAGACCAATCCCGCAAATCCTGTCAAAGAATCCCCGGTTCTCCCCGTGGTTATTTATATTCTTTCAGAAGCTCTTTAAGGTCGGCGGCGGCGAGGAGGAGGAACTTGCTTTCGCGGGTCGTGAATCGCTCCAGTATACCGGCTTCGACCTGTCCGGTCTTCAACTCCGTGCGGAGGAATCCTGCGATCTGCTCCTCTTCATCGATGTCACGCAGCGGATTCTCGTCTTCGTCATCCTTGCCGCTGCCGCGCCGGCGTGCTTCCATTGCGCCCGCAGCCCATGCTTTTAAGGCGCGCTCCAGCGCCTGCTCGCGAGTCGTTTCCGGTCCTACTCCCATAAGCGAGAGCGCCATGCGATCTTCGGCCTCCTGCGTGCCCGCGACGGCGGCAAAGGTCTGATGCTGAGAGTATTCGCCGTCGTAGTTGAGGACGAAGAAGAGGTCCTCCCGCGGCGTTTTGCCCAGTTCTCCAAAGACGGCGCGGATTACGGCAGGCTGCGCGTTGAAGGTATCGCCGAACAGCCGCTTCAAAGGAGGGCTGAGCGCGAATCCGACGATTCGCTGAATCGTTACGTCGTCCGGACTGCGGTCGTAGCCTTCCTTATGCGCCACGTCGATAGCCCCGACACGAATCGCCTCGATGTCGGACTGGTTGCCGATAGCCGAATAGATGAGTCGGTCATAGACCTCGAACACTTTGCGCTGGGTACGGCGGACGGTCAGTAGGAGCAGTCCCTTGTCATAGCTAATACCGATTACCGGACTTCCCTCTCGCAGGCGGTCCTCCACCGAATCGCGCCGATGCCGGGTTGCCTCATTATAATCAAACGGGTTAAAAACCATTGGGATCCTTTGGGAATGGAAGTCAGAAGTCGGAATTCGGAAGAGCGTTTGCCCAATTGCGGCCGTTCTTTTGTCTTCTGAATTCCGGCTTCCGTCTTCTGACTTCCTTCTGTTTACAGTCCGCGCGTGTTAAGCTTGTCGATGTTCGCGACAGCGGCCAGGAGCTCATCGTGCGGGACGTCGGCGATGCCTTCCGCAGTGACAGTTTTAGCCAGCGGCAAGTGCTTTGACCAGCCTCCGGTCGCGGCGTCTAGGTCGGCGGCGATGTCGAGAAGCATGAGCGCTTCCCGCAGCGCATCCTCGCGACTCATGGAGTGGAAAGGACCTTTGGTCTTGACGATGTAATCGAATACACCGCGAATCTGCATCGAGCCGCTGCCAGCCGCGCCGAACTCCGTGGATTCAAATCGCGCGCCCATCCCGTCATAGAAGAAGATACGACCCTCGTTAGACTGCCGGTCATAAGTGGTCAGGATAGGCAGGACGCCGCCGATTCCTTGCATGGCCGCCGGAACTCCCGCCGCGATAACCTTTGCCAGCTCGGAGAGCTTGCCGTCGAGGCTCATGGGCTGAAGCTGGCTCCGCTCGAAATATTTGAAGGTCGTGCGCAGATAGCGGACCACCTCCAGCGCGCGGGCAAACGAGCCGGAGATCGCAAGCAGCGTGTAGTCGTCGATGGGCAATACCTTCTCCGCCCGGTCGAACATGACGGCGAAGTTGGCGGTCGCCCGTCGGTCGCCCACATTGATCACTCCGTCCCTGTACTTCACGGCGATGACGGTTGTGCCGTGCACTTGCAAGAGAGAGTCGTGAGTCGAGAGTCGTGAGTCGTGAGTTGAGAAGGCGGGCGGCGATATTACGGGCTGTCCGCCTGTTTGCAGAAGGCTATAGAGATCATTTGCCGGCATTCATTGTTCCAAATTCCAATCTAAAATCCAAAATCTAAAATCTAAAATTATCCTATTGTCCGCTTCGCTGGCGGTAGCGGCGCGCAGCGTCGGGGTCAACCCGCTTCATTCGCTTCAATAGATCGTTCGTATCGGGACGCTTTACGTCGGGCTTGTTGGGACCTCCGCCGTCGCCCTCTTTGCGTTCAGGGCCGGTTGGCATCGGCCGGGTGATTCGCTCTTCTCCACGGATTATCATAACGGCTTCTCCTTGCGAATTCTCCTCTCGGACGCGGTTCGCTCGCGGGTTATCGTTGGGTGTATACTTTTTCGGTGCGCTGGAAACTTCCTGCTCTTTGGTTTAGTTCACGGCAAGCAGAGCTAATGTCATTAACTAATGTCTGTAAGTGTAGGTTCATAGAGATTCCTCCATCTCGCGAATCGGTTGGTCTACCGAAGTCTTTCCTTCCCACAGCTTCCGGGCAGAATCCTCGTCCCAATCGATCCACTCGCCGCAGGGGCAAGCCCATTCACGTTTCTCCCGTGCGACTTCAAGCACGCTCTCATACGCCGACATGGGCACCGCAAGAGTCTCGGGTTCGCTCTCCTCGTTCTGGAACAGTACATATTCAAACCACTGTCTTTGACCGTCGCGCATTGTCGATTCGTAGTTGCAAAGCACGGGCGGCTCGCCGCGATCATCCATAACCCGGGCGGCGAGCATGTGCTTGAGGAGAAGCATCCCCGCATCGTCCAATCCATCCCGAATCACCAGTGCAAGCTCACGCAACGTGTTGGAATCGGTTACCCGGCGCAGGTGGTAACCGGCCAGGGCGGCATCGGACGACTTTACAGCTTCCGCGAGCGGGTCGTTCGGCGGCGAATTCAGGATCGCGGTTTGGGACGGCACAAATTCGATCAGCACCGTGTGGTCGAGAGCGGTCGGCTGGTGGCAATGGAAGCAGACATGGTCGAAGAGCGTGCCCGCGTACAGCTGGTCCATAATCTCCGGGGCCGATTCGGCGTCGATGCGGGGCCAGAGGGTAGCGTTGTTACGCGCCTTGCAATGCGGGCAGGTAAACTCCACGTCCTTGGAATAGGTCTCTCTGCTCAAAATGTCTTCGATACCTCCGTATTGCCGTCCGCCTTAATTCCATTGAGCAGGGACATAGTGGCCCCCCCAAACATTTACAACGGGAGGCGTACAAGACTGTTCGCGTACTCCTCAAGCTCACTGCAAGTCATAATGAGCTCAAGATCCTTCACGCATGTGCCTATCGACACGTTGGCCGAATGTCCATAGACAATACCCATGAATGGAACGCCCAATTCCTGCCTTTGCGCCGCCTCGACTATCAGGTCTGTGTCTTCCGAATATAATAACCGCCCAAGCTTGCCTGAGCGATCCAGCACTTACTGGTCCGGCGTATTATTGCGTCCATCCTCCTGCGCCGTGAAGACATCCAAGCCTCTGTGCCGTAATCCCATAACAATCTGACCACGGAAGCATTCGTCCGTATAGAGAAGAATCACGCGCTTTTCTTCTGGAGAGCTGCCTGGCGCCTCTCCTCTAATAACTTGCGCGTTATACGAGAAGGAGACTGCCTTGCCATTATCTCTCTAACATTACGGATGTCCTGTTCGATCTCTTCATCCATCTCACGCTGATGGTCGTAGTATTAGAGCAAAGCCGCGTGAAACTGAGCAAGGGAGATATTCGCATCCTATGCGACCTGTTCCGGCTTTCCTTCAGATCCACGCACGTTCAGTACGAGCTGCTTGACCTTGATGGTTGTTCCTTCGACAATCGGCCGTCCTCGTTCATCAAGCGCGATGTAAGACGGCCATCCGGTCTCCAGTTTGCTCATAATGCCCTTCTGGCTGAGCCGTCAGCGATGTGCGGCTTGCTTCCAATCACCTCGATTACCTCGTCAAGGCTATTTGCCGCGGCCATCTTCTCGTTAAGCAGGCGTACGTTCGGCCGCACCAGCGAGTTCATATCGAACACGAAATCCTCGTCTCCATGCTCGAAGGCGACACCGTTCCAGCCGATGGAGCGTATTGCGGTGCCGAATCGTTTGACGAAGAGGCCGCGCAGATATGCGCGCGTATCGTCCGGCGCGCAGGACATGGCCGCTTCGATTCGCTTGTCGGTGACCAGTCGCCGCATCTCGCCCGCTTCCTCGAGACCTGCATAGAGGCCCTGCCGGGGGTCGAGGTCGTGGTAGGCCAGGTCGAGAGACTGCATGAACGGATCGTCCCAACCGATCTTCTCGGCCTCCATGTATTGCTCCAGAAGGCTCCGCTTGGCAATCCAGTCCACGCGGTCCTTTGCCAGCATGATATCGCGGTCGAGGTCGTCCAACACCCGGCTCCACTCCGAAATTGTCCAGTCCGCATCGGGAGGCGAGCCGCTCAAGCTGCACCGGGCCTCCTGAAGATACATGCGCTGAACGTCCACCGCGCTGATAGTAGAACCATCCTCCAGAGTCACCAGCCATCGAAGCGTCTGGTCCCGAGATATGGATTTGAGGGTTTGAATCGGGTCCTTGATTCGAAGCTTCGGCTCCCACCCCTGCTCCAGAAGCGTCAGCACGAGGCCGAGCGCCCCCACCTTGATCGCGGTCGCCCATTCGCTCATGTTCGCGTCGCCGATAATGACGTGCAGGCGGCGATATTTGCGCGGCGTCGCGTGCGGCTCGTCGCGGGTATTGACCAGCGGGCGGTTGTGCAAGGTATCCACGCTCGCCTCGACACTAAAGAAATCGGCACGTTGAGATAGCTGGAAAAGGCCCTGCTTTCCTCGATCCACCTCCACTCCTACCTTGCCGCTGCCCGCATATATTTGGCGCGTAACGAGGAAGGGAATCAGCGAGCGAATCAGCGTATCGGGCGGCACGTCGCGGCGCATGAGATAGCATTCGTGCGTTCCGTAGCTTGCGCCGTGATAGTCGGTGTTGTTCTTGTAGATGCTCGTCGGCAGAGCGAGATTATGCGTATGGCGCTGAGCGCACTCCCAGACGATACGTTCGCCGGCCTTGTCATGCGCCACGAGATCGCGCAGGTTGGAGCATTCAGGCGTGCTGTATTCAGGATGACCGTGATCGTTGTATAGCCGGGCCCCGTTGCCGAGGATTCGGTCGCTCCGCTCATCCGAGGAGGACACGGGCGGCGTGCCCGGAGCGTCGAACTGCGCGTCGTCGGGATTCGTCGAGAGCCGCTCAACCGTGAAGCCCCGCATGTCGCGCCGCGGGTCTTCGCCGCGATAGTTCCAGCCGGTCACATGGGGACCATCGTAGGCACGAACGAGAGCGATGGATTCCTGAATCAGGTCGCCCGCCCCGCGCCCCTCGACTGCGATGCCGTATTCCGTTTCGATTCCGTAGAGTCTTGCCATGTCGTCAGTGGTCAGTGGTCAGTGATCAGTGGTCAGTTGGGAAGCCGCTAGCTGATCACTGACCACTGACCACTGACCACTGACCACTGACCACTGCTTTTAGATGATATTCTTACGACTTGCCGCCTGCTTCTTCTTGGTCTTGATCGGCTTGACCGTGGCGACGTTGTCCGGCTCGTAGTCGAGCAGCTTGAGCCAGTCCTCCTGCGTGTCGCTCTTAGGAAAGATCTCGTTTTCCTTGAACTCCACGCGCATGGCCTTCTGCACGTCGTCCAGCGTGACGCCCTCGGTATCGGACCGCTTGTCTATGCTCCGCTTAATAGTGAAGTCCTTGGCGCGCTCGATGACCGACTTGAGCAGAGCGCCGCTGACCAGGTCGCGCCAGTAGAGCGTCTCCACGCTGCCGCTGCGCAGGTGCACCTCCAGGAACTCGGTCTCGTCAGCGCGCCGCCAAAGGTATTCGGTCGCCAGGTCCAGCAGCTCGTCTCGGGCGGCCTCCGCGTCCCCCTTATGCTCTTTCACGAGACCCGGGTCTATAGGAATATTCTTATGCAGATAGATGCCGAGAATATCCCGCGACGCCTTGCGGTCCGGCCGGGCGACGCGAACCCTGCGGTCGATTCGCTCGGGGCGCAGGACCGCCGGGTCTATGTAGTCCGGGCGGTTGGACGTGAGCATAACGACTACATTCTCCAGGCCCACGAGGCCATCCATCTCCGCGCAGAACTGCGGTACCACTGTGTTCGAGATATTCAGGAAGCGGCCAGACGACCGCGTTCTCAGAATCGATTCGGCCTCATCGATGAACAGGAAGACGAGGTGGCCGTTCTTGGCCTTCTCGCGGGCGGTCTGGAAGATTTCTCGCACCATGCGCTCGGTCTCGCCAAGCCACATGTTGAGAATCTTCGGGCCGTTGATATACATGAAGTATTCCTGCATGTTCTGGCCCGTCCGCTCGTTGTACTCCTTCGTCAGATTGTAGGCGGTCGCCTTGCCGATGAGCGTCTTTCCGCAGCCGGGAGGTCCGAAAAGCAGGATTCCTTTGAGCGGCCGCTTTTCAAACCGAGCGAACAGCTCCGGGTGCAGAAGGGGAAGCTCGATGGCATCCTTGATGACCCCGATAACCTCCTCCTGGCCGCCTACCTGGTCCCACGGCAGTACGGGAACCTCTTCGAGGAAGTATTCGCGGGTCTCCTTCTGCGGAAAATGCTCCAGGGCGACCTTGAAGTTGGGCTCCACGCGCACCTCGTCGCCGGCCTTCAGCGGCTTCTCCTTGAGGTCGCCGCCGCGGTAGATGATGCGCGACTGCATGCCCTGCGAATCCATCGAGACGCGCAGTCGGTTCTCGTCCACGACTTCGCTGATTTTGACCAGCGGACCGCCGGGGTGGTAGCCGAGGTCCCCGACAACGGCGAACGCCTCGTTTACCTTGACGCGCGTGCCGACCTGAAAGGAGGGGTTCTCCAGCTTCGGGTCGACGGCTGCAATGTACTCCTGGTCGCCGAGCGCGATCTGCACGTGGTCGCTGTCTTCCACCCTATTAATAAAGACGCCGATTCTATTCGCGGGCGAGGTGAGCTTGTTGTATGCCTCCTCGAACTCCGCGATGACCTTCTGCGCCTCCTCGAGCTGGGTCTCGTCGGTCTCCATCTGGTGACGCAGGAGAAGCAAGTAGTCGAGCCGCGCGTCGTTTCGCGGCGTCATGCGGATTATCTCTTGAAGGATACCGAGGGCGCGCATCTGCGTTTCAGGCAGTTCCCATTCGGGCAGATCCTCCTCTACGCTCTGGTTCCCCTCTTCGCGCCGACTATCGCGGTTATCTCGATCCTTTGGCATGATACTGTCCTTTTGTGGTCCTCTATGCGGACGTGCGCCGGCGGAACTCTGCGCGGCGCACGGTACGGTCGGGCGGATAATACTGTATTCCAGTATAGCAAAGTATACGTGGTTTGGAAAGGGA
>JBBROJ010000168.1:0-8536 GCA_038229495.1 Chthonomonadales bacterium
GGGGGAGCAAAACTGAGGACGAGTGCGATTCACCGGGGGTACGGGCGATGCGATAATTGTTTCGTGTCACCTTAGCTGGAGGTTGGGCGATCCGTTCGGAATCGTTCTAATGAATTCATCGTCCCTGCTATTGTTCCCGTGTGGAGAACTTGCCATGCCGATTAGAATCTGCCTGCGTGCCGGCCTAGCTGCGGCTGCACTCGCCATTGCCTGTGTGGCCAATGCTCAGGACCCCGACTCCCCTTTCCTAACCCAACGACCCCCATCGCCACTCGAGACCGACCGCGCGCCGACCCACGGCCACTCCATACTCGGCGAAGCGTTCAATGAGGGGCCGCGCCAGCACGCCTATTTGATGAAGGGGATGGGCAAGGTCAGCTTCCCTATCACGACGACGAGCGAGGAGGCGCAGAAGTTCTTCAATCAGGGCATTGCGCAGCTTCACGGCTTCTGGTACTTCGAATCGGAACGCTCTTTCCGTCAGGCCGCCATGCTCGATCCCGGCAGCCCCATGCCCTACTGGGGCATGTGCATGTCAAACGTCGGTAACGCAGCGCGGGCAAAAGAGTTCATCAAGAAGGCGCGGGAGATGGCGGTCAAGAGCAGCCTGGCGTCACCGCGCGAGCGCATGTATATCGACGCCTGGGTGGAATACTATAAAGACGGCTCCATCGATAAGGCGCGAAAGCGCTCTCTCGTAAAAACGCTTGAGGCAATCACCAAGAAGTATCCGGACGACATCGAGGCGAAGGCATTCATGTGCCTCTTTATATGGGAGCACAGCTTCGATGGCATACCCATATTCAACTACGAAACGCTGGACAGCCTGATGAATCAGGTCCTCGCGAAGAACCCTCTCCACCCGATTCACCACTATAGAATCCACCTCTGGAACGGGCGCAAGGACGAAAACGCGCTGAACTCCGCGGCAAGAGGCGGCCCGTCCGAGCCGGGAATCGCGCATATGTGGCACATGCCGGGCCACACCTACTCCTCGCTGAAACGCTATGCCGACGCGGCCTGGCAGCAGGAGGCGTCCGCGCGCGTGGACCACGGCCACATGATGCGCGACTGGGTGCTCCCTGATCAGATTCACAACTACGCCCACAACAATCAGTGGCTGGTCGAGGACCTTATTTACATCGGCCGGGTTCGCGACGCGGTCGACCTGGCCAAGAATATGGTCGAGCTGCCGCGCAACCCGAAATACAACACGGTGGGCGGATTTGGCAGCGCGGGACAGGGCCGGAGAAGGCTCTTCCAAGTGTTGACGGAGTATGAGCTGTGGGATGAGCTGATAGCGCTGGCCGGCACTCCCTACCTGGAGCCCACCGGCATTCAGGACCAGAAGCTGAAGCGAATCAGCTCTCTCGGCGTCGCCTGGTTCAGCAAGGGAGATGCGGCAAAGGGCCGGGAGCAGATCGCGGCGCTAGAAGCGATGCTAAGGATGACCAGGGAGACCAAAGCGACCGGGCAGTCTGCGGCAGCGTGCCTCAAACCTGGAGAGAAGAAGCTCTCAGACTTTCAGGTGAAGCAGGTCGAAGCGGCGCTCGACGAGCTGAAGGGCTATGCGGCGCTGGCTGCGGGGAAGACCACCGAGGCGAAGGCACTCTTTGATCACGTGGACTATATTCCGAAAGACCGCCGCGCGCGCCTTTATCTCGCGCTGGGCGATAAAGCGAAGGCGGAGGAGCTGGCGCGCGAAGCCGCCCGGATTCAGCCGAATCAGGTTCAGCCGCAGGCCAATCTGGTTGAGACCCTGTATGCGTGCGGGAAGCGGGATGACGCGCGTGCGGAGTTCAAAAAGCTCCAGGAAATATCCGGTTCCATAGATATGGAAGCGCCGGTTTTTCAGAGGCTCACGACCATTGCGCAGGACCTCAGCCTGAGCGCGGATTGGCGCGTGCGGCAGTCCCCGTCCGCGGATGTCGGATGGAGACCCAGGCTGGAATCGCTCGGACCCTTTCGGTGGCAGCCGTCTCCGGCGCCGAGATGGACGCTCCGGGATACAAACGGCCGGCGAGTCTCGCTGGAGGACTATACCAAAGCGGGCAAGCCGGTGCTGCTGGTCTTCTATCTTGGCTCCGGCTGCGCGCAGTGCATGGAGCAGCTCAATCTGTTCGCGCCGGCAGCGAAGGAGTTCAAGGACTCCGGAATCTCCATTTTAGCCGTGGGCACCGAGTCGAAGTCCGGGCTGAAGCTGACCGGCGCAAACAGCAAAGAGCATGGCGGATTCCCGTTTCCGCTCCTCTCGGACTACGACATGCGGGTATTCAAGGCCTACCACGCATACGACGACTTTGAAAAGATGCCGCTGCACGGGACGTTCCTGATCGACGGCAAGGGGAAGGTTCGCTGGCAGGACATCAGCTACCAGCCTTTCAAGGAGACGGGCTTCCTGCTCGAAGAGGCAAAGCGGCTGCTGAAACAGGATTCAATTGCGCCGGTCACAGCCCTGACCTCGGTTCATGCGGTGGAATCGCGCTGAGGCTGTTTACGCCACACCATGTCGACTTAATAGTCATTCCTGGGGCGCTTGTATGGCGTTGCCTTGAATCACAACTCTCATGCCGCCGTCTTCCAGGGGCAGCGCGGCGAGAGCGGAAGATTCGCGCCGCTCGGCGAGGATGTCCAGGAACGACTCGCCCTTGATTAGCAGGGCCGTGGAGAGCGCATCGCTTTCGGTGGCAGAGGGGCAGACCACCGCGGCTAGAAGCGCGTTTCTTACCGGCTGTCCCGTACGTGGATCGATGACGTGGCCGTAGCGCGCATCGGCATCGGTGAAGAATTTTCCATGTATCGCCGACACAGAGAGGGATGCATCCCGCAAGCCCGCTACGGAGAGAAGGCTATTTGCGTCCACAGGGTCTTGAATGGCAACCTGCCAGGCTGATCCGTCCGGCTGCGAGCCCACGGCAGCCACCGAGCTGGTCCCGCCATGAATCAAGCCGCCCGGAACCTCGTAATCGCGAATCAGCTCAGCGACCTGCTCGAGCGCATACCCCTTGCCTATGGCCCCAAGGTCGATCATGACCCCTTCGCGAAGATAGCGAGCGGTGAAGTTCTCCTCGTCCAGCTCCACGAGATTCATCCCCACTCGCGTTAGCGCCTCCTCCACGGCCGCGGGGTCCGCCATCTGGCCGGACGCTCCCATGAAACCCCACGCGCGTATCAGCGGTGCAACCGTGATATCAAACGCGCCGCCTGTCTCCGCGCTCAGCCGCTTCGCATGCTCCAGCAGCCGGAACACGCGCGGGTCAAGCGTGATCGGGCGGTAAGCGGCGACCGCGTTCAGCTCATAGATGTCGGTATCGTCGCGGTAGATGCTGAGCTGTCCCTCGATTCGATGTATCTCCTCCAGCGCCTCCTGCGCGACTCCGCGAAGATACTGCTCGTCGCGCCCCCACAGCGCGATCTCGAAATAGGTCGCCATCGCGCGGGTCTGGAGAATTACTACGCCTGTCGAATCGGTCATGTCGGTTCGTTCGCTTCGGAAGAATCTGGTGTTTGTGGCGCCATCAAAATATGAAAAGGGAGGAGGGGAGTCGCCTCCCATCCTCCCTCTCTTACTGCTATCCCGTCCGCTTAGGCAGCCGGGAACTTGCTCGTCTCCGGAGTCGCCTTGCGGGTCTTCGGATCGAATGTGAACGTCTGGTTGTTGCGGTAGGCCAGCTCGCCGAGCGTGATCATTGTCTGGACGCGGATGGCCAGGTCAATATTGCAGTTGGGCTCGGTGTTGTTTCGGATGCTGTCGAGCCAGTTCTTGTGGTGCGCCTGAATAGGCTCGCCGTTGCCGTTCAGCTTGATCTGCTCCGATTCAACTTCGTCCGAATAGGCGCGCTCGGGCGTGAGCTGCGCGTTATCGCCGGAGAAGAAGAGGGTCGCCTTGTTGCCGCGAATCATTGGGCGCATGCCCTGCTCGTTCACGCAGGTGGACATGACGATGAGCGAGAAGTCGCCGAAATCGCAGGTGATATACGTGAAATCAGGAACCTCGCGGTCAGGCTTGCCCGTATCAGGGTTCACCTTCTGAACGTAGAGACCACCGCCCGAGGAGACACGCTTCGGGAAGCCCGCAAGACCGGTCAGAGGAATGTTCATTGCGATCACCATCGGGTGAAGGCGGTGCGGCATAAGATCGCCGACCAGCCCGTTGCCGTAGGCCCAGTATTTGCGGAATCGGAAGAAGCGATCCGGGTCCCATTCGGACGGCTGGCTGCCCTTGCGATAGGTCTCCCAGTCGATGTGGTCGTCGCCCGTAGCGGTTGGTCCCGCTTTTCGGTGGTCATTGACCACGTAATCGTTCAGAGGCTGGCCTTCTTTCCACGCCTTCCACGGGTTGTCTCCGTAGCTGTTCCACTCGCCCACCTTGTTGTCGCCGCGATTATAGCTGTGCTGCCCCATAATCATCTTGCCGAGCTTGCCCGACTTGACGACCTCGGCGATGTTACGGTACATGGGGTCCGAGCAGCCCTGCGAACCAACCTGAAACTTGCGCCCGGTCCTCTTCACCGTATCGAAGAGGCCGAACGCCTCTTCGAGCGTCTTGCACATCGGCTTTTCGCAGTAGACATGTTTGCCGGCTTCCAGCGCGTGTGTCGCGACTGTCGAGTGCCACTGGTCGGACGTGGCGACCACTACGGCGTCGATGTCCTTGCGCTCCAGCATTTTGCGGTGGTCTTTGTACCAGTTGGCTTCCTTGAGATCGCCGATCGTGGTCGCGGCGCGGCGCAGGCGGCGGGTGTAGAGGTCGCAGACCGCTACCTGCTCGGTGTTGTTCGCGGAGGCCGATTCCTTAAGCAGGCGGGTATGCGCTCCAAACCCCTGAACGCCTAGCCCAACGTGGGCAATGCGAATCTTGTCGTTCGCGCCCAGCACGCGGGCCGGGGCCAGCGAATAGACCGAACTCTTGGCGACATTAGTGGCGCCTGCCGTTACGGCGGCGGAGGCGGCCGCATTGCGAAGGAACTCGCGTCGCGACGTGCCTTGATTTTCCGTCTTGTTATTCATAAGAACAATGCTCCTTTGCGGATTCAATTGCGAAGTACAGTGTTTATTCGCTTATATGTCGAACCATGCCTTGTCGAACACGATACGGTTCCCGGAAATAGCAGATTCGTTGGCTTTCAACGCGACCAGCGTCGCTTGATAGCCTTCCAGGTAACCGGGAGTCAGCGGGGGATGTGGATTGCCCGTCGTTGGCTCCTTTACGGGAACGCGCTTGCCCGCTCTCACCGCGTTGAGAAAGGCGCGGCAGGACTGATAGAGGCCGGATTTTGTTAAGTCCGTGCCGCCTTCGCCCGGCTGTTTCCCGAGTGCAAGCTGCTTGGACGCGTCCGCGACGAGCGCGATGCCGTTACCGATCTGGAGGCCCGATCCATTCTCCGGTTTTCCAATCTGAAGCGTATCCTTGCGGGCGAACACTTCCCATCCCAGTTGCGCGGCATCCGCTTCCTTGAACATCCACCCCCGTTGATCCCGCAGCATGACCGTCGCCTGGGTGCCCTGAATGATCTCATAGGCGTCGTCGAACGAACTGGTCAGCGTCGCGTCGTAAACATAGCGCAGGCCCTTAGGATACTCAATAACCGCCTGCACGGTATCCGCGACGGTTCGCCCGTCATTCAGCTCCATAATACTGCCGAACCCGGTAACCGCGGTTGGCAAAGCATTGTAAAACCAGGTCGCTTCATCGATCTGGTGAATTCCAACCTCGCCGAGCAGGCCGGGGGACGTGTCGCGATTCAAGCGCCAGTTTAACTCCGCTTCACGCTCTCCGTTCGGATTCACCTGCCGCCAGTTGGTGCGCTTGTGCCAATGGCCGCTTCCACCGGTGATCTTACCCGCGGAATCGGAGAGGATGAAATGGTGCACGTGCTCTGTTTGGGCGTTACACCGAGACTGCAATCCGGGCTGAAAAATCGTGGATGCGCTCTTGGCAGCCTGCGCGATTGCCTTCGCCTCTTCAACCGTGTGAGCGAGCGGGGCCTCCAGAAAGACGTGCTTTCCCGCCTGCAGCGCCTCCTCGGCAATCTGTTTGTGCTTATGGGTCGGCGTTGCAATGAAGACCGCCTCGATGGTCTTATCTTCGAGGAGCTTCCTATAGTCAGGCTCAAACCTGGCGCCGGGCACGATTGCCTGAGCCCTCTTCACGAATACAGCCGCGCTAAAGTTGTCGCAAATCGCTACGACTGGCGAGTATTTATCGCCCATTCTGGCCAGGGAAGCGAGAATCTCTTTCCCGCGAACTCCGAGGCCGATTACCGCAACCTTTACGGGACGGCCTTTCAGCTCATCGTCAATCGCAGGATTGGCCGCCGGCTTCAGCTGACCGACGGCTGCTGCGGCTTTGTTTTGCGCAGTCGCAGACCGTTCCTGGCCGGCGAATGCCAGCCCCAATGATGTAAGTGAAGCGCCTCGCAGAAAATCGCGGCGATTCAGAGGATTATCTGTCATTGATACCTTCCAAAAGTGATCGTCGGGGGCACAGCGCGCTCCCAATGCAGCAGGCACGGACCAATATGACGCGAGTCTATACGACACAAGTCAATACGATCAGTATAGTAGTATACAATACGCTGGCGGAAAATCAAATTCCAATGGCGACATTTGCGATGAACGAAATGAAGCGAAGTTCAGCGCTTCGCATCGACCTGAACGAATCGAAACGACCCCTAAGCGTTAGTGTGACGAAAAGGTCGAATGTTACGCTCGCCGCCCGTACCGCGGGCGCGATTCACGGGCTCCGCGATTAGCGGCCCTTCATCCAGCTTTCGCGCAGCGCCACCGACTGCTTGTCCGCGCCGGGGTCATCGACGATCCGATAGCTGCCTCCGGATAGCTCCAGACGCAGGCCGGCATAGGACAGGCATTGCGCGAACGGCATCTCTTCCGTGCTGCGCGCGAGCAGATCGTAGAACAGGCCCATCTCGGATCCGCCCGCGCGAATCACGGATTCGCGGAGGCCGTCTTCTGGGAAGCCAGGCTTCGGGAGTCCGTACCGGGCCATGAGGTCTCGCATTATGTCGTCTAGAGTTGAACGGACGCCCGTCAGATGGCGGAGCTTGAGATCGAGGCAGAGACCGATGAGCTCGCCCTTGAGATAGTAGTTGAGTCCGCCGTAGCCGCTGCTGTTATTCGCCTCCCAGACACGCAGGCTCGATTCGTCCACACTTACGCGCAGGCGCGCTGGCGTGGATTGGAGCGCGCGAATGGAACCGGCCTGCTGCTCGAGGAATTCGGCGCGGGTTTGAAGGCCCGCCCTGAGGACCGCCAGCTCCGCGAAATATTGCGTCACGCCCTCCGCCCACCATAGATTCCGGGTCTTCGGCGGCTTGACGTAGTCGAAAGGCCCGAGCGCCGAGGGTCTCACGCGTTTCACGTTCCAGAGATGGAAAAACTCGTGCGCCACGAAACTGGCCGCGAACTGTATGGGCATGCCCTTCTGCCACGCGATTCGCTGGCTGTTGAGATGCTCAAGGCCGCCGCCTCGCCCGTTCACATCCACGAAGAACATGTACTGCTTATAGGGCGGCCCGCCCATGATGCGGTTCTCTTCGGCGACGATCTTCTCGACCACGGGTAGGAAAGAATCGTAATTGAGCCCCTGGTGCGAATTGAAGAAGACCAGCGTGTGGGGCCTATCCGCGAACGTGAACGAGCGCGTCTCGTAATCGCCGGCCACTACCGGCGAATCGGCCAGCGTATCGTAGTCAGGCGCGGAAAACCCGCTCTGACCGGCAGGCAGGGATTCTATAGGATCGCGGTCCAGCGGAGTTATCGCCTTTTTCCAGCCGTCCGGGAGGATTACGCGCAGGCGAACCGGATCCTCCTTATGCCCCACGACATACATATAGGCAGCCGGGCCATTGTAAAACGCGTATTTGTCCTTTACCAGGACGTTTTCGCTGAAATAGCCGGGAGGCGTGACGGGCAGGGTGTACCGGATGTCCACTGCGTCTTCGCCGTCCGTCGTCAGCTCCCAAGTATTGTCATCCGGGTGGGTAAACGCAAGAGCGCGGTCCCTTGCCGAGCCGGAAAACTCACGGACGTATTTGCCGTGGTTCATCACGTGATAATCGCCGGGCGACCAGACCGGCATCTGGAGCCGGAGCGCCTTGACATTTTTCATGCCGGAAATGTGAATGCCGATTAGCGTATGGGGCGGCGAAGCCGGGGCGGAAGGAACGGGACGGAGGGTGTATGTGATGGAGTAGGGCGCCGCGCCCGCGCCGGCGGCCGCGATCAGAGCCATAATGCATAGCAGGCGCAGAAGCCAGCTATGCATTATGGTGAGCCGTAAAGGGGTTGATAATGTCAGGCGCAAGAGATTGGAGATCCAAACGCGCGCTTCAAGCGCCGCGCCTATTGACGCGCGGGGAGAGCTGAGGGAGTGTCCCGCGCACGTTCGTAAGCCAGGCATGCGCAAGCTTTTCACGCGTCATGCGATTCGCAGTCGCGTCGTCCGGGGCGACGGTGACGAGGACGTCGCCGAAAACGGTAATGAACACCTGGCCGCGCTCCCGCTTGATGGAGA
>JBBROJ010000169.1:0-8327 GCA_038229495.1 Chthonomonadales bacterium
GTACGTGTACGACGTGCTGTTCCCTCGCCGGTCCGTTACCTGCGTCTTGTTGTAGTCCGCGTCGTAGGTGTAGGATTCGGATACGCCCGCCTGGTCCTCCGCGCTCGTGAGCTTGCCGCTCGTGTAGTTGTGCTTGACCGTGTGGCTGTTGGCGTCGGTGATTACCGTTTGCCCGCTCGTATACGTATAGCGCTTCCAGTTCGGCTCCGGCTGGAGTACCCTGCTATGTCGGCGCGGGCGTGCATTATGCGGCCTCGGCATCCCCACCGCATAGTCACCCAATCAACATGCGAATACAAAGCACTCCCTCGACCACGCCGGGAGGAACGCTGCATTTTGCGTACATCTGGGATGCAGGCATGGATGGAGTGGTGACCAATGCGTGGCACACGGGCCCCAATCCGCTTGCCCCGGACCTCGATGCGTGCAAGGTCCGTGAGTATGTCACGTACTCCGGTGACGGCACCGGCACCGCAACATTTATGCCATCGAATCCACCATTCGCCTGGTCGGCTCCCCTGGAGAACCCGACCACATTTAGTTTCGATGCCGATATTGGAGGCCTTATAGACGATCATGACGATGGTCGCGGCGGTGTTCCAACCTTCTCGCATCCATATCGAAATGCGTCATTTACGGGTACGCAGTATTATCAGTTCAATTGCTCGATTTGCATGGACACCGGCGAGTGGGAAAATTTGCAAGGCCCCCTCTATATCGAGCGTTCGGTCTACCTGGATGACCCCGGCTGGTGGTTCCGGGTTTCGAAAGAGGGTTACACTTCTTTCATACAGCTATCAACAACGCCTGCTCCGTAGGATAAGGATTATATAACGATGCTATTCACAAACGCCAAGCTAATTGCAGGTATCGCCATTGCTCTAACCTTGCCGCTCGCCCGGCCATGCTCTGCCCAGGGCGATGCTCCGGAACTCGCTTTCAAGGCTTCGCTGGCTAGTTCAAGGATCATGATGGGAGAACCGTTCGTCCTGCTATATAAGGTCGCGAACACCTCAGCCGGGGAAGTGGAAACCGACTGGGCCAGGGAACACATTAGCTACCACACTATACGGATGGAGCTCTTCCCACCGTGGCTTTCGGTTCATGTGATTGACGAAAGGCAATTTTCCCTAGATCAGCAGCAGGACCTTCGCGCGAAGCACACGGCATTGGCGGCGGAAGGAACAGGCGCAATGATCTTTCGGAGATTCGGGCCGGGCGACGTACGGGACGACCAGATCGTGCTCAGCCGGTGGTTCACCTTACCTCATCCCGGCCGCTATAGAATCACTGTCGAGCCGCACCTGTCTTACACTCCAGCCGGAAAGGGAGAACGCATTTTAACGGATTCGCTGACATTTGACCTCACTGTACTTCCGGCGAATGCAATTGGGCTTCACAACACAGCGGCGAAGCTTCGGGATGAAATATTGACCGCCAAAGATAACGATACAAGATGCCGCGCCATCCAGAAACTCTTCGCCATGCCCGAAGGCGCGGTTCTGCGGGTTTGGAAGGAGGTGTTCGCTGACGCGCGACTCAGCGAGGTGAATGCGCGGTATGCCCTCGCGCAGATGCAGCGAATCGATTCGCCGACCGCGCCGGCAATGTCCGCTGAACTATACCGCAGCGGCAAGCTTAAAGCGCCTCGGTGAGCGGTTCGCGTTATGCGCTACGCTTGTCTTCAGAGTAATAGGTGCATTGAATTCAGGATGCGATTGGATTAATGCAAACACGCCGGGCCAGCGATGGTCCGGCGTTCTCAATCTGACTTGCCCGTCTTTCAGCGAGCCATCAGAGCCAGATCGCCTACATTCAGACCCTCTACGGCGACCGCGAGGAGCATTGCGATTCCGGGCCATTTGACTAATGTCCGCCTGCCCCCAAATCAGTCGGAGAAGCGGAATAAGATCGCGCTACCCGTCGTGTTCACCGTTAGTCCGAAGGCATCATGGGTGATGGTGCCGGTGACCGTCTGGCCGATACTCGGTTGGCCGCCGGGTTGTCCAACAGTGTGCACTACAACTACTTTTGATGACCAATTTGTATCAGACAACTTTTCCCACACAAAACCCCATTAACCCCAAAAAATATAGGGCGGATACATATATCAACCCGTTTATTTCTACTTTTGCGGAAATTGGCCGGCTCCGCTATAATAAGCGGTACTTGCGGACCTTGCGGGATTTGCGGGACTTGCGGTTTTGTCGGGGAGAGCGTCACGTTATGAGAAGGAAGAAGACCTGGATTGCGGCGCTCTTTGTGCTGCTCGCCGCGACAGGCATGTACTGGTATCACAACCGCAAGATCGGCTTGCTGGACGCCGTCAACCCCGCCTACTGGGTCCGGCGCTGGACCGGCGAAGACCTCTACGATCCGGCAACTCAGCGCCTCATGCACGGAAACCGCTCGCTCCCCGAAGTTGCAATCACCATTGACGACGGCCCCCACTCCGGCACCGGCGACCAACTGCTCGACATCCTGAAGCGCGAAAAAATTCGCGCCACCTTCTTCGTCGTCGGCATAGGCATGAAAAAGCGGCCTGACCTCGTCAGGCGGATGGTGGACGAGGGCCACGAAGTGGCCAACCACACCTTGACCCACTACCGCCTCACCAAGCTCCGCCCGGACCAGATGCGCCGCGAGATCAACGACAACGACATCAACTTCTATCGCATCACGGGCCGCCATCTAAATCTGCTGCGTCCCCCCGGCGTCAACTACAATAGCAAGGTGCTCGACGTGGCGAAGGAGCTCGGCTACCAGACCGTCCTCGTCAACGTCGTGTCCAAAGACTTTGACGATCAGACCCCGGACTACATCGTGGATCGCACGCTCCGCCGGACGGAAAACGGCTCGATCATACTCCTGCACGACGACCGGATGTCCACCGTCATGGCGTTGCAGCGAATCATAGAAAGCTTGCGCCGCGAGGGCTACAGTTTCGTCACCGTTTCCGAGATGCTCGCGCACCTGCCCAGGCCGGTAGTCGTCGAGACGAACGCCGGCCCGCTCAGCGCCCGTCCTCGCATTGCCCGGCACGCGGCGTCCACCCGATAGGGGTGTATGCTCCCCCAGGATTGGGGGCCGGGGGGTGCCAACTCCCCCAGGATTGGGGGCGGGGGGGTGCCAACTCCCCCAGGATTGGGGGCCGGGGGGTGCCAATTCCCCCAGGATTGGGGGCGGGGGGGGTGCCAACTCCCCCAGGATTGGGGGCGGGGGGGCAGACAATAAAAGCAGGGCATTCGGGAACATTCATTCACTCTAATAGCGTAACCCTGAATAGCAAACCGTAGTCGGCAGCGGAGGAGTGGGCTAAACAAAATGGAGTGCACGAGGCCTCTCGCAGAAGAGGCGCGCCCCGATAAGTCTGAATTCGATGCGCTAGTGAGGCGCTGCCACCGGCAGGCATATAACATCGCCTATCGGTTGTCGGGCAACCATGCCGACGCGGAAGACTTGACGCAGGAAGCTTTTCTGAGGGCGTACCGGTTTTTCGACCGATATAACCGTCAGATGCCGTTTGAAAACTGGCTGTACCGCATCATCTCAAACGTTTTTATCGACGAAATGCGGAGGCGCCCCGGAATTAAGGCGCACTCGCTGGACCAGCCTTTGACGGGCGGAAACGTGGAGAGCGAACTTTGCCTGGAGATACCCGATCTGTCGGCGGATCCCGAGACGATGATGCTGCACACGGAGTTGGACGAGCCTTTGCAGCGCGCGCTGAACGCTCTGCCGCTCGATTTCCGGCAGGCCGTTATTCTGGCGGATGTCGAAGGTCTCTCTTACGAGGAGATCGCGGAGACGATGGGCTGCTCGCTGGGCACTGTCCGGTCCCGCCTTCACCGAGGGCGAAAAATGCTGCGCGCGAAACTACAGCATGGCCCGAATGCCGGATACGCGGACGCCGGTTTGAGGAGATAGTCGTGAACTGTCGTAAAGTTAGTAACCTTCTTTCCGCCTATATCGACGGCGAGCTGGCGGGTGTCGAGCAGTTGGCGATTCGGGATCACCTCAAGGCCTGCTGCTGTTGTTGCGAGGAATACGATGCGCTCCTCTGCACCAAGCGGCTCCTGTCGGGCCTCAAAATGAAGCAGCCCGCCGACGACCTGGAGACCCGGATACGTCGCTCGATTTCCCTTGAAGGTGGGCGGATGCGGCCGTCGGGAATAGCGGAGAGCTGGTGGGCCCGTCTTGAAACGTGGTGGGCGGTGCTGGCCTATCCTCAGAAGCTGCGCTACAGCGCATTCCTGGCCGCAAGCTCTGTCGCGTTCGCCGCAATTGTCATCATCCCCGGCATGTTGAAGAAGAGCGACGATCTCGACCTCCGACTGGGTTCTCCCATGACCGCCGGAGTGGCAAACACTTTCGTACGGAACCCGTATGTACCCTATGTTCCCGTAGTTCAGCGGCGAATGCCAGTCGACAACCTTCCCACGTTCCACAACCCCGCCGAGAATCCGCCGCCCGCTCAGGGCATGCCCGCCCTGATTCCCGTGACCGCGGACGAGCCTATCGGCCGGGGCCGCTAGACGATTGCCGGGGGCGCGCGGAAAGCAATCTATGCGGACTCGTGAATCGTCGCGGACTCGTGAATCGTCCACAAGCAGACCAGGCCCGAGCGCCGCATTCCCGCTGCCGCAGTCCACCGCGTACAACATTCCCGTCGTCCGTAATCCCCTGATTCGCGCGGCCCCGCTTTTCTCGCCTCATAGCATAATCTGCGTAATCTGCTTACTCTGCGTCTTCTGTCTCGCGCTCTGCCTCGCGTCCACATGCCAGGCAGGGCCGCGGTCAAAAGTGTCCCAGGTGTCCGTGGAGGAGATTATCCGGCGCGCCCTCGCCGCCGAGCATTCCACCAACGTCCGGGGCAAAGAGCTCGCGTTTATCGAGCCGCCCGGCCTTCCCGCCGTCACGCTGGAGCGAGAGGTGACCCGCACGAAGACGGGCTGGACGCTCTATCGGTGGAGTGCCCCCTCCGCCCAGCGCGGCACCATTACGCTCGACGACGGCAAATGGACCCAATGCTACGTTCCGGCCGCCAGGCTGATTACGACCAACCGCTCGTCGCCCGAACCGCGCGACCCGCGCTCGGTGGCGAGATTCACCCGGCTCGTATTGCGCAACTACACGGCCCGGCTGGTTGGGCGGGAGTATCTCGCGGGCCGTTCCTGCTACCTCGTAACACTGACGCCGAAAACGGAAATGTCCCACGCGATGAAGCTGTGGGTGGATGCCAGGACCTTTTACGTTATCGGTCGCCAGGAGAACAATGCTCGCGGTCACACCATCGCCCTCACTCTCTTTCGCTGGGTAGAATTCTCCGCGGACGTCAAGCCCGGCGGGATCCATCATCCGTTCCCCAGCACCGCCAGGGTGGCCAAGGCCCCGCCGACCAGAGTCTTTGCCGATATTGGCGAGCTTCGCCGCGCGACAAGCGCGGAAGTCTGCATTCCCTACGCCATGCCGGCAGGTTTCGAATTCGAGCGCTGCGAGACCATCGAGACCAACGGCGCGCAGACAATCTGCCTGCGGTTCACGGACGGCTGGTCGAATATTTCGATCTACCAGACCCGCGCCGTAGAGCGGCCGCCCGTATCCAACAGCGTCTTGCACTACGCCCGCCACCCCCTCGGCGACAGCGTGATAGACTACACCACGTCTACCATGAATTTCATGGTTATTGGACGCGTGGAGATGAACGGGCTTGTCGCCGTTATTAACGCGCTCGATCCGGACCGGGTTAGGGCGTATCTGTCGGATACGGTGCGCGCCTGCCACGTACAGCCGGCCCTGATCGGAATGATGCGCAACAAAGGGCTGGGAATCGACACCATCAACGCGCTGCTCGAAATCAGCGCTCGGACTCGCAGGCCGCTCGCTCTTCTCATTGGGATGGTCCGAGACGGATACACGTGGCGAGAGATTGCCCGGCGATTCCACGTCGATTCGGATCGATTCGTCTCCCGCATCCGCTCTTTCGAATGCCGATAAGAGGATTGTCGCCGGACATGCGAATCCTAGCGGGCTCATCCCTTGCTTTTTATGAACGTTTGCTGTAGGATTAAATAGGTGATGCAGCCTGTCCGAACGCCGCCCGTACGCAGGCAGGCGGATTCTACCAGAACCTCTTTACACCTTCGTACGTCAGAGTAGCTATAGCTTCTCGGCCCCGCCGCCGTCATTGATTCAAACAGCCCGACCACCGTTGGTCTCACACCGTTCATCCCGATCTCAATTCGAGATTTCGCCTATCCCGCAGACACGCCCCGCCGCCCTCTGCGCTATCCGCTCGCTCCCCGGCTTGCACGGCGTTTCCGTCCGCCGCCTGCCTATTACTATTCAATTGAACATAATACGGACCGCGACCGTATCACAAATCCCGGTCAGTATGGAATACCGCTGATATATCGGCTCCCTGATCCGCTGATTTCTCGGAGGTCACCACATGCGCTGCGTCAAGAAAGTATTCACGCTTCGAAAGGGCGAGGGTGCGCCGCACCTGCGATCCTGGCTGTCCGCCGCGTTTGCCGCATTGCTGGCCGTTGGCGGCATGCCTGCCGTCGCGCAGATCACTTCTCCCGCAAGCGCGGACGCCTCCGCGCCGCAGCGGATCACCGATTCCGTTCCACCTTCCGGACACCCCGCCAATCCTGCCAATCCCGCCAATCCCGCGGCAGAGAGACCCGGACGCACCCTCCTCAGCGCGCTGCAGGACGCCTTTGTCTCGGTCGCGGACGAGCTCGAGCCCGCCGTGGTCACCATAACGGCGCGCAAGACGGTGAAGGGGAGCGACAAAGGGGAGGAGCCTGAAGGCCGCGGATGGGGCAGAGGGCGCTCGCGACCCTACTCCACCCAGGGCACCGGGTCCGGCGTTATTATTTCCGCGGACGGCTGGATTGTCACCAATGATCACGTTGTGGGTAACGCGGATCGCGTCATGGTGAAGCTGCACGACGGCCGCGAGTTGGAAGGCACGGTGCGGCGGGACTATCGCAGCGACCTAGCCGTCGTCAAGATTACCGGCGCTTCCTTTCCTTTCGCCCGCATTGGCGATTCGGATCGCGTGAGAGTGGGCCAGTGGGCAATCGCAATCGGCAGCCCGTACAAATATGAAGGGTCGTTCTCAGTGGGGGTCGTGAGCGCGCTGGGCCGCAAGCAGGAGATTCGCGATCAAAACGGCGAGGGCGAAGGCCGGCTGTACCCCGACATGATTCAGACCGACGCGGCAATCAATCCCGGGAACTCGGGAGGTCCGCTGATCAATGTGGACGGCGAGATTATCGCCATAAACACCGCTATCGAGAGCGAAAGCGGTGGCAGCGTGGGCATCGGTTTCGCCATCCCCTCCAATCAGGTCAAGTTCGTCATCGAGCAGTTGAAGACCAGAGGGGCCGTCAGCTATGGCTATCTCGGCGTCGAGCCGGAAACGGTAACGCCTCGCCTTTCGGCGGCCTACAAGGTCGCGAACGGCGCGCTGATAAAGGCGGAGCCCGCAACGGGAAGTCCCGCCGCCAAGGCAGGACTGCACGTAGAGGATGTCATTACGCGTATCGATCAGACGCCCATCCGTACCGAGCGAGATTATCGCGTCACAGTGAGCCGAATCGCGCCGGGGGCTGAAGTGACTATCTGCTATTCGCGCAACGGCTCGGAAAAGACGGCCCACGCGTTCGCCACCGAAACCCCCGCCCCCCGGATCAGCCAGATCGACAGCGGAATCCGCACCGCCGGGCTTGGCGTCGAGGTCTCGTCGCTTACAAACGACACGGCATTGCGCGTGGGCCTCGATGGAAAGAGTGCCGGAGTGGTCATCAAGGCGCTGGATACCGGCTCGATCATTTCGGACACGGAATTGCGTTCCGGCGACGTCATCCTGAAGGTCAACGATACGCCGACGCCCACTGTTGAGACATTTCGAAAGGCGACCCTACATCTCCATCATGGCGATACGGTTCGTATCCTCTGGCAGGGCAAGCGCTACCCGGAAACCATCAAGCGCCTCTCTATTGTCACGCTGGATTGATAGCACTGCGCGAAAGTGACGTGCGCGGCAGACAGGCAGCTCAAGCCTGGCGAATCGGTTAACGATTTGCCGGGCTCTTTGTTTCTGCCTCGAATTCAGTACTGCCATCAATAACGCAATACGATTCTGAAACCCCGCTGTCCTCGGTTCCAAACCTCCCCGCTCTAGAGTCTCGGTGCCGCCCTTATGCCGCTCCCGCAAGCGGGTCACTCGCTTTGGTGACATGAGGCAAGCAAGGCCCTTGACGTTATTCTGAGCACCGGGCCGCCGTTGGCAGCATTGCGGGTAAGAAACAGAC
>JBBROJ010000170.1:0-8197 GCA_038229495.1 Chthonomonadales bacterium
GCGCGCTGGTCACCTCATGCACGAGGTGCAGGTCGATATAGAGAATCGCGGGCTTGCCCTCTTCCGCCTTTACGAGGTGGGCGTCCCATATCTTTTCGAACATTGTCTTTGGCTGCATAGCTATTTCCAGTCTTTTCAGTCGAGTTCTTGATTTCGCTCATCACGTTCCCAAAGCGCTGGGAGATCTCGCGCTGAATGGATGATTCCGAGAACGACTATTCTGTCGCTATCGATTCGGTAGATTAGCCTGTGACTGTGTACAAGCAGCTCCCGAACTTGGGCATTGTCGAGTTCCGGCACCATTCGCCCCCACCTCGGAAACTCTCTCAGGGATCGTACTGCCAACAGCAGGCGCTTGACGAACGTCGAAGCATATTGCGGCGAGTCGCGGGCGATATATTCGGCAGCGGAGTCGAGATCATCCCACGCCGCATCGGTCCAGCTTATTCGGACAGCCACTTCTGGGATCTGCGCTCAACTTCCTCGTGATCGACAATCCGTCCGGCCTCCACGTCAGCAAGGGCGCGGTCGAGTTTTGCTCGCACGTAAATATGATATTGAATGTCCTCTAGCGAGCACTCTTCCGGCAGTTCGCTAACCATGTCCAGCACCTCTTGCTTTGCCGTTTTCATATCTTCCTCCGACCTAACCCTCACAAACTTGTCAATTGCCGTTCGATTAGCGGGACTCAGCCAATACACGCCGAAGATATTCCCCCGTTTCACGCTGCTCGTCTTCATCCCCAATATCGAGTATCGTGCGGAGTTTCGCCAGCTTCTCCTGAATATCATCGGGAGGAATCAAGTCCTTCACCGCCTTGAGCGCCAACTCTTCCGTTGCCATTCCCTGGCGTGCTGCTGCGACGTTCAGGCGTTTTTCTTCTTCCGGCGTCAACTGAATGGTAAGAGTCATTGGTCCTCCTTACACGTGCTCAGTTCGCTATAGAACAGCATTTCCGGCAGTTGGACAGCGGCCAAGGGACCGCCCACTCCACATCCGGTGTCGATGATGGATGTCGTAGAGCGTAATGCCGAACTCCTCGCAGTTCGCGGCAAGCACGTCCATCTGCTTTTTGCTGATCGGATCCGCAATAGGAAGGCTTCGGTCCGTCGTCGGCACGTTATGGTCCATCGTCGCCAGCATCAGATCGGGACGACGCACTTTTCGATCCGTCATGCGGAGGCCGTCGAACGCCTGCGCGCTGGTCACCTCATGCACGAGGTGCAGGTCGATATAGAGAATCGCGGGCTTGCCCTCTTCCGCCTTTACGAGGTGGGCGTCCCATATCTTTTCGAACATTGTCTTTGGCTGCATACTATCGAATCATCCTTCTTGGCTGCGCCTGGCGAGAAGCAGGCTTATCTGATTGTTTCCTTCAGCAACCATATCACTCGCGATATGGCCAGCCCGATTTGTTGCCTTTACGTCAGCACCGGCATCAAGCAAGATCTCCACGATATCGGTTCGATTCCACATAACCGCAATCATCAACGGCGTGTAGCCATATTTACCTGGCGCGTTGACGTCAGTCCCGCTTTCGAGCGCGCGCTTGACGGCATTAATCCAACCCATTATGACTGCCATGACTGCGTTGTGCAAACGATGTCCCGGGCGTCTTTGCATTTGCCGCGGTTGCATTGGATCGCTTCCTAGACCTTTCCACGGGCGAAGTGCCCCTGGCGCCTTCGAAATAGCAAAAGGGGCTCCGACTCAGGGATCACGCATGCACCAAAGTCTTCTCCTGCGAGGCGCGGGTGGAGCGATCCGGCAGGCGATTGGACGCGCACATGTAGGCTCTGACATCGACATCTACAAGCTCCATGGCAGCGCGGCAACGACGCTTCACCACCGTGTCTGGAGCCTCATTCAACATCATCTTCCATCCAAGCCAGTACAGACCATGCAGAGCGAAAGTCGCGCGATCCATGAATGATTCGCAAGATAATCACTCTGGCTGCTTTGACCCGGTAGGTGAGCCGGTATCGCCCCACCAATAGTTCACGCAAGTTTTCAGATTCCAACTCTGATACCAAACGTCCTCGCTCGGCAAAGTCAGTCAGCGAGTCCGCAGCTTGAAATACTGCCTGGACGAATGCTCCTGCATGATAGGGCGAATCGAGTTCTATATATTCGGCTGCGGATTTCAGATCATCCAGCGCATCCAGTGTCCATGTTATTTCGCGAGCCACCGCGTCATCCTGCGCTTTGCTTCGTCATGCGACACGACACAACCGCTCTCCTCAGATTCCAGCCCTTGCGCAATCTTCTGTCGAACGTAGATACTGTATTGGATCTCCTCGAACGACGCGTCGTCAGGAAGCAATTCTAACGCGCTTTTAGCCTCTAGCTTTGGATTTGACATTCATTAATCTCCGATTTGGCTACACATGATCCAGAGTCTTCTCCTGCGACGCGCGGGTAGCGCGGTCCAGCAGGCGGTTGAGCGCGTGCATGTAGGCGCGGGCGCTGGCGACGCAGACGTCCGCGCTGGATGCACGGCCCGTATAGATGTCATTCCCCTGGCGGATTCGAATGGTCACCTCGGCCAGCGCGTCGATACCCTGAGTGACCGCCTGAATCGAGAACTCGATCAGATCGTTCTCCACATCCACTATACGATTGATTGCACGGTAGATAGCGTCAACCGGCCCTGTGCCGTGCGCGGAATCGACGACCTCCCGGCCATCCATGTTTCGAAGCTGAACGGTGGCGGTCGGAATGTTATGGTCGCCGCAGCTCACCTGTACCTGAAGCAGCTCATAGGAGACATGGACGGTACTGGTCTCGTCCGCGACGATGGCCTCCAGATCCTCGTCGTAGACCATCTTCTTCTGATCGGCAACCTTGAGGAACCGTTCGTAGACCTTATCAACCTGGTTTTCGTTCAGCTTGAAGCCAAGCTCGCCGAGTCGAAATGTAAGCGCGTGGCGACCCGATCTCGCGGTCAGTAGGATGGACGATTCCGGGATTCCAACGTCCTTGGGATCGATGATCTCATAAGTCGTCCGCTCCTTGAGCACGCCGTCCTGGTGAATGCCGCTGGAGTGCGCGAAGGCGTTTGCACCGATGATGGCTTTGTTCGGCTGGACGAGAATCCCTGTCAGGCTGGAGACCATGCGGCTGGTGTTGTATATCTCGCGCGTGTCGATTCCAGTCTCGGTGTGGTAGTAGTCGTTACGGACCTTCATGGCCATCACGACCTCCTCCAAACTGGTGTTGCCGGCGCGTTCGCCGATGCCGTTTACCGTGCATTCGATCTGCCGCGCGCCATTCATAACACCCGCCAGCGAGTTCGCGACCGCCATGCCGAGGTCGTTGTGGCAGTGGACGGAGACAATGGCCTTGTCGATGTTCGAAACGCGCTCCATCACCGTGCGGATTCGCGCGCCGTACTCTTCCGGCGTCGCGAATCCGGTCGTGTCAGGAATATTGATGACCGTCGCTCCCGCCTTAATGACCGCCTCTATAACCCGGCAGAGGTAATCCACGTCGGCGCGGCCGGAATCCTCTAGAAAATACTCCACATCCTCCAAGTACTGCTTGGCGTGCTTGACCGCGCTGACGCCTCGCTCCATCGCCTGTTCGCGAGTCATCTTGAGCTTGTACTGGAGATGGCTGTCGGAGACGCCGAGGCCGGTATGGATTCGGGGGCGGACCGCACCTTTGAGAGCGTCCGCGGCTACATCGATGTCTTTAGATACCGCGCGCGTCAGGCCGCAAACGGTTGCGTTCTTCACGATCTTGCAGACCTCCTGAACCGCCTGGAAGTCGCCGGGCGAGGAGATGGGAAATCCGGCCTCAATAACGTCCACGCCCAAACGCTCAAGCTGACGCGCGATCTCCAGCTTCTCCTGCACGTTCAGTGAAGCGCCCGGAGATTGCTCGCCATCCCGCAGCGTGGTATCGAATATATGAATTCGGTTTAACACGTGAATAGTTTCCTTCTCTCAGTTCGCGCTCGTCGTGCATGTCGGGGAGCCGCTTGCCGGAAACATCATCTATTTCCCTCTGCCAGCAGCCGGGTCAAAAGATCAAGCTCGTCCGGCCGCGGCTCGTCGAAAAACCAATCCAGCTGAAGCGCTAGGCCCGGAATCGATTCGAACTCAAGCGCGCCGGTGAACAACTCGGAATCGTCATAGTCGGAACCTCGCTTCCTCAACAGCCGGACCCGGCGGCGCTTCTGATCGATGAACGCTATCTCCGATACGCCAAGCGTCCGATAATCGGTCTCTAAAGCGACAATGTCACTCTTGCGGTCGCCGGGCGACAGCACTTCTATGACGACATCCGGCGCGCCGTAGACCGCCTTTTGCTGCACGATTTGAATCTGATCCTGTCTCACAAACAGAAGATCGGGCAGCCGGCCCCGGAAGTCGGTGATCTTTGTGGCGGTCCGGGAGCCAAGAACCATGCCAAGCTCCCTCCGTTTTGTGTAGAGTCCTAAAACGTGAAGCAGCCACAGCAAAAGCTTCTCGTGATCGAGTTGTACCATCTCCTTCTCCACAACCGTGCCGTCAATAAGCTCAACAATCTCTTCGCGCCCCATGAAGAGATTGAGAAACTCATCGAATGTGATGGGGCGCGACCAGACCCAGTTGAAGGTTTCAGATCGCTCACACTCGCGATTAGAGAGGCTGGGTCGGTATTGTGTATCCAACTCCAGTGTGTGAAGAATGGCTGCCATAGTTGCCTCGATTTGCCTTGCGCGGCCTGTGCCGCTATTCCCGGATATCCAGGTTCTGAATGCGCGGATTAACCGACTGGTCCTCCGCCTGCTCGACAACAACCGACGGCTTGACCCAGCTCATCATGCCGCGAAGCTGCTTGCCGACGACTTCAATCTGGTGATTCTGGTCCTGGGCCGTAAGCGCGTTGAAGACCGGTCGGTTCGCGCGATTCTCTAATATCCACTCACGCGCGAATTGGCCGCCCTGAATCTCTTTCAGAATCTCGCGCATCCGGCCCTTAACCGATTCATCGATAAGGCGCGGGCCGCGTGTCATGTCGCCGAACTGCGCCGTGTCCGAAATGGAGTAGCGCATTCCCGCAATTCCCGCCTCATACATCAGGTCCACGATCAGCTTCAGCTCGTGCAGGCACTCGAAGTAGGCGATCTCCGGCTGGTAGCCCGCCTCGACCAGAGTCTCGAATCCAGCTTTAACGAGCGCGGTTGTGCCGCCGCAGAGCACCGACTGCTCGCCGAAGAGATCGGTCTCCGTCTCTTCTTTGAAGGTGGTCTCCAGAACGCCGGCGCGGGTGCCGCCGACACCCTTCGCATAGGCCAGCGCGATCTTCTTCGCCTCGCCGGTGGCGTCCTGATGGATGGCTATCAGGCACGGCACTCCCTTGCCCTCCGTGTAGACGCGGCGCACGAGGTGTCCGGGACCCTTGGGGGCGCACATGAAGACGTCTATGTTCTTTGCCGGGACGACCTGCCCGAAGTGAATATTGAATCCATGCCCGAATGCGATGGCGCTTCCAGGCTTCAGGTTGTCCTTGATATGCTCGCGGTAGAGATCGGCCTGAAACTCGTCATTGACGAGAATCATGGCGATGTCGGCCTCTTTGACTGCGTCTGCGACCGGCATGACCTTCACGCCGTCGTGCTCGGCCGCGTCCCAGCTTTTGCCGGGGCGCAGGCCGACTCGTACGTCGAGGCCGCTGTCTCGAAGGTTCAACGCGTGGGCGTGTCCCTGGCTTCCATATCCGACAATAGCGATGCGCTTTCCGCGCAGCAGATTCAGGTCGGCGTCGGCGTCGTAGTAGACCTTTGCGGGCATGATGAGGGGATTCTCCTTATTCTATGTGCGAAGCATCAATGGTGCTGAACCGCCGACATCATCGTCCCGATGTTGGAGAATGAGCCTGACAAAGGCGATTAACTCCATCGGATTGAACGGCTTAGTTAGAACGGCGGGTTCCAATAGTCGGCAGAATGTGGCGCTTGAACCAATCGGGAATCTGCATTGGCGTATATCAATGCGGTGGCGCGTATGACCCGAGCATTTGCGAGCATTTGCGAGTGAATGAATTCACTCGCTGGAGGGCGCTCCGCGCCGACCGTCCTACCGGACGGAAAAACCCTGTTTGCCCGGCGTTTCCTCGTCTACCTCTTCCAGCGATTGCCAGGTCTTGCCCTCGGCATGATGCTCTTTCTGACGCTCCACGTAATCGATGACAGTTTTCACATGACTTCGGCAGATGCTAAACGCCGCGTATCCTTCCTGCCATGCAAAATTCTCCAACTGCGGAAAGCGCTCATGGATAAAATGAGACGATACGCCCTTTACCTGCTTCGCAAGTTCAGACGCGGACAGCTTCCCCGGAATCTTCACTGCAAGATGCACATGATTGGGCATCCCGTTCACCGCGAGAACTTCGCAGCCGAGAGACTTAGCCTGCTCTTCTATACATCGATGAACCGCTCGCTCAATATCCGAGCTGATGATAGGCTCCCGCTTGCCGGTCGCCCAAACCAGGTGCAGATATATCTCCGATTTACTTCTGCGCATGATGTATGGGTCATTTCTTCCGTCCCGCAGGACGGTTGGCCGGAGGCCCTCCAGCGAGTGAATTAATTCACTCGCACGTTCCCCCGAACCTATGCACTCACCCCATTGGCCTCGTCCGTCTTCTCCGCCAATATCAGCTCGACCAGTGCGACGAGTTCCGTAGGAGCAAATGGCTTTGTCAGGTAGGAGACGGCCCCCGCTTGAATGCCATGAATCAGGTCCGCGTCGTGGCGCTTGGCCGTAAGAAGAATGATCGGAATATCCCGCGTCGTCTCGTTCTCCTTCAGTAGTCTTATAGCCTCAAAACCGTCGATGTAGGGCATCATAACGTCCATGATAATGAGGTCGGGCCGGTCGGCCTCCGCCTTCTGAAGCCCCTCTCGGCCATCGGCGGCCGACAAGACTTCGTGACCCTGTCGCGACAGGGTCACCTGAATGAGGCGCACAATAGACTGCTCGTCATCTACGGCCAAAATCCTGGCTGCCATTACTCCCCAATTTCCTCGAATTCTATTGTCGGCGGAAAGGGCTTCGCGTCGTGCCTGATCAATAGCGCGCTCCTTCGGTCCCTGCGGTCACCACTTTAACGGCCTGCGTCAGGAGGGTTTCGCGAGAGGAGCCTTATATCCTGCCAACACCGCCAGCTCGTAGTGCTTCCAATAGCAGTCCACATCGATGAAGCCGCTGTTGAGCAGCCAGCCCAATTGGACACCGACCGGCGCCAATCGATTCGCGGCTTTGTCAGGCCGCGTCTGAAGCTCGCGGACTACCTCCTCCAGCGTCGCCTCCTGGCCAAGCGACTGCCTGAACTTATGCACGGTCTCCGCGTACGCCGCCTCAAACAGATCCTCGCCATGCGAGCTGAGACTGGCGATATGCTCGATATTGACGAAAACACCGCCCGGATTCAAGAGATCGAATATCTCGCGGTAGATTTGCCGCTTGCGATCGTCTTCGCAGTGGTGAATCGCAAAGGCGGAAACCACCGCATCAAACTTGCGAATCGGCAGATGATTCAGCCAGGACGGGTCGCTGAAGTCCGCTTCCACAAACTCGACGAGATTGCTGAAGAGTCCGAGGTCCGTGAATCGCGCCTCCGCCTTCTCCAGCATCGCGGGCGAACCGTCCAGGGCAACCGCGCGTTCCACCGGAAACGCCCGCATCACCGTCTCCAGCACGATTCCGTCACCGCAGCCTATGTCGAGAACGCTCAGTGGCGAAGCGCGCACGTATTGAAGCAGCCGGATCAGCGTCTCGAACTGAGCTTCACTCCCGAGAATGCCGCCGCGCCGCTGCGTAGCGAACGTGCCCGCCACCTTCGAATCCTGCCATACCCGCCAATTCTCGCCCGTCGCGCTCATGGTGCCGCCTTTTCGTGCATTAGACCTCTTACGTAAGTGTTCTCTTCGTCCGGCAGGACGATTGGCCGCAGGCCCTCCAGCGAAGCATTTCAATGCCTCGCCCATTGCAGCCCCAGAGTTCTCGGGTGCCCCGCTGGTCCGATCGCCTGAGACAGAGAGTGAATTCATTCTCTCGCTCGCTCGCTGGCGGAACATGATATATCCAAGAGGACCTTTATCAATTCCGCTATGGTTTGCGCATCCGGTTCAAGCATCGCGCGGCGCTTCCTCGGCCCGGTCGAGAGCGCCCGCCGCCTCGGCTCCGGCCCGCGACCGCGATACGTA
>JBBROJ010000171.1:0-8111 GCA_038229495.1 Chthonomonadales bacterium
GCCGCCTGCACGCTCACCATGCGAGGCCGCTTCGGGCCAATCCAGCCCATCGCCTCCATCTCGTCGAAAGCCTTGCCCATGCCCACCAGCCCGGTCCCGCCGCCGGTCGGATAGAGGATGACGTCCGGAAGGGTCCAGCCGAAATCCTCTGCGATTTCGTAGCCCATCGTCTTCTTGCCCTCGACGCGGTAGGGCTCCTTGAGCGTGGAGACGTCGAACCACCCTTCAGCCTCCTTGCGCTCCATCACAATCCTGGCGCAGTCGGTGATGAGGCCATCCACCAGCGTCACGCGCGCGCCCGCGATCGCGCACTCCAGCCGATTCGCCATCGGCACGTCGCGCGGCATGAAGACGTGCGCCTCCACGCCATTCAACCCCGCATAGGCGGCCAGCGCGCCGCCCGCGTTGCCCGCGGAGGGGACCGCCAGCTTCGTCGCGCCGAGATGCCGGGCCATCGCCACGGCGACCGCCATGCCGCGTGCCTTGAAGGAGCCGGTCGGATTCACCGCCTCGTCTTTCACCCAGAGAGTCCCCGCCTCCATGCCGAGCGATTTCGCCAGCCTGTCCGCCGACAGAAGCGGCGTGCCGCCCTCGCCCAATGTCGGCGCTTCCAGGTCGAGCGGATAGGGCAATACCTCCCGGTAGCGCCACAGATTCCGAGGCCGCCCCTTCAGATCGTCGCGCGACACGGCCTTCGCGACAGCCGCGAGATCGTAGTCCACGCGCAGCGGCTTCCCGCATTCGCACAAGTTGATGAGCCGATCCGCCAGGTAGGTCCGTCCGCAGCCGAAGCAGCTGAGGTGAGTCACATAGTTCTTCACGCTTTATCCTATTCCGTAATACCCGCGGGCCATTGCCCTCGTGCTCGTTCGCACGGTTGGCAACATCGGCAGATTCGGGCTGGGGCGCAGTATCGATTCGGCGTCGGCGGCCGTACTCCTTCTCGCCCGGAGACGTATGGCGGAAATAGGCGCGGGCAAATTTGAGGCAAGACAGGAAATCCTCGCGCCGTCATCGAAGCAGCGTTGAGTTGGTGCAGCTAATATCGATGTAATATTACGCAGGGAGACGAGCATGGGCTCGTGCGAGGGGCTATCGGCCCTCGCTGTGGGCCTTCGACCTCGTGACCTTCTACAAGGACACATGCGATGCTCATTTCGACAACCTGTGCGATGGATTCTCCACTCAGATGGAGAAGAATCGGCGCAGCCGCTCCCCTGATACGTAGCTAGGGACTCTTAGCTCCTCGCATTCACGCGCGTTGGCTTGTGCTCGTTCGTCTGCGTCAGGTTGGGGCAGCCTCTTACGATATGAAAGTGACAAACACATGCAGTACAGGGAATATGGCAGTACCGGGATTCAACTTTCAATTGTTGCGATGGGCGGCATCGTGGTGATGGGAGTGGAACAGAAAGAGGCGGACCGGCGGACGCGCGAGGCGTTCGACCGGGGCATTACCTATTACGATGTCGCCCCTTCTTACGGCGATGCCGAGGAGCGGCTGGGTCCGGCGCTTGTTGGTCTGCGCGACCAGATATTCCTCGCCTGCAAGACCACGATTCGCACGAAAATAGAGGCGGCCCAGGAAATGCGCCAATCGCTGCGGCGTCTCCAAACGGATCGATTCGATCTGTTCCAGCTTCATGCTGTCAGCAGTATCGAGGAAGCGGAGGCATGTCTTGCGCCCGGCGGGGCGCTCGAAGCGCTGGTCGAGGCGCGGGATGCGGGGCTGGTGCGTTATCTGGGGTTTTCCGCCCACTCCGCCGAAGCCGCGATGCTTCTCATGGACAGGTTCCCCTTCGATTCGATCCTCTTCCCGTTCAACTACACCACTTACCACGCGGGGTTTGGCCCGCAGGTGCTCGCGCAGGCACAGGAGAAAGGCGTTGCGCGTCTCGCGCTCAAGGCGATGGCTCGCGGGCCGTGGCAGGAGGGGGCGGACCGAAGCGTCGCGCAAAATACCTGGTACGAACCGCATATCGATCCGCGCGAGGCGGAGTTGGGGCTGCGATGGACCCTTTCGCTTCCCATTACGGCCGCCGTCCCGCCGGGCGACCCGAACCTCTTCCGAATGGCCCTGGACTTCGCCGACCGCTTCGAGCCGCTCAATGATGAAGAGAGGGCAAGCGTGATGGAGCGCGCCCAGCGCAACCAGCCGCTCTTTACGGCCGCCGCGTAGAATCCGCCCGCTTACAACTGCCGGAGCAAGGCGTCACTATGGCCTGCTCCGGCTTTTTGGCGTTCCGGCTGAATCGGAGTTGCTCTGATTTATCTGGGAGCAGTTTTACTCTTTCCGGCGTCTTATCCAGCAAAGAACGCGCCCGACGCCCCTGACGCAGCGGTTGGGACGCCTGCCCTTGTATGATCCGTGATCCGTGATCCGCGAGGCCGCAGGAGGATGAGATGGAAGATACAGTCGATATGCGCCCGCGAGGCGCAGTTGAAGAGACAATTCGCGAAAATGAGGCGCGGTTCCGGCTGATCGAAGAGAATGTCCGAGACTACGCCATCTTCATGCTGAGCACAGATGGGTGTATTGCCACGTGGAACGTCGGGGCCGCGCGAATTTTGGGGTATGAAGACGACGAGATAATCGGCCAGTCCGGCACGGTCATCTTCACGCTGGAAGACATAAGCAACAAAGAACCGCAGAAAGAGATCGAGGCAGCCGCGCGAACTGGACGCGCGGAGGACGAACGATGGCACGTCCGCAAAGATGGCTCGCGCTTCTGGACCAACGGCATCATGACCGCCCTTCGCGACCGGGATGGAAAGCTTCGCGGGTTCGTGAAGATACTGCGCGACTTCACGGACCGCAAGCAGGCCGAGGAGAAGGCACGGGAGCACCAGGAGCAGATCGAAGCGTTAAACCGTCGCCTGCAGCGCACCATGGCGGAGACTCACCACCGGGTGAAAAACAATCTCCAGGTAATAACCGCCCTGCTGGACATGAAGATTATGGAGGGCAGTGAAACGGTTCCCATCAGCGAGTTAAAGAGGCTTCGGCTCCATATACGTGCCCTGGCTTCGATTCACGAGCTGCTCACGCACGTGGTGAAGGCTGACGCGGAAACGAGCGAAATATCTTCCGAGGCCATGATCGACCAGCTTCAACCCTTACTGCTGACTTCTAGCGGCGGGCGGGCCGTGGATTTCAACGTGGCCGACATCAGCCTGTCCACACGCTACGGATCCTCTCTCGCGATACTTGTCAATGAGCTGGTAACCAACGCGGTCAAACACGGCGCGGGAAAAATTACGGTGAATCTGGCCGCCGAGGGCGAATACGTCCGCCTGGAGGTGACGGACGAGGGGCCTGGATTCCCCGAGGGTTTCGCCCCCCGGACGCACGCGAATACTGGCATCGACCTCATCGAGTCGCTTAGCCGCTGGGATTTGAAGGGCGAGATAGAATACGGCAATCGTCCCGTCGCCGAAGGCGGTGGAGCACGCGTGGCGGTTACATTTCCGCTGCCGCGGGAAGAGGATTGGAAAGTGTAGCGATTGTGTGCGCAGTTACGTTTGAGGGAATGAAGGCCCTCCAGCCACGGTCCGTTGCATTTTAATGCCTCGTGGTCGCGCAGGCGCAGGAATTTGACCTCGATTTGTGGAAGATTCAGGCAACTCCACCGACGTGTCGTACGAAGCTCCTATGACCACATCCTCCATCGAACCGGAAGACCAGACATTTCGAGAATTCGGGGCGCAGGTGATTCGCGCCAGCCTACATAAGATGCTGTCGCACGCTGGCGGCGTGCGAAGCGGAACGGATATCGTCGCGGTGCACGACATGCGAGTCGCTTCGCGTCGCCTGCGGGCCGCCATAACCGTTTTCGGTCCCGCTTTTTCCGGCGGCAGCTTTAGGCGATTCGAGCGCGACGTGAAGGCCGTCACGGACGAGTTAAGTCTGGCGCGTGATCTGGACGTGATGATCGATACGCTTATGAAGCTGGAATCGACGCTCGCCCCGGGCGAACAGGCGGGAATCGAGCAGTTTGTACAGGAGAAGCAGGCGGAGCGCTCTCACATGCAGAATGCGGTCGACAAAGCGCTGGACCGGATGGAAAAGCGCGACCTGAGCGCGCAGTTCGATGAGGTCGCCACGCGATTTATTTCTTGTGAACCGGGTGAACCGGCCGGGATCGCGGATGCGGGCCATGCGGCCGGGCCCGCGGCGGATAAAAGCAGAGAAGCGCCGGTTAACGCCGAATGAAACGCCAGGAGCTTCAGCCGGACCTTAACGTGGACCCGGATGGGTCGGTTCCTGTAAACGCGGCGCTCATCATTCCCCTGCGCGTGGCGGAGCTTCTCTCCTGGGAGCTTTACATTTCCGATCCGCTGCGGGTGGCTGAGTTGCACCGAATGCGCATCTCCGCCAAGCGGCTTCGCTACACCATGGAGATGTTCGCGCCGTTCTTCGGTCCTGATTTCAAGGGCGCCATCGGGCAGTTCAAGAAGATCCAGCAGCAGCTTGGCGACATCCACGACGCCGATGTTCTCGTCCCTGAGCTGGCCGGCCATATTCAGCGCATCCTCTCTGACGCCTGCATCAGGGCGAAGCGCGACGAACCTGTGGGGGTGCACGTCGTCGATTTGGAAGCCGTTCAGGGACTTTTGACGCTCTGCCGCACCAAGCGTGATGAGCGGGACGCGGTGTACCGGCAGTTCCTGGAATCGTGGAGGGGCTTGAGGGCGGAAGGATTTTTCGATCACCTGTGGATAATGATTCAGACTCGGGAGGCGGCAGGCGCCGCTGACAGAGAGGCCGCTCAGGCGAAGGAGCCGGTCGAGACTATTGAAGGAGAAGAACATGGCGCAACGAAAACCTCCGCAAGAAACCGTACAGGCCGGGCCCGAACCCAGGCGAACGGCAAGCGCAAGCGGGAACAGCCGGAAGAGCGTGCCAAACCAGGCGAGCCAGGCTGACGGGACGGTGGAATCAATTCCCGGCCTCGGCCCGATTCGCGCTCGGGCGCTGAAGAAGGCGGGGTTTGAGAATCTTACTCAATTGCGCGAGGCCAGCATTGAGCAGATGGCGGCCGTACCCGGAATAACCGAAATCAAGGCCCGGCAGCTCGCCGCGTTCTTCCGCGGGGAAACAGATACACGGCGTGCCGGTGAAGCAGCGCCCGCGCCGCGTCGCGCCGCGTCACCTCGTGCCAAACAGCCCAGGCAGGCCGGGCCCGCGCCCAAGCCGGCTCCGCCCGTTGCGGAAATCCGTACGCCGCGCCCGCCGTCACTGCCGCGTGTCGCGCCTGCCGCACCTGTCGCGCGCCCCATTGTCCCGAAGCTCCCCGCTCCTCCGCCGGTAGCGCCAAGCATTCTGACGGCGGTGGAAACCCCGGTCGCGGCGTCGGCGCGACGCATTGCGGTGTCCGCGAACGCACTGCTCCGTACGACAAGCGCGGACAGCTATGAGCGCGCATTCGCCCGCCAAATTGGCAAGATCGCCGCGCTGGCGGAGCGGATCACATTGGAGGCGGGTTCCAGCCCGGCCGGGCTGGAACGTGTATCAGGCCAGATGCGGAAGATAGAGCTGCTTCTCGCGGAGATCGGCGATGCCGGAAAACTCGGGGCGAAGCGGCAGGATAGATTCACGGAAGAGATGCGCGAGCGGCGGCACAAGCTGCTCGAGGGCTTCGATTCAGCGGATATTCCCCCTCCAGCCACACCGAAACGGCTCGGCAATGATAAGGGCAATAAGGGTCACAAGGACGGCAAGAACGGACGCCGCGACCGTTCCGGTTAACGAATTAGCGCTGTTGCGTTCACGAAAGGGAGGCCCCCATAGCAGTCTCCAACGGTTCAGGCCGAGAAGGAAAGCTGCGCACACTTGCCGCGCTGGATATCGGCACGAACTCGATTCGGCTGGAGGGTGTCCGCGTCAACGACGACCACAGCATCACGACGCTTACCCAGCAGAAGGAGACGGTTCGTCTCGGAGAGCAAGAGTTCGCGCAGAGCGAGCGCAGCGCCATGACCGCAGCGGCCATCGAGCGCGGCGCGCTGGTCTGCGCGCGATTCGCGGACGTTGCGCGCGGCTTCCAGGCGGACGAGATTACCGCCCTTGCGACCTCCGCCGTGCGCGAGGCCGAGAACCAGCAGGAGTTCATAGACCGCGTTCGCGAGCAGGCGGACCTTGACGTACGAGTTATCTCCGGCCCGGAGGAAGCGCGCCTTATCTATGTGGGCGTGTCTAGCGGCGCTGATCTGGGCGACCGCCGGGCGCTCTTCATCAACATCGGCGGTGGCAGCACGGAGCTTATTCTTGGCGACGCCAGCCGGTATGCCATGCTGGACAGCCTCAAGCTAGGATCGATTCGCCTCTCCAATCGGTTTCTGTTTGGCGAGCGGGGACCGGTCTCCAACGAACAGTTCTCTCGAATCAAGCAGTACGCGCGCGCTGTTGCCGGGCACACACTTCGGCGGCTCAAGTCGGAGGGGTTCGATGCCGTTTATGGAAGCGCGGGGACCATCACCAACCTCGCCGACGTAACCGCGCGCCGCCTCGGCGATTCACCCACCTCGCTCCGCAATTACTCCGTCCGCACCAGCGACCTCCGCGACACCGTCGAGATTCTCTGCCGATTACCGCTGGAAGAGCGACGGCGCATTCCCGGCCTCGATCCGGACCGCGCGGACATCATCATCGGCGGCGCCGCCGTGCTGATGATGGTGCTGGACGACGTGCGCGCGGAGCGTATCGTTATTAGCGACAGGGGCCTGCGCCACGGCATTATCATGGACCGGTTGATGCGTGATGCGGACGCCGGAACGAGCTTTCAGACGCCAGTACGTCTTCGCAGCGTCCTCCGGCTTGCGCGCACGTGCAAATTTGACGAAGAGCACGCCAAGCATATCGTGAACCTTTCGCTGATGCTCTTCGACGAGCTGCGAAGACTGGGCCTGCATAACTACGGTCCGCGCGAGCGCGAGCTGCTCGAATACGCTGCTCTGGTGCACGACATCGGCTGTTTCTTATCGCATACCAATCATCAGCGCCATGCATACTACCTCGTCCGCCATTCCGATCTGCTGGGCTTCAATGATACTGAGATTGCGATAGTGGCGAACGTCGCATATTACCACCGCAAGTCCTTTCCCAAGAAGCGCCACGATAATCTGCAATCGTTGACGAAGCCTGCGCGAGAGGTTGTAACGACACTGGCCGCAATTCTGCGCGTGGCGGAGGGGCTCGACCGCAGCCACCTCGCTCTGGTCCGGAGCATCCGGCTTTCTCGCCTGCGGAAGCCCAATAGAATTCTCTGCACGCTCGACTCCGGCGCGGACTGCCAGTTGGAGCTTTGGGGGGTTCAGACAAATCGCGATCTGTTCGAGAGTCTGTTCGGACTTCCGCTCGTGCTGAACGTTCAGGACTTCTCGAACCCTTTGAACGAGCTTAATTCCCGGAAATGAATCGCCGGGCCGCACGGAAAGTACGAACTCCTCAGAAGGTCTTGACACGTCCACTCGCGCCTCCGACGAACTAATCACTCCTACGGCATGGCGCGTTGCGCTCGAACTTGCCGTATTTAGCAGATCCGAACCCGTGGCTTGGTCTTGCTGCTTCTGCCGTATCTCGGATAGATTTGCTATTGCAGCGAATCGGCGATCTGCTTCAGGGTGATGGGGCGGATGTTGCCGAGCAGGCTGAAGCTCACGTCGCCGGATATCCAGTGGCGCAGATTGCGGCGCATAGGATTTGCACCTTGCGCGGTCGCAGCCGCCGGCTTTTGGCGGGCTTTCTGCTCGAATAGCGTGAAGTTGTTCGGGCCGTCGGTATAGCGGAGAACCGTGACGTTGTGACCGCCCGGAAGACCGACCACCCATACGCCGGCAAGCCGGAAGCCCGAAGGCAGGACCGGTTCGCGGAGCGTGTAATCGACCTGCTGCTGAGCTGCCTGCACGTTCGCCAGTGGAGGACCGTTGGGAAGAGAGGCTTCATGCTTTACGCGCGGCAGAGAACCTGGGCTGAAGTCCGCCGGGTCGAAGGTGGGCGTGTAGTCGATCTTGGTAAAGTAGGTCGTAAGCGTCACGCTGTCCTGGGCGTTGAGCTGCTCGCTCTTCAGGCGGACGCCGGTTTTGTCGTCGATCCAGAGTCTCCAACCGCC
>JBBROJ010000172.1:0-8043 GCA_038229495.1 Chthonomonadales bacterium
AGCCGAAAACGGACGCGTCGCCTTGGAGCGCGTGACGGCAAACCGGCCCACTCTGATCTTGCTCGATCTCATGATGCCGGAAATGGACGGCTTTGAGTTCGCCGCCGAACTGCACCAGCACACCGAATGGCGCTCGATTCCTATCGTAGTGCTGACGGCGAAGGACCTCACGGCCAAAGACCTAGCGCGCCTCAATGGCAACGTTCACACGATTCTCGACAAGGGAAGGCAGTCGCGCGACGAGCTCATGCGCCAGGTCCGCGACTTGTTGTCGAATTTGGCCGCGCCGACAGAACCTATCGTCGAGACGGACGCCGCGGGTGTGGCCGCAAGCGCGAAGGGGAACAGCTATGTCTAAGATTCTACTGGTCGAAGATAACGAGATGAACCGCGACATGCTGTCTCGCCGCCTGGTGCGGAGAGGCTATGAAGTGGTCGTCGCGTTGGATGGCGAAAGCGGCCTATCCTTGGCTGAGACCGAGGCGCCGGACCTGATTCTGATGGATATGAGCCTGCCGATCCTCGATGGATGGGAAGCGACGCGACGCCTGAAGGCGGCGTCCGCCACGCAACACATTCCACTCATAGCCCTTACGGCGCACGCCATGTCCAGCGACCGTGACAAGGCCCTCCAAGCGGGCTGTGACGACTACGACACCAAACCCATAGAGCTGCCGCGCCTGTTGGAGAAGATCGAAGCGCTGCTGGCCGCCCGCGGCAATGGAGCAACATCGTGACCGAACTGCATCGTCCGCCCGCCGATACGCTCGGGCACACGCTCTCGGCGCGATATCTCCACGATCTGCGCTCGCTACTCAATCAGATCATCGGCTACAGCGAGATGCTTACCGAGCAGGCGCAGGAGGAAGGGCAGACTGGCTTCGTACCGGACTTGCAGAAAATCCACACCGCCGGTCGGCAATTAGTCATTCTGCTGAACGCCGGCGATCCGTCGCTGACGGGTGCGGCGCCGAGGGATTTCGGAGCGCATATCGCCGCTGTGCCGGACATGCAACAGCCCGGGCCGCCGACGGAGCAACCGGCGTCTAAAATACCGCAGGCATCGCAGGCCCTAGTATTACAGGCCTTAATATTGCAAGCCTTAATATTAGTGGTGGACGATAACAAAGAGAACCGCGACGTTCTGTCACGCCGCCTGGAGCGGCAGGGCTATGGCGTAGTGATGGCAGAAAACGGACATCAGGCGATGGACGCTGTGCGGGCGCGTGAGTTCGATCTGGTGCTGCTCGACATCATGATGCCGGAGATGGACGGCTACGCAGTTCTGCAGCAGCTAAAGGCCGACGAGGCGCTGCGACATATCCCGGTCATCATGATCTCGGCGCTGGACGAATTGGACAGCGTGGTGCGCTGCATCGAGATGGGCGCCGAAGATTATCTGCCCAAGCCGTTTAACCCGATTATACTTAAAGCGCGCATCGGCGCTTGCCTGGAGAAAAAGCGCGCTCGCGACTGCGAGGTGATCCTATTCACGCAGCTGCAGCAGAAGCACAAACGCTTGCAGGAATTGGAGAAGCTGCGTGACGACCTGACGAATATGATCGTCCATGACCTTCGCACGCCGCTGACCTCTGTTATTTTGGGAATGCTGACGCTGGAAACGGTCGGCGAATTGGATGATATCCAGCGAGAGATGATCGGCATCGCCATTAGCGGGGGAGAGACGTTGCTGGCCATGATTAACGACCTGCTGGATGTGGAGAAAATGGAATCCGGCTCGATGAATCTTGATTACGCCATGCTGGATGCCGCCGAGATTGTCGCCGGCGCTGCCAGCCAGGTAGCGTCGCTATTCAAAAACAAAAACCTGACGCTTGTCAGGCAGGTTGCCGCCGACCTGCCTCCGTTCCGAGGTGATGAGAACAAGCTGCGCCGCGTTCTTGTCAACCTATTGGGGAATGCCATCAAATTTACCCCAACCGGCGGCGTCCTAACGGTCGAAGCGCATCTCGCCGAGAACGGACAATCATTGGTGTTTTCTGTCAGTGACACGGGAGAGGGCATTCCGCCCGAAGCATTCGAGCGAATCTTCGAGAAGTTCGGCCAAGTGGAATCGCGGCAGGGCGGGCGCAGTATGAGCACAGGTTTGGGGTTGACCTTTTGCAAGCTGGCAACGAAGGCGCACGGCGGTGACATCGGGGTCGAAAGCGTGCCCGGAAAAGGCAGCAAGTTCTCGTTTACACTGCCGCTAGTTCCGCCGGAATGAGACGTCGCGGCCTTGAACAGCAATCTCGGGAGTCGCCGACCGCGCCGATAACCTTGCCACCGAGCGCTCACTTTCTTCGTTTATAGATGGTTTCGTGTTCGTATCCCACACTGGTCTCCGCACTGTCGGGGGATGATGTCCCGGTCGCGACGCTCCGCAGCAATCCGATCCACTTCGTCCGCTTCACCGGGCTACCCAGAATCCTCTCCCGAAACTCCTCCTCATTCATGCTGGGAAGGGCTGATAGCTTCGGACGCGGAGTGGCGTCGAGAGGCAGCAATGCCCGCACCGTGGAGGGGCGCAACCCCATTGCAACACCGTCGCAATACCGTTCCAACCCCGCTCAGGATCGGGGATGGACGGGAATTGGAACCGGTTTCGAGAGGAGTGCCCAGGGACCTGAGAATGGGTGCGCGCGAGCGACGATTTGGAGGAATCGCACTTGGAGCGGGCGAATGTCTCGTTGCCAAACAGCAACTTGACGGACTACTGACCCCTGTTGGCCCCTGGACCGATGCAGCAAGCAATCCACGCCTGCTACCAAACCATTGACCGCTATCGCAGCCTCGATGTCTCGCCCGACAGCGCGACCGAATCCGCACTGCAAGCGCTATTGAAGACGAAACCATGAGCAGATTAAGCTGGAACCAGCCAACCCGGTCATGCAGCAGGCTCGGGAAGCGTTGCGGACAACGTGACGCAGCGCGACTACTCCCTGGGTCGATGACTGAAGGAATTGAGGAATTTGCCACCACCGGCAATCGTGTGGCGTTGTCCCGCGCCAAGAAAGCGTTGAAGGCGGTGCGCCGGTACGCGGTGGAAGCCAACGACCGGGGGCTTCTGTCTTGCTTCGAGTAAACTGGATCATTCTCAAACGATTGAACGCAAGAAACCTGCGAGGCCACCTAACCATCGAGACCTCTGCAAGAAGGGCAAGAATGAAGCGAACCATCTGCGCTACTGTCCACCTTTTGTTGCTGGCCGGGTTGACTTTGCCCGGCGCAGCGACGCCACAGAAACAGCCTGACCTACCCCCTCCTAAGCGCATATTGTATTCAAGCAACTTTAATAGTGGCAGGATCACAGGCTGGACGGTCTATGGGGCTAGCGCCGCAGTCGAAATGATGAACGGAAGCCCTGCTCTCCATACGGCGGGTGACTGTCAGGTATTCTTGGGCGTTGCGGATGATAAAGCTAACATCTATCAGGATGTCACGGTAGAAGGTGATGTCTCGGTAGAGCGCGAGGACGCGAGTTCAGGCTTGATCGTGAGAGCCAGTAAGCAGGTGGCTAGTAACGCCTGGAACGGCTACTATGCCTGCATCCGTAAACTGGGTGCTGGCTACGCCATCGTACAACTTTTCCGTTTTCCTGATTTTGTGCTCCTGCAAGAGGCAAGAGTCAGAGGAGAAGTAAACGTTAATCAACCGGTTCACCTTAAAGTCGCCTGCAAAGGCCCCGGTCTGTGGATATGGGCCAACGACATGAGCGTTCCGGCCATCACCGAGTTTGATGACAAGAACACATCCCCCGGCTATATCGGGTTGAAAGCCGAGAATAACAAAGCCTACTTCACTAATATTGTGGTCAGTTCGGGGGGGCAGATGCCTCGCGCACCTTACGTCCGCGACTGGTCCTGGATCATGGGCGCGGTCTTCATCACGTCAGAGAGCGTCAACTCCTATCAGATGTGGGAGGAGTATCATTCCCAGGTCGTAGAGCGCGAACTTTCCTACGCACGCATTAATGGCCTCAATACGGTGCAGGTGTATCTGAACTTCCTTATCTGGCAAAAATATGGACAGGTTTACCTCGCCCACATCGAAGATTTCCTAAAGAGAGCAGGCAAACAAGGGTTGCAGGTGACATTCATCTTGTTCGATGATATCGGCAATATTGAACCTCCGCATCTGGCCCCCTACTCTGAGCCGGCTCCCGGTATCCACAACAGTCAAATGCAAGGCTGTCCGGGGCGCGATATAGTGGACAACCATTATGCCGCGTATCGAGCGCAGTTGAAGGTGTATGTGCAAGCCATTGTCAAGGCTCATAAAAACGATCCGCGCATAATCTTCTGGCAGACCTACAATGAACCCTCCCACGCCACGACACTGCCGCTGCTGGCGGATGCTTATGCATGGATCAAGGAGACGGGCAGCGTTATCCCTGTCAGCGCTACGGGGGGAGGAGCCTTCTACGGCAGTTACTATTCGGACTTTCCCACGTTTCATTCCTATCTCGATCCTCATGCTCCTACGACGCAGAACATGGTGATGGGAGACGGCGGCTCGGAGCATCTTTGCACCGAGACCCTCGACCGTCCCGGCGTGGATATGCCAAAACTGGTGAACTACTTCTCCAAAAGGAAGACTGGTTGGATCATCTGGGAGCTGATGATCGGGCGGGACAACTGCCGCTTTCCGTGGGGCAGTCCGCAGGGAGCACAAGAGCCAACCACTCCGTTTCACGGACTGGTCTATCCCGACGGGCATCCTTGGTCATTGGAAGATATAAAAGCCATCCGGAGTACGTTACACATCACACCAGTTACTCCCCAGATTATGAGAAACTCGCGCTCTGGCGTGCCCAACCCCTTGCGCCGCCCGCCCGATTGATTCCGCCGGATGACAAATTGATTCCGTCACGCGGCGGATTGACTATGGCGCGTGAACGCTCTATAATGGCGCAACAACGAAGGCTTGCGCCGCATGGCGCAAGGTCTGCGCCATGCGCCCGCCTATACTGCGGCGCGTGGACCAAGGAGAATGCACGATGGCGACTCCCTTCCTCCCTCGCACCGACGGCGATTTGGTGCTCTGGTTCAACAACTTCCAGACGAAGCTCTCGGGCTACTTGGCCACCTTCGGCCTCACCGCCTCCGAGACAGCCGCCGTAACCAATGATTATAACGCGCTGGCCTACATGGTGAACATGGCCGAGGCAATCAAGACCCAGCAGCAAGACCGCGTCGGGTTCAAGGACGTGCTCCGCGACGGCCCCATCGGAGCTGTCGGCGGCCCATATCCCGGCGCCTATACGCCCCCCACGGCTCCAACCGTGGTCGTCGCCCCCGGTATTCTCCCCCGCCTGCGCCTGTTGGTCAAGCGGCTCAAGGCGCACGCGGCCTACACGGTCGCCATCGGCGAGGACCTGGGCATCGTCGCGCCCGCCCTTGCGCCACTCGGGGTTCCTAAGCCGACCGGAAGCGCGCGGGCCGTGGCCGGAAGCGAGGTGACCATCAAGTTTGTCAAGAAGCAGTTCACGGGCGTGCTGGTGGAATCTCGGCGTGGCGCGGAGACGGCGTGGACGAATCTGGGCATCTTCCCGCGCAGCCCCCTTCTGGACAACCGCGCTCCGATCGAGGCCGGCCAGCCGGAGATCCGCTCCTACCGCCTTCGCTACGTGCAGGGCAACAACCCGGTAGGCGATCTCTCCGACACCCTGACCGTGACCACGATTCCATGAGCGAGCCGGGTGACAAGGCGAACCCCGACGGATTGTGATACAATCGCAATATGATAACCATTTCATTTGACGACCTGCCGGCCACCGTTCGACGGCAACTTGAACGTCTCAAACCGGGTGAAACCGCATCTATAGTTCAGGGCGCTTTGCAAGTGGCGGAGATGAAAGTCACATCTTCGCCCAAGGCTTCGCTGCGCCCGATAGGGCTTTGCGCGGGGCAGTTTACGGTGCCGGATTCCTTCTTTGAGCCGCTTCCCGATGAACTTCAATGGGCATTTGAAGGCCACTGATGAGGCTCCTCCTAGACACCCACATCTTCCTCTGGTATATACTCGATGACAAGCGACTGCCTACTCGGTGGCGCGCGCACCTGCGCGACCCGGCTAATTCGGTCTTCCTGAGTATCATCTCGATTTGGGAGGCATGTCTAAAGTATCAACTGGGTAAGCTGCCATTGCCGGATGACCCGGCGCTGTTTCTGCCGGCGCAACGACACGCGCATCAAATCGAGTCCATGGCGTTAACCGAAGGGTGTTTTCGCCATTTGCAGAATCTGCCCAACCTGCACAAAGACCCATTTGACCGGGTGTTGATTTGCCAGGCCATCGAGAATGATTGCCAGTTCGTAACAGATGACGCAACTATTCTCACCTATCCAGCGCACGTCTTGCCGATGTGACCTCAATCCCCCAAAATGCTGTTATCCCGAATGCAATGCCGCTGTAATTGGAGCAGGGAGGCCGGCCAGCCGGAGATCCGCTCATACCGCCTTCGCTATTTGCAGGGCAACAACCCGGTCGGCGATCTCTCTGACACCCTGACCGTGACCACGATTCCATGAGCGATGTATTTCCTCGCAAGGTTAGGCAGTCTTTCTAAGCGGCACTCCAAGAAGATGTCGATTGCAAGGCTTCGTCAGAGGTTGGAGCGTGACGATGGCGACCGTCATCCCCGTGTGGAAAAATAATGCCGGCGCAGATTTGCGAATGGTGCGGCGATCCCACGTTCTCGAGACAAACCACGGAGAATATCGGCAAAATGGTCCACACGGCTGCGAAACCCGAGTTAGGTAGCTGTACAATTGGCAGTCTGGCTATGCCGGGCGGGAGAATACGGATGACGAAGTCGTCTAATGATCCATTGCAGCAGCAGAGAGATGACGAGACACGAACCGAGGCCCGTCTCGCATTGGGGAAACTGCTGACCGGAGATAGAGGTGCGGCGCAGAATCTCTCGAAAGCGTTTGGAGTCGCAGCCGCCGGGGACAAGCTGGAATGTGTCCGCCGGCTTGTTCGGCAGGAAGGCAGCGCCGTCCTGCTGGACAACGCCGCCCGATCCACTTCAAGTACCCGCAATAGTGGGCAACCGGTCACCCGAGAACCCGTAATCGGAGGCGCAGTGTTCCTGTTTGGAACTGTTTGGTTGGTGGCCACGCTGGTAATGGCGATATCGTCGGAGACGCCATGGAGTATGGGCCAGACGGCAGGTGGCATGGCATTTGGCATGCTTTTCGCATGTATCGGCTACTGTCTGCTGGCCTACAGGGACACGTTCGCTGTTGACCGCGCAACGCGAAAATGGCGGCATGTAAAGGGGCTTTTCCCTATCCTGATGCGCCAGTCAGGATCACTGTCTGAGGCGAAAGGCCTGCGCGTGTGCCGACAGACACGCACGGCATACGGCGGACTGACGAAATGGGACTACAAAGTCCGGGCCGTGCAGGTCATCTGGTGTGACACCTCCCGCCAGCCGCTCACACTAAATGCGCTGGACCTGTCCACTGATTACGTGGAACAGGGTGAAGCCCTGCAGTTGTACAATTGGTACGGTACTCTCATTGGTCTATCGATAGTAGAGGGAGGAGCGGAAGAGATTGCGGAGCGGGGGATACATAATGCAGAGTGACCTTTGAGTATTTATAGGGTGTAGCGTCCCTTCCTCAGCATTATTGGCGCACGACAGGTCAAGTTGGAGCTTATCACGAGACGAGATTATCCACGCTAGGCATGAACTCGAAGCCGATTATGATTCAAACAACTGGGTGTAGTCGATTTGAGCACGGCATGAATAATCCCGGCTAGGATGTTAACATTCAAATGAGCGACTTTTCACCTCACCTCCTCCCCGCCCACGATCACCTTCTGCGTCATCTGGCCGGTCGAGGCGTTTGCAGAGCGGTTAGCGAGACGAGGGAGTGCCTGCTCTCCGGGACTACCAATGCCTGATGCAAACGATGCAAAACCGACTTTCGCCGCGTTCTGGAGTTTGCCGTCCGCGGAGCTGCTTACCAGCCTCGGCTGCACGCCGCAGGGGTTGACGGGAGCGGACGCCCAACAGCGGCTCGCGAGCGG
>JBBROJ010000173.1:0-7901 GCA_038229495.1 Chthonomonadales bacterium
CGCGTGCGCCGCCAGGGCGCGCTCTGCCTGCAAAAAACACTGGGGTTCCGGCGCTCAACACGGAATAATATTCATGCGGTGAAGACAGTCACCGCGACTTAGGGAGCGCGCAACCGAATGTCACTCAAGAACAAGGGCCGAATCGGGCAGCAGCTGCTGGCGGCAGGCCTCATAACGCAGGAGCAGCTTGATGACGCGCTGGCGCATCAGGTGGAGACGGGTGGATTTCTCGGTGATGCCCTCGTTAAACTGGGGTATGTGCGCGCGCAGCTGGTCGGCGAAATGCTTTCCGCTACGGTAGGCGTGCCCTACGTCGATCTCGGAAGCATGGAGTTGGATCCCCACGCGTTCGACTTCATTCCGGAAGAGTACCAGCGTCAAAACGGACTTCTGCCCTACAAGTTCGATGGAGAAGCGCTCTATGTAGCGATGAGCGACCCGCTCAACGTCGTGGTCGTGGATAATCTCAGGCACATTACAGGGCACAAGATTATCACGACGCTTGCCCTGTTCGAGGGCATACAGGACGCCTTCAATCGCGCATTTTCCCTGAAGAGCGCCGCCGAAACAGTCCTGAAGGAGATTGAGGAGAGCCATCTAAACGACATCGAGGCCGACATCTCCACCGATCAGCTCATCGGCATGGCGGAGGATGCGCCGATTGTGCGGCTGGTCAACTCCATCATCGCGGGCGCCGTCAACAGCAAGGCGAGCGACATCCATATCGAGCCACAGGAGAAGAACGTCCGCGTTCGATATCGTATCGACGGCATTTTGTACGAGCAGATGACCTTTGCGCCTCAGTATCACGCAGCGGTCGTTTCGCGCATCAAGGTGATTTCGCACCTCAACATCTCGGAGCGCCGGCGTCCGCAGGATGGGCGCATCACGTTTTCCAGCGATGGAGTCCACTTCGATCTTCGCATATCCACCATGCACATGGTCAACGGCGAAAAGGTCGTTATGCGAGTCCTGGACAAATCCACGATTCGCGTGCCGCTGGAGAGGCTGGGTTTCCAGGAAGACCAACTGACCGTCTGGAACGGTTTCCTCATGCGGCCGCACGGCATGGTCCTGGTTACGGGGCCGACGGGTTCCGGCAAATCCACGACGCTTTATGCGTCGCTCAACCGAATCAACGACATCGGGAGAAATATCATTACCATCGAGGACCCGGTCGAATACAATCTGGCGGGCATCAACCAATCACAGGTCAACTCCAAGATCGGCGTGAACTTTGCAACCGGCCTGCGCGCCATCGTGCGGCAGGACCCGGACGTTATCATGGTCGGCGAAATTCGAGATTTCGAAACGGCAGACATATCCGTCCAATCCGCTCTAACGGGCCACCTCGTGTTCAGCACGCTGCACACCAACGATGCTCCCGGCGCGCTGATACGGCTGGAAAACATGGGCGTGGAAAAGTACCTCATCGCCTCCTCCGTTATCGGAGTCATTGGCCAGCGGCTGCTGCGTCGCATATGCCCGGAGTGCGCGGAGAAGGATTCTCCGGACGCGGACCTGCTGGCGGTTATGGGTATCAGCGCCAAGCAGGCGGCCAAAGCGAATTTCAGAAGGGGCCAGGGCTGCAGCCACTGCTCCGGGCGCGGATTTAGCGGACGAACGGCGGCTTACGAGGTGATGCCCATGACGCCACGGCTGCGAAAGGGGCTGCGCGAAGGCGCGGACGGCACATCCCTAAAGGAGCTGGCGCTCGCGGACGGTATGGTAACAATGCAGGAGATGGGGATTCGAAAGGCGCTGGCTGGCGAAACTACCCTTGAGGAGGTATGCCGGGTGCTGACGGACGAGGAGCAGCAGTCCGGCAGCGCGCCCGTCGAGATGAAACTGGCCGCGTAGAAACCTTCTCGGCCTCGCCGAATCCGCTCAGCCAACCAACCAAGGTCTCTCGGCGGGTAAACTGCCGGGTGGATTCACGGCCTGCTTCCGCCGGGCGCAGCTGCCGGGCGCTCTTGCTGCTCCCACGCCTCGTCGAAATCCACTCCTCCAATTTCGTTGATCACGTCGATTCATTTGGGCATATGAATCCGTTCGGCGGTGGTCATGTCGTCGATTTCAGGGTCGAGATCGCTCTCTTCCTTGTGAACCTTGCGAACCGGCCAGGTGGAACGGTCTTGCGGGTCTGCTTCCATATCTCTCTTGTACCGCGATTCGCTCGCTAGCTCTCTTGCTTACGCCGAGACCGCGCGACCACTACTGCCACAATAATCAGGATCAATAGAAATGCGCCGCCGGCAACGCAGAACATGAGAATGGCAGGATCGCACCAGAATGTCCGGCCTCCAAAATCGATACCAACTTGCGATAAGCGGTCATTCATATCGTGTCACGTTGTTCGCCTAGACTATACCAATCGCCCGCCGAAAACCATCTCTGTCTCGTACCCACAACTCCACGGTCTTTTCGTCGCCCCACCAATCGTCAAAGACAAGCCGGAAGCCTCGACCAACACCGAATCGCCTTACCTCCCCGACCGAATGAATGTCCCCGAGCCGCACCCGGTGAGCTAATTCGAACTCGGCCCCGGTAAATATAATGCTGAAAGGATAGGGGACTCTAATCCAAAGCTCCTCTCCAACAACCACGACCTCAATCGCTCGCCGTGCCCCGCCAATCTTCGTGAGCAGATTGCGAAGCGAGTTTCCGGAGGCCTTGCGTTCGCGAAACCTGACGCTGCTCACGTCCAGCAACGGAAACAAGCCGCTATACTTCCTTCGCTGCCTAAATGATCCAGCTCAGCGTGAAGTAACCGCCTACCGCATTGAAGAGTGAGAAGAAGAAAGATGCTAGGAAGGGAAAATCCATCGTGTCGGCAATTTGCTATGCCTTGGCGAGGATTCCCCCGCTGGGTCGCAATTAGCTTATTTGGCGCTGCTTATTCCCTTCCTTACTATTGCCAGAAGCCGATTGCGCGGGTGGCAGCGCGGCAATCAATGAGACGGGTGTATGGTCGCGTGCGCTACAAGTGATCGTAACACGACCATTGTGAAACGATACTTGGTATATGCCGCCTTCCGGGCATCGCAACAAATGCGGTGTCTGTCCGTGGACTGTCGGCAGTGCATTGAGGTCGGTCGTATATCGATGATTCGGATCAGCCTGCATATAAGCATTCTCCAGTCGCAGGAGCTGCATTCTGTTGGATCGGCAGGTTGGTATGCGTGCCATGTGGGTGACGTAGGGCACTAGGTATACCTGCCCGAGCACAATCCATCCGCCAACGAGTGCGACGCAAGCGACCAAACAACCTAGTCCCGAACGACGCATTGTCCTGTTCATATCCAACCCCTTGGTCCAGAGGGAACAGAGTGGGAGAAATTTCGGCGGGCAAAGATTCACCGCTATTCCCACACGGTACAGCACTACTTATCGGCCCAATGCCGTGGCCAATGGCTGCGTAGCCGCCGATCTTGCGACCGGCACGTGAAAGGGAGATGCCCGGCCTGGTGTCGGCGCGGACCGGCTTCGTCTTCGCCACTGCCGTGCGCGTCAACGCGCTTGCGCCCACTTGGTCCAGCGTCTCGAACGGTATACTGTAACACCGGAGCCTTATTGTAGATTGTTATAGGCTTCCCACCAGTTGTCCGCGACCTTGTCCCCTACGAACGGCAAATCTCCCGGAACATCCCACGGGTGGTATGCGTCGTCGCCTATCCTCATGGGCGGGCGTCGGCTGAATAGATACCCGAACATTCCTACGTGCCCGTGATCCGCCGTTTTGATACTGACGGTCACAGACCCATCGACTTCTCGTCGCGCCCAGACTATGTACCCATTAATCGTGCGTGAGTCGTATTCTGAGCGTTCCCACAGTCCGGAGTGGTTCACCTGATTGACGATTGTGGAAAGGGTTGACGACCGTCGTCCAAAATCAGACCGGCCGGTAGGATGCATAAGGTGCAAAAGTGGCGATAAGCGAACGACATAAAACCACCCAGCAATCCACACGATGACAAAAACCAGCACCGACACCGCAATGCAAGACGTCGGCTTGATTCGAGCGTGCCCACTGGATGCGTGCCATCCGAAACAATTCCCCATGTGGCCCGCATGGGGACATCGATGCCTGAGTCGCCAATAGCTACGAGTTGAACTGTTCGCTCCGGGTAAATGGCTTTCCTGCCCGCGTCTCGGGGAGGAGGCCGCAGCCATATAGCCCCCGGTTCAGCCGCAGGTCACGTACTGAGCGCAAACGCTCCAGTCGATTCCAGCCGCATTCTTCCACTCGCTTAGGCCCGCGTCGGAATGACGGCAAGACACCTCTCTGCAACGCATCTCCACGAATCGCCCGTATGGACGGCGTTTGGCTAAGGCCGCAGAGATTCTTAAATATGCGCCTGAAGGTAGAGCAGAAATAATTCTACGTATTCTGAAACATTCTTTCGCTTCTGTTCGTCTGATATGAGATAGTAAACAGGAGTCTATCTAACTGGACAAATCCTTGCGTTGCACGGATTGCAGAATCGAGCGGGGTTCGGTTCGAGAACATCTCGTTTCGACGGCGTACAACCATGTCGTAAACAGGCGTACAAGAACTATTGCGGGCACGTCCCGCCGGCGCACAAGAACGAAGTCGGGTAACCACTCTCACGGCATACAATATCTATGTTTGGGATCGAAACTTCAATAGGACCTCAATATGTTGAAGCGTCGACCGTAGGCGGACGTTCGCCCGATCACGATAAACGGGGCCGACTGTCCATGCGGCAACAGAGAAACGGCGGGCAGGCGTTATCGCAATCCACCTTGACAACTTGACGCGTAAATGGAACCGGGAGAGCAGATTCCTCCGGTCGCTTTGGCTCCCTGCGGAATGACGTCAAAAGCCACACCGCACGATTTACCCACGCACCCCCCACTGCTCCCCCAGTATTGGGGGCAGGGGGGCTGCTCCCCCAGGATTGGGGGCTGGGGGGCTGCTCCCCCAGGATTGGGGGCCGGGGGGCCACTCCCCTTCTGCCCGCTGCGGTGGCAAGCGAAGCGCCGCTGCCAGCGACAGCGCGGTCCGAGTGCCGCAGGACCGACGCGCACAAGCGGAGGGCCGGGCGATGAGGGTTCGAGGATACAGAGCCACGATTCCGTGCCTAAGCTCCCCTCTCCGCTCCGGGGAGGCGGGTGAATGTGCGGAGCACAGAGGGTCGGGCCCTGGAGGGGAGGGGTTTTCGGGTAATATGAACCGGCCACAATTGCCACGAACAAAAGAATCCGCAATCCAAAATCAAAAATCCAAAATCCGAAATATCAAGGAGCCACACCTAATGTCCAAACGCGTCTATCTGTTCCGCGAAGGCAACGCCGCTATGCGCGACCTCCTCGGAGGCAAGGGAGCCAACCTCGCCGAAATGACCAACATCGGCCTGCCCGTGCCCCCCGGATTCACCATTACCACCGACGCCAGCAACGAATACTACGATGCCGGAAAACAGCTCCCCGCCGGCCTCATGGACGAGATCAAATCCGCCGTTGCCGATGTCGAGAAGCAGATGGGCCGCGCGTTTGGAGGCTCCGCCAAGCCGCTCCTCGTCTCCGTGCGCAGCGGTGCTAAGTTCTCCATGCCCGGCATGATGGACACCGTGCTCAACCTCGGCCTCAACCCCACCACCATCGAAGCCCTCGTCCAGGAGACCGGCAACCCGCGCTTCGTCTACGATTCCTATCGCCGCTTCATTATGATGCTGTCCGACGTCGCGTTCGGCCTCTCCAAGCACGATTTCGATAACCACATCTTCCAGGAGTTCAAGCAGAAGGTCGGCGCGACGAACGATCTCGACCTCTCCGCGGACGACCTCAAGAAGGTCTGCGAGCTCTTCCTACAGCATGTGCGCGATCACGCCGGACGCGAGTTCCCCACCGACCCCTACGAGCAGCTCTCGCTCGGCGTAGAGACCGTCTTCAAGTCCTGGAATACCGACCGCGCCATCGTCTACCGCCGCACCGAGAAGATTCCGGACGAGATCGGCACCGCAGTCAACGTGCAGTCCATGGTCTACGGCAACGCCGGCGACGACTGCGGAACGGGCGTCGCCTTCACGCGAGATCCGTCCGTTGGCGACAAGGCCATCTTCGGTGAGTACCTCATGAACGCGCAGGGCGAGGACGTGGTTGCCGGCGTGCGTACCCCGGTTCCCATCTCCGAGCTTGCAAAGCAGAACCCTGCTATCTACAAGGAGTTCATCGATACCTGCGACAAGCTCGAGGCGCACTACAAGGACATGCAGGACATCGAGTTCACAATCGAGCACGACAAGCTGTTCATGCTCCAGTGCCGCTCCGGCAAGCGCACCGGTCCCGCGGCCGTCAAGATAGCCGTCGATATGGTCCATGAGGGGCTGATCGGCCAGAAGGAGGCGGTCAACCGCGTCACCGGCTCCCACGTGGACCAGCTTCTGCACCCGCGAATCGACCCCGCCATCCTCGATTCCGCGAAGAAGGTTGCGACGGGTCTGGCCGCTTCGCCGGGCGCGGCGGTGGGCAAGGTGGTGTTTGACGCCGATACCGCTGCCATCGAAGGGCATCACGGAGGCAAGGGCGGCGCGGTCATCCTGCTGCGTGACGAGACGAATCCGGACGACGTGCACGGAATGCTGGCCGCTCAGGGAGTTCTCACTGCGCGCGGCGGAAAGACTTCCCATGCGGCGGTAGTTGCTCGCGGCTTCGGAATTCCCTGCGTGGCCGGAGCGGAATCGCTTCGCGTGGACGCCAAGTCGAAGACCTGCACGGTCGTAGCCCCCCCCGCCCCCAATTCTGGGGGAGCGGCCCCCCAACCCCCAATGCTGGGGGAGACAGCCCCCCGGCCCCCAATGCTGGGGGAGACGATTGTGATTCGCGAGGGCGACACTATCACCATGGACGGCTCCAGCGGCGCGGTCTACCTGGGTGCGCTCAAGCTGATCGCCCCCGAGGTGAGCGGCCACTTCAGCGAGCTGATGACCTGGGCCGACAGCTACCGAACGCTCAAGGTGCGCGCCAACGCCGACAACCCGCGCGACGCCCAGCAGGCCATCGACCTGGGCGCGGAGGGCATCGGGCTCTGCCGCACCGAGCACATGTTCTTCGAGCAGGAGCGGCTCCCCATCGTCCAGCAGATGATTCTCGCCGAGGACGAGGCCACCCGCCAGACGGCGCTCGACCGCCTTCTGCCGTTCCAGCAGAAGGACTTCGAGGGCATCTTCGAGGTGATGGACGGCAAGCCGGTCACCATCCGCCTCATCGACCCGCCGCTCCACGAGTTCCTTCCCAGCAAGGAGTCGCTGGTCGGCGAGATGGCCGGTCTAACCTCGGGCACTTCGGAGTATGCCGCCAAGCAGAAGATGCTCCACGCGGTGGAAGCTATGCACGAATCGAACCCGATGCTGGGGCTGCGGGGCGTGCGCCTCTCCATCGTGATGCCGGGCATCGTGGTGATGCAGACTCGCGCCATCCTTCAGGCCGCGGCCGCCGTGAAGAAGCGCGGTATCGAGGTGCACCCGGAGATTATGATTCCGCTGGTGGGCCACGTGAACGAGTTGAAGACGGTGCAGACGCTTTTGGAGGAGACGGCCCGCACGGTGGTGCATGAGCAGGGGGTGGAGATTCCCTATATGTTCGGCACGATGATCGAGGTGCCGCGCGGCGCTCTGGTGGCGGACCAGCTTGCGGAGTACGCGCAGTTCTTTAGTTTTGGAACGAACGACCTGACGCAGATGACGTTTGGGTACAGCCGGGACGACGCCGGCAAGTTCCTAGTGCCCTATGTGGAAAAGAAGATTCTGCCCGCCGACCCGTTTGAGACGCTGGACCAGGTGGGCGTAGGCCAACTGATGCGCACGGCGGTGGAGAAGGCGAAGCCGGTGCGCCCGGACATCAAGCTGGGTATCTGCGGCGAGCACGGTGGCGACCCG
>JBBROJ010000174.1:0-7860 GCA_038229495.1 Chthonomonadales bacterium
CGGCGGCAAGGACGGCTGCGGATTCGTGCCGCGCGCCGAGCGTCCACGTCATTGGCAGTGTTGCAAAGGCGACGGCCAATACGGTAGAAACATGAGCCCAGAGGAGCAGAATCGGCGATTCGGAATCGGCGGCCGGCGTCGATATTGCCGGTCTCCGCACCAGGGCGAGGCAAAGGAGCGCGGCGGCCGGAATCAGGAAGGAGCCGCCATAGAGCCAGAGAGGATCCGGCGCGAGAACCGGCGAGGGCTTGACGGTCTGGAGGAGGGCATAGAGAGTCGCAATCACGCCGCCCATGAGCACGTGCAGAAAGCGTAGATCGTGGGTGCGGCGCAGCGTCCATCCGGCCAGGAGCGTGCTTGCGGCCAGACCCGCGAGAGCGGACTGCCTGACCGTGAGCGTGCCATCCAGCCAGAATCGATTTGCCGCGAAGACGTTGAATGCGGCCAGCACGATAGCGACGCCGCAGTATGCGAATGCGCCGATTCCGCCCGCTTCCGTTCCGCCATTTTGCAAGCCGCCGCGCGCACGCATCCCATAGTAGTAAAACGAGCAGGCCAGCCCGAGCGGGAGAAGCGGTACGCAGGCCGTCGCATAGGCGCTGACCCACTCCCATCCGAGTATCTGGCGCATGCCCGCGAAGATGAATACGGCTGCAAGCAGAGCCAGCAGCTTCATCCAGTGGACCTCGATGAATCCTGAAAGCCAGTGCGGACGCGAGGAGGGGACGACAGGCGTTCCGAGTACGGGCGGGATAGCGCCGATAGGGGCGGCCGGATGCGGCGAATCGAGGACGAAATCGAGAGGTTCAGCAGGGTGCGTCAACCCGGCGAGGCGTCGCGAATACTCTTCATGCAGGCGGTCCGCCTGTTCGGGCTGCAAAATCTGTCTCTGCCGCCACCCGGAAATCTGCGTGAGCAGGTAGCCGATATGGGCCGCTTCCTGCGCGGGGCTGTAGGGGCCGGAGCCCAGCCGGAAGCCGCACTTGAGGCAGAGGGGTGTGTAGATCGAGTTCTCGGCTCCGCATCGCAAGCAGTGGATCATGGCGCGTCTCCTATAGCAAGCTGTTGACGCTCACAGTATAGGACCGGCTGGCAGGCTGGCGCATGAGCCGAAAGTCTCATTTTTCTTCAGGCAAGCCTTGCGGTGGGGAGTGTTCCGGCCAGCCCGTATCGGCGCGGACCAACGTTTATCGCGGAGACGGCCCGCGTGATTCGGGGGGAAGCAAAACACTTGTGACAACCGTATCGGCATCTACACGCACTGGCGACGCCTTCGACTCCGTGGAATACGGCCATGAGCCTCGGAATCGCGTCCCGGGAATATCGACCTGTTCTCGATTCACCGAAACGCCATCGACATTTTGTGCCGAAAAGACCTTAGCCGCCTGTCCGTTCGCAGCCTTGAATGCAGCGTTCTCATCCGCCCAGCACCGTACCACAATCTCGCCTTTACGCTTGACAATGGTCCATAGCTTGCTGTCTGCGGCGCCGGAGCGCGTGTCGACGCGGACATTCGACCACTCTCCTCCGGTCGCGAAGTCCATCAAGGTTATGAAATTGCATCTCACCGGATGGTCGTCCTCAATGGTGGAAAGAGGGGCGTAGGGCGAAGCTGCCGCTATCTCCATCGCGGGCTGTGTTACGGTAGCGGGCGTAGCCGTCTGAACTGACGAGGAGCGCAATAGAAATAAGACAAGCGACAGCGGCAAGAATGCGCCGAGAGGAATGAGGGCCCAGTTTGCATAATTCCGGCGCTTATGCCGTACAGCCATTGTCGCGGAGGCCCTCCTGGCCTCGATCTCGCCGCGGAGCTCCTCCGGATCCACGTTCAGGCCAAGCTGGGATATAGCCTCGCCCAGACTGATCGTATCGGCGGCTTCACTGGAGGAACGCTCCCGGCGCGCTTCGACCGCGGCGAGGGCCTGCGCCAGCTCTTCCGGTGTAACACGCGTCTGCGAAGCCGGCGGGGCAGGCGAGGTATATACCGGAGGGGCATATCCAGGTGACGCAGCCGTCTCGTCCATCTGCATTTCCTGCCTTTGCATTTCGTCTCTCCTAAACGCGCAATACCAGTTCAGCCATGGTGTGGAGTCGGACTCGCGCCCGCCTAACCCGCCCGCGCGACTACGGTTGAGCGTACGTTTTCTCGATTGCCACGAAGGTAACCGTGGGCGGCAGCTTGGGGACCGCGCGCATTGCGAACGGGTAGGTGAACGCCTGAGTGACCATCGCTCCCGGGCCGGGCTTCATGTGCAGGGCTGTAACGACCGCTTTCCTGCCCGTCCGCTTGATGTCGCCGATCTCTACCGCATGGCCGCCGGTCGGTATGGAGCCGAGAAATACCGCCACCACGTCGAACTTCTTGAAGTCCACCTTCGGAGCCGGCGGAACCGTGCCGTCGAACGATTTGGCGTGTTCGGCCCACAGCGCGACGAACGCTTTCGCATCTCGCGCGACACGGTTTTTGGGCTGGCGAATCGCACTCCTCCCGCCGCTTAAGCTGAACGGCTGCTCGGCAGAGACGGTGGCATCGTTCGGTTTTGTCGTATCGCTCACTTTTCCCCCCCGGCCTCCCGGTCGTGATTGTTGTACCGAATCGTCGGACCGCGCGCTCAAGCATCCGGCAGTGAGGGCGCTAAGAAATACCAGGCCCGCTGCCGCTCCCGTGTATTGACGTGCTATCATTTCATTCTGCCTCCGTGCTCTCATACAACCGCATGGCGAAGTGAATCTGGCGGGCGACCTCTACGAATCCAAGGCTCGAATAAAGACCCTGGCCCACAGGGTTCTGTTCCAGGGTCTCGATCTTCGCGATCGCCATACCGCGCTCGCTGAAGAATTCCAAAGCCCGTGTCAGAAGCGCGCGGCCAAGCCCCTTACCCTGATGCGCCGGATCGACCGCGAGATTCGGAATCCGGCCGATTCCACCGGCGGTGTCCAGACGGGTCGTAATATAACCTACGATCTCCCCAGCCTCCGATATTGCAACGAACACGCCGTCCGGCTGAATCCTGCAATCCTCCGCGATGGCCGCAACCTTGCGCGTCTTCCAATCACTCGGTCCGAAGCTGCCGAACGTGCGCTCCATGTTATTGTCGATGGAAACCTCGGAAAAGGTCGCGGCGGTAATTTCTTGCACGCGCGCCACATCGGGCGATTGATAGTTTCGAATGGAGTAGCTCATGGTCAATTTGTCAATGGGTCAATTTGTGAATGGGTCAATGGTTGGCGGCAGGGCGTCATCCACCGAATATTCCGCCCGTTCATCCTTCACTTCGCTCATCCATTCTCGGCGTTTGCTGATAACCGAATTTATCCATCTGCGCAATGTCTCAAGCTCGCGCAGCATAGATTCCACACGTTCAGCGGTAATCATGTTCCGAGTACGAGCTCGGCACAGCCAAAAATTCGTTTCCTTCGCGGAAGCGCGAGCAATATAGAAAAAGTTCAGCTTTTCCTTATGATGGTACCGTCCGTCGCCTTCAACGAGGTTGGCTCCAATAGAATCCGCCGCTCGTACGAGTTGTTTGCCAACAGTATCTCGCGCGAACGGAGGCCATTTGCTGACATCATTCCAGACAGCATCGACGAAGCGCTCAATCCGCTTGAACATTTCCATATCTTCAATTGATTTCCAGTTGCTCTCGTCCAGTCGAATCACCTCCCCAGTGACAAGTTGACCCATTGACAAATTGACCCATTGACAAATTGACCCATTTACCTTTGATGTATCAGCGCTTCGACTTCACTGCGAATCGGCATGGAGGTCTGCGCGCCGAACCGGGTAACCGATAGCGCGGCGGCTGCATTGGCAAAGGAGATCGCGGGACCCAACTCCTGTCCTTCGCCGAGCGCGCAGGCGAGCGCTCCCGTAAAGCAGTCGCCGGCGGCAGTGGTATCGACGGCGATCACGCGCCGGCCCGGAATCCGCTGAACGCATCCCGGCGTTCCGCAGATCGCGCCCTCGCCGCCCAGCGTTACGATGGCCGACCCGACGCCGAGAACGAGCAGCCGCCTGGCCATGTCCGCTCCGTCCAGCGCCTCATCCGGAGCAAGGCCCAGCAGCATTGCGGCCTCGACTTCGTTGGGCGTGATCACGTCCACGCCGGACAAAAAACCGGCCGGAAGCTCGCGAGCGGGGGCCGGATTGACGATGATGGTCTTGCCCAGCTCCTTCGCTAACCTGATGGCATGTTGCACCGTTTCGAGCGGTGTTTCGAACTGGAGCACAACCACGTCCGCGTCTTCGATGGCCGGAAGAGCTGCGTCGATGTCGGCGGGGGAGAGGCGGGCATTGGCCCCGCTTGCCACGACAATGGAGTTCTGTCCGTTCTCCGCGATGCAGACCAGGGCGACGCCGCTCGGCGCGCGGTCGTCCCGCACAACGAACTTCGTGCTGACGCCCGCCGCTGCAATATTGGCCACCGTACGGTCGCCAAACACGTCCATCCCTACCCGCGCAACCAGCGTCACCTCCGCGCCGAGCCGCGACGCCGCGACCGCCTGGTTGGCGCCCTTGCCCCCCGAAGTCGTCATGAAGTCGCCGCCGAGCACGGTCTCTCCCGGCGCGGGAATCCTGGGTGTCTTGACCGCCATGTCCGTGTTGCTGCTGCCAATAACCACGACTTTCGCGCTTTTAACCATAGGGCGGAGATGTCCTTTCTGAACGGAATTGATCCACGAAGGGCCACGAAGATAATGAGGTCACGAAGGGTCACGAAGGAAAGTCAAAAGCAGTCGGGCTGTAATTAGACTATCCAGCGTTTCCATTCGAGCCGGCCAGAGCTGCCGAAGTTTAGGAGTAGGCCGACCCTGTAACCTGTAGCTCGCAGGTAGTTATGAAGCTGTGCTTCTTCAACGCCACCGAGTTGAGTCAGAGCCTTCAATTCGACTACAATCGCTCCATAGCATATTATGTCGGCGCAATAGCCTTTGTTGAGCTTGATTCCCTTATAGTTTACTGGGAGCCACGCCTGGGATTCGAATGGCACTTCAGCGCGGGTCAACTCCAGCTCCAGAGCCTCTTGATATACCGCCTCAAGAAAGCCCATGCCCAGTTCGCGATGCACCTCGATGGCTGCTCCAACTATCTTGAATACTTCATCGCGAAACAGCACTTCGCTCATATGTTCCGACTCCTGCTCCAGCGCCTTTCCTTCGTGGCCCTTCGTGACATGCTTCTTCTTCGTGGCCCTTCGTGGATCATTCCTACGGCTTCGGCCAATTGAGGTGCTTGTGCAGGAAGTCGAAGGTCCCTACGCCGTGAATCGTGTGCGGGCCGTTGAAGAACTCGATCTCGGTTCGGTCCCCGATTCCGAGGCGGTCAAAGAGGCGGCGGGTTTTCGCATATTCGTACGCAACCCACTCGTCCGGCGCGACGCCGTCGTTATGCCCCCGCTCGACCATGAACGGGCGCGGCGCGATGAGGCCGCTCATCTCTGAATAGTTGAACGTATTCGCCAGATTCCACTCCGGCATGTCGTACTCGTTGGTCAGCAGATAGCTGTAGGAGCTTTCATTCGAGACGCACTTCCATATCCACTCGTTGTAGTCGCCGGAGCAGATGGAAAGGCAGTAGCGCTCCAGGACGGCTGGAACCCGCATGGCTGTCTTCCCGCCATAGCTCAATCCATAGAACGCCATTCGCTCCGGATCGACATAGGGAAGGGTCTGGAGCCAGTTGAGAATCTGCTCGTGCTGGCGAACGATGAACGAGAAGAGGGTTAGGCCGAGTGGCTGCGACCGGTGGAGAACTTGCCGGAATCGAATCTCGCCGATGTAGGGGTTCTGCGGCGCAAAGGTGATGAACCCGCGCTCGGCAAGCTGGCATGCGAATCGGTGGTAGGCCGGGTGGTCGAGGTCGGGATTCGCGACATCCTGCGGACGCCCCTCCAGTCCGTGCTGACAGACGACGACAGGACGCCGCTCGCCGGGTTTCAAGTCTTTCGGGACGAGTAGGATTCCGTAAGCGAAGACGTCCGGGTAGTCGTCCAGCGTCACCTCGTAGCCACGGAATTTGGGTGTTTCGTACACCAGCCGGGCATGCGGGTTTGGGTCCGTGGCGGGCGGCGGCAGCTTCCCAATCACGTCGTTCCAGAACTGCTCGCGGTACGCCTTCGTCGATTCCTGCCACTTCGCCGCGCTTGAGGAATCTGCTTTGGACCAGTTGGCCGCTCTCCGGCTCGGGGATTCGCGCATCAGCATCTGCGTATGCGCCATAAGCTGATCGAGCTGCCGCTTCATGCGGGCGTCGGAATCGGGTAAGCGGCCTGTCTTTATCGGCGCGGGACCCGCCGCAGCGAGCGGTCCCGTCCTCCCTAGCTCGCGCAGAAGGACCTCGACCGCCGTGTCGCTTCCGGGCGAGCCAGCGATTTGTTTAGAGCCATCCTTCGAATCCGGCACCGTCGTTACGATTAGGTCGAACGCCGAGAGCCGCGCGTCCCGCGACATCAGCTTTCCGCGCGTAAACTCCTCCGCCACTTTGTCTGTCGCCGGGGTCGCAATCACGCCGGGAGCCGCGCCTCCCCGGCCGTCGCGCGGAGCGGGCGGTCCCTTGATATCCGGATGGCGCGAAGTCTCCACAATCAGCTTGCGAGGCGCGATCAATGTGGCGATCTCTGCGTCCCCAAACTCGGTCAGCAGGCCAAAAACGTTTCGGTAGATAGGCTCCTGCCACAGGTTCTCGCGTGGTCCGAAGTAGCCGCTTACTACCGCCGCGTCGATCCGAGTGTCGCAGGCGGCGGCGTACAGCGCAATCAGCCCGCCTTCTCCATAACCAGCCACGCCAACCTTCATATTTTGGATTTTGGATTTTGGATTTTGGATTTGCGGTCCGGCGGGGGCGCTCTTGAACCAATCGACGGCGGCGAGTACCTTCTGTACTTCGTAGCCGATGGGCGTGCGGCCCAGCTCATAGGCTGCCCTCCACAGAAACTCGCGGTGCGGCTGGTTGGTCATGCGGATGCCGGAGATACCGGACCACGTGTCGCGCCGGTCGATAAGAGTTGGAATCAGGACTCGGCAGCCGTTCTCCGCCAGGCGGCGCGCGAACTGCGATTCGCGCGGCACGCCCGGCGCGAGCCCGGCGAGCATCTCTGGCGTCCAGTCGCAGTCCGGCAGCGCAACCACGTCGGCAACGGATGGCTTGTTCGGTACGATGAGCAGCCCTTCGCCCTCCACGCCCTTTAGGACCGGCCAGCGGACCGCATAGACACGATAGCCGGGCGCTTCCGTAACCCATGTTTTGCTTGATGTGGGTAGAGCAACATCAATCCGCATGTCCGGCGTCTCACGGCTATCGACTACGCCAATCATCCGCCGTAGATGCTCTCGATTCGGCTCGACCGACCGGACATAGCCTTCCGCAGAGGAGGGGTCCAGCTTCCAATGACTCGAACGCTGTGCCAAAACGCGGTAGGTCTCTTTCGCGAGAAAGGAATCGATGCCGCCGACCATTTTGGCGGCAAGATCACCTGATTCCGTAAGCGGCTTTGCTCCGGGAATGTCCTGTGCCATAACCCCGCTTTGCATAACCATCGTCTGGATTCCCATCAACATCAGCGCATACCGACGCATGAATTCCTCCCTGGTAATGACATCCGCCGCCTCTATTCGAGATCGAACCCGAAACCCCTGCCAGCATGATCTCGTCTCATCGCTTTATCGCCTCATCACCCCATCGCCTCATCCTACGCCAGCCTGCTCCTACGAGCAGTCCTCCCGCTCGAAACTATCCCTTTCCAAACCACGTATACTTTGCTATACTGGAATACAGTATTATCCGCCCGACCGTACCGTGCGCCGCGCAGAGTTCCGCCGGCGCACGTCCGCATAGAGGACCACAAAAGGACAGTATCATGC
>JBBROJ010000175.1:0-7778 GCA_038229495.1 Chthonomonadales bacterium
ACAGTTCAGAATTGATGAGAGTGAATCGCTCCGCAGCGGCTCCGCCACGGGCTGAAACCCCGTGTCTACAAACGATAACCACAGGGAACCACGCTGAAGCGTGCTCTGGCTGTCCGCTTTAGCCTGCTTCAGCAGGGTTTCCGGCGAAGCCGTCTAGCCACGGGGATTTTGCCCGTGGCGTCGCACCGGCGATTCTCATTAAGACTGAACAGATACACCGAATGTTGCAGCCGCGCCTCAGACATCTCATCTCCATGCTAGAACCTACAACACTGAACTCCGTAATACGCTCCAGCAGCTTCCTGGCGGTGGGCGATACCGTCTATCGGGCGATCGAGATGCTCCGTGACAGCGTCGTCGACACGGTTCCGGTTCTCGATTCATACGAGAGGCTGCAAGGCGTCATATCAGCTCGCGATCTGACGCCGCTGCTTGCCGGAACGGGAACGGAGCGGACGGACACCGATGCCGCGCTGATCGAGCCCATTACGCAATGGATGAGGCGACCGGGCGCGGTGGGCCGGGCGGATATGTCGCCCGCGGAGGCTCGTGAAGCGCTTGCCGACAGCGGCGAAACTGCGCTCGTCGTCCTCGATGACAGTGATCGGTACGTGGGCGTCCTTACACTGGCCGATCTGCTGATTCCTGACCCCACGCCACCGCGGCCGGCGAGCGTCGGAGGAATGGCGACTCCCTGGGGGGTCTACCTAACCAACGGGTCCCTACAGGCGGGCGTGGGAAACGGGGCGCTCCTGGGCAGCGGCGCGGTTCTCGGCACATTGCTGGCGCTCTCCTACATTATGGTAGCCGGCGGAGCCTGGGCCTTGCAAAAGGGATTCGGCTGGCCGCTCTATAAACTTTGGCTCGCCGAAGCGCCCGCCCAGATCACTCTCGCCAACCTCGGCTGGTTTATTTTGCAGGGCGCCTCTCTGCCCCTCTTCCTTCTGCTGATGCGCGCTCTCCCTCTGGCAGGGTATCATGCAGCCGAGCATCAGGTGGTCCACGCCATGGAGCGGAGCGAGCCTCTCCATCCCGAGGTGGTGCGCCGCATGCCGCGCGTGCACCCGCGCTGCGGACCCAATTTAATGGCCGGGGCGCTGGTATTCTCGCTCGTCTCGAAGATGCTTCCCGCGCTCCACATCGGCCTCGGCGCGTCCGACAGCGCCGTGCTTGGCGCGGTGGCAGCCCTGTTCACATGGCGCAGCGTCGGGGCATTCTTGCAGCAGCATTTCACTACCCGGCCGGCCACGGACCGACAGATAGCCGCGGGAATCGCCGCCGCCCGCGATCTGGATTACAAGTACCTGAGCACAGTTCTCCGGCGCCCAACGCTGTTTCGGAGGTTCTGGTGCATGGGCATGCCCCAGATGATGATCGGCTCAACCATCGCAGCAACCACGCTGCTCTATATGTCCGATTTGCTTTTCCATCAATTAAAGTAGGGATTAGTAAGTACGGTGTACGATTGCCGACACCCGACACCCAACTCCCTGGAGTTATTAACCCTTGATTACCGAACAGTTGACAAGTCTTCTGCGAGACGCCGTGGCTGCGGCGCAGGCGGCGGGCGATCTTAACATAGACGGGCAAGCGTACGATATCGCGCTCGATCCGCCCAAGCAGAAACAGTTTGGAGACTTCGCTTCCAATCTTGCGCTGATACTTCAGAAGCCCTCGGGTTTGCAGGGCCGGGAGGTTGCCGCGCGAATCGTCAAGCACCTTCCCATAGGACAAGGGCTCATCGACCGCGTCGAGGTCGCCGGTCCCGGATTCATGAACTTCTATCTGAAGCCCGCCTGGCTGCACGAAACGCTGGCGCGGATCGAGGAGCAGGACGCCGCCTACGGAACCAGCGATTCCCGCAGGGGCGAAAAGACCTTGATCGAGTTCGTAAGCGCGAATCCCACCGGACCCATCAGCGTGGTCAATGGGCGCGCCGCCATGCTCGGCGACACGCTTGCCAACCTGCTAAAAACGAACGGCGCGGAGGTCTCCAAAGAGTTTTACATCAACGACGCATTGAACTCTACGCAGATCGACAAGCTGGGCGAATCGCTTGCCACGCGCTACCTGGAGCAGTTGGGCCACAATATCGACTTTCCGGAAGAGGATGGAGAGAGCAAGGCGATATATAGCGGCCAGACCTGTAAGCAGTGCGGGCGATACCATCCATTTCCCGAGGACGGTTATCCCGGACAGTATCTTGCCGACATCGCCCATCAGATTGTGCTCGAAGTCGGCACGAACTATGAAGGGCTCTCGGATGTTGAACGAAACGCGACCTTCCGCGAGCTTGCTCCATCCGGCATGATCGCGCAGCAGCAGCGAGACCTGGAAGCGTTTGGCGTACAGTTCGACACCTGGTTTTACGAGAGCAGCCTGTACGAGGCCGGCAAGGTGCACGCGGCCATCGACGAGATGAAGGCGCGGGGATACGCCTACGAGAAGGAGGGCGCTCTCTGGTTGAAGACAACCGCTCTCTCGAAGGACGAAAAGGATAGGGTGCTGGTCCGCTCCACCGATAAGGAGACCTACATTGCGGCGGACGCGGCCTACCATAAGGACAAGTTCGACCGGGGTTTCAACCGGCTCATCAATATCTGGGGCGCGGACCACCACGGATATGTCGAGCGGCTAAAGGCGGGGGTCGCGGCGCTCGGCTACGATTCCGACAAATGCGAGATGATTCTCACGCAGATGATTCTGCTCGTTCGGAACGGCGAGCCGGTGCGGGGAGGCAAGCGGACCGGCAACATAATCCCGCTCATCGAGCTGATCAAAGAGGTCGGCAAGGACGCGGCGCGGTTCTACAACGTGCTCAACTCTTACGAGACCACCGCCGTTTTCGACCTCGACCTCGCCAAGAAACAGAGCAGCGATAATCCTGTCTGGTACGCTCAATACGCCCACGCGCGCTGTTCCGCCGTGCTGCGCAAGTCGGCTGAGAAGGGCGTCGCGCTCGTGCCCGCCGCCCAGGTGAAGCGCGAGTTGCTGACCCACGAGAAAGAGCTGGACCTGCTTCGCAAGCTGGCAGACTATCCGGCGGAGGTAAAAGCCGCCGCCGATCTGATCGCACCCCACCGCCTGACGGGCTACGTTCGCGAAATTGGCCAGGCCATGCACCAGTTCTACGAAGAGTGCCCGGCCCTGCGCGAAGATGTGCTGCCGGACGTCCGGGATGCGCGCCTGTCCCTCTTCAATGCCACCCGAATCGTAGTCCGCAACCTGCTTTCCATTCTCGGCGTCACCGCGCTGGAGCAGATGTAAAATTCAGCAGGTCGATTTCAACTTATGCGCTGTATGATTCGCAAATATTATTCCGGCAGCTCCATGTTATGCTCTAATCAAAGGAGAACGCTATGACCGAATCGTTCAACACTTTGCCGATGCCCTCGTCGGATGAGGAGTTGAAAAAGGCAATGGACCTGTGCTTTGAGCAAATGAACCGCCTCCGCGTACAGATGGCGAGAGATCAGGCCGACATTGGCCGCTTAAAACAGGAAACGCGGGCAATCCTGACGCAATCGAAGGCGGCGTAGCGCATGCTGAAGCAGCACTATTCACATGTTAGGCAAGTGCTGCTGCTAACGCAGGACGTTCAGAGCCTGTCACCCAATATTCCACTGCCACGGATAGCCTTCGCGCTCCAGCACGGCGGCGGCCAACCGGCGGCGGATTCCAATGACGTCATGACGGCCCCATACCATCAGTTCGCCCATTAGCCGGCCCGCGACTTCGCTGTTGCCATTCATGTGCGCCAGATGGTCGACCACCGCCGAAGCTATGGGCTGCGCCGCAAACATCGCGGTCACCGTGTAGAGAAGCGCGGCATCGTGAGCGAGAGCGACGGACGCGGCTCCCGCATCCGCCAGTTTCTCCGAACGCAGAACTGCGCTTTCGCAGACGTATGCGGCCGACACAATATCCGCAATTGCCGCGACAACTTCAGGCTCCTCCCATAAATGCTCGCCCCACTCCGCGCGCGACAGATGCAGCAATAGGAGCGCGGCGCACTTGAGCCGCGCCGGCAGATCGGCCACGTCCTCGCTGTCGCGCGCGTCCGCGCATGGCGCATCGAGCGCCTCCTCTGTGGCGGAAGCCACATTTAGCCGGCCCGCCTCCTCGCAGCGCAGAAGCGTGCTGACAATGGCAAGCTTGTCCGCTTCATTGGGACGCTCTCCGACTCCAATCTTCCGCCGGCTAACCAATGCCTCCGTTGCTTGGGCGTCGACGGGGTAGCCAGAGCTATCACAAATCCGAATGCCATCGCCAACCGCCGAGGAGTAGATGTCGTAACCGAGCGCCTCAACGATTCCACACTCCATGCGAAGCTCATCCATGGAATCCATGGCATGAAAGGAACGTTGGATAGCATCGTCCGCACCCGTAGCGACGCCTTTGGACGCCCTGTCCAACTGTCCGGCCAGCCGATAAACGGTCGACTCCAGCGCGAAGCAGCGCGCGGCCATATCGCCAAGCCTGGCCCGCATCAATCCAAGCTCCTCGGCTTCAGGGTCAGCAGGATCGCGCTGCCTGAAGTAGTCCGCACAGGCGGCTATTACCTCTTTAACTCCGCCTAACGCAGCCACCGCGACCTTGAATTCGTTCGTCCTAAGCCAGCGGTCTGCATGGATCAAATGCGTCAGCGCGCGCGCATCGGGGCCGAGATCCTCCGGCGTAAAAATATTGCCGGGTGTCGTTAATTCCGTTAGGAAAGCGCCTCCCTTCCCAGATCCGTCTGGATTCATGACCCTGGCTCCGATCCTCTCAATTCAATCAAAGAAAAATCACTTCTTGAATCTCGCGGCTCACCCTTTTATCGCGGACAACCCAAACGCCTCGGGCCTCTTTTCGACGCGTGTAAACCCGGCTTCCTGCATTCGTTTCACAACGCCCTTTGAAACCACGCGTCCCGATGTGCTGCCGAGGTCGCCGATGTAGTGGAAGATGCGTCCGCCGCGCTTCAATATCCGGTGCAGTTCAACGTAGAAAGCGCCTGAGTAGAGCTGTCCCGCAACGCTGAATGCGGGAGGATCGTGAAAGATTCGCGCGAATGAGGAATCCGGCAGAGTCTGGACCACTTCGGCGGCATCGCCGATAATCTGTTGAATCGTAGGGTTGCCAAACAGCTCCTGGGACCAGGTGTTTCGCCTGCAAACTTCCAGCACGGTCGGGTCCAACTCGATGGTCGTAACGCGCGAGGCCGTCTTCGCCGCGCCAATCGCCGTATAGCCCAGGCCCGTACAAATGTCCAGCACCTCTCCAGTGACGGGCGCGATAGCGCGCAGCTTCCGTACCGTATCCTCGATGGGATCGATGTTCTTAATGCGATGCATCGGGAAGCCGGACAACAGCATGGTGGGAGCGCGCCGCGTGGGATAGAGGCTGTAGAACCGATTCAGATCGTCCGAGTAAAGCTGGACTTTGCGGATATCGCCTTCCTCAATAGTGAAGCATGTGCTGTTTGCCTCCACGATCTCCGCGATAGCATCCCAGGTTATGAGGCTCCTGTCCGGCAGGATAACGCCGGATTCGGCCAGTCCAACGCGCGCGAGCGATCGATTCAGATCGAGAGAAATATCGATCTCGCTGAGGCCCTCGCTGCGCGCCTCCAGCAGCGGTCGCGCCTGAATATGGGAAAGCAGCAGCACGGGTCTCAATCCATTCCCGGCGCAAGCCGTCAGGCGAGATGGTTGACATCGCCTCCACCGGCTGGTAATGTTATATTCGCTGCCGCGAAAACGGTGTAACCCGCGCAGCTCTGAGCACGTATTGCAATATGCATACGGAACACAGCGCTCATGATAATTCGCAAGCGCGAACACGCGTGCTCCAGGTCGACATCAGCGGTAATCAGGAGGCGAAGCCTTGCCTTACAGCATAATTGGCGCGGACGATCGCGAATATGGCCCTGTAGAAAGAGATACGCTGGTGAAGTGGGCCATCGAGGGCCGCGTGGTTGAACGCACACAACTTCGAGAGCACGAAACCGGCAGGCGGTTCCTCGCGTGCGACCTGGCGGAGCTTTCGGCGGTATTTAATCCACCTCCCGCCGGCCACCTTCCCCAGATTGCACAGGTCTCGCAATTCTCGCAGCCCATCATTCCCGCGTACACATCCTATCCTCCGGCCCCCTATCAAGCTTCCGGGCGCAGCCGAATTGTAGCGGGGATTCTGGGAATTATGTTCGGGTTCCTGGGCGTCCATCGATTCTATCTCGGTTATACCGCTATCGGATTCATCCAGTTGATGATGGGTACCGTGCTCGCGATATTCACATGCGGACTCAGCCTCATTGCCGTCGCGATATGGGGGCTCGTAGAAGGCATTATTTGTCTCTCGGGCGGAATGCCGGACGCAGACGGTCGCCCACTCTCCGCATAACCACATAATCTGGGGAGAAGCGAACGAAAAGGCTCTTCCACATTCTCGAACCGTGTGTTATAATAGAATCGCGTCCAAGAATTTGTAACACCACTGTAACACCACTCTATCAAACATTCTGAAGGAGCCATTGTACATGAAGAGCACACTGCTGCTGGCCGGAGCCGCCCTCACGATGAGCGCCGTCGCGTTCGCCGCCCCGGGTGACAAGGGTAAGAAAGAAGCGCCGAAAGAGATCAAGTGCGCGGTTATGTCCAACAACAAGGTGAACATCGCCGACGCCACCAAGAACAAGATGTACTCGGATTACAAGGGCAAGCGCTATTTCTTCTGCTGCGCCGGATGCCCCGCCGCCTTCAAGAAGGATCCGGGCAAGTTCGCCAAGTCGGAATCGATTCCGGCCCCGAAGGAAGTCAAGAAGAAGGGCTAATCACCCGACGGACGCTTAATCGAAACGCGGTCAGGAAGGATTCTCCTTCCTGACCGCGTTTCGTTTTGGCTGCCTCAAGTCCAGCGCCTGCTGTCTGCGAATCGCGTGTCCGAATCACGCATCGCCGGGCACAGGCTCAACCGCAACCCACTCGCCATTCCCAACATACTCGATTATCGCGCCGCAGCGGTCGCACTTTGCGCGCGAGAGCGGCCCCTGACCGACGGGAGGCGCCTTCGGCTCCCTGGTGTACCGGTCGCGTGGAAATAGCGGCTTTCCACAAACCGGGCATCGACCGAAGATGGGTGGAATATCCCCATCGGACGTCTCCGGCCCCAACTCCTCTTCCAGCTCGTCTTCTCGCGTAATCTCGCGTTCAATCACAGGCGCTTGCTCGGTGGTCGGCATCTTGAATCACTCCTATCAGCCAAGTATCATATCTACCTGCATTGTACTCCAATTTACGATTTCGGCGAGGATGCAACGAACGTCCTCAGCCGCCGATAATGAGTTATCGACTGCTGAAGATAACTACTGTCGATACCGGCAATCGAATAGACGCAAAGGGATAGGTAGTAGAGCTATGAAGGATGTAACGGAAGTATCTGAAGAAAAGTTGCCGAGGAATACCGAGGGGCGCTGCGATCTCGAAGGCGAAATGACCGCCGAAGTATACAACGGCTGCTACGTGCTCTGCTTGAATCAGGCGATTCTGGCGGAGCTCCTCGCATTCCATCTCGGAGCGCGCCGGGGAGACAAGGACCGCCGAAGTTTCGGGCGCGTGCGCATAACAGTCGAGCGGATTCACGAGTGAATATGCTAGCCCCAATACTGTTCGGTTAATGTAATTTTCGGGTAAACTATCCCCAAAATCGTTCTGAGAGGAGAGTTTGCCCAATGCCTAGGGAAGAGGCCGCCCTGCCCGGCGGCGTACGCATATCCGACCTCATGAGTATGACACTGC
>JBBROJ010000176.1:0-7742 GCA_038229495.1 Chthonomonadales bacterium
ACCTCTCCGCCGGACGAATCCGACAAGCTGACAATCGAACAGAAAGTAGAGATGCTCCAGCGGCAGCGAGCAGGCATGCTGACCCCGGAAGAGAAACTGAAATACCGCAAGCTGCTCAATCTGGATTTGAACGGCGCATATTTAAAGCCCAGGCCCAGGCCGGCGGCCGGCGGCATGGGCGATACGGGGTCCGATGCGGCCCGAAGGAATGCGAACGGGCTGGGCGCATACCGCCTGGGACCTAGCGGGTATGGCGCAACGCGGTCGGATGCTGCCGGGCTCAACGGCCTGCGCACGGATGCGAGTGGATTGGGCGCGTTCCGGCCCGATATCACCGGGCTAGACCCTTCACGTTCGTTTGCGGCAGGGTCCGGGGTCAACAATCAGGGCGCGCTCTCCACCGGGAGATACCCGCAGGCGTATCAAGGGCAGTTTGGGCAGCCCGGCCAGTCCGGGATCCGGCAGAACAGAGCAGGCGGACCCAGATTCAACCCTTATGGTTATGACGGGCAGGATGGGATGGATACGTCGTTGCAGTATCCCCAGTACCCCCAGTTCCAGAGCGATCCCGGTGACCGGCGCGTGACGATCAGCGGCGCAAGCGCGTTCAATGATATCGTCGATCCGATAGCGCAGCTCTACCAGAACGTCAGCGCCTCCGTACCGGTCAACTATCAGCTTGCCGGCGGCGATAAGATTGTCCTGCGCATATCAAGTCCCGTTATGAATCCATTCGAGACCACGCTGACGGTCGATGCCATGGGCAGCGTCATGGTGCCAAACTCGGGGCGGATGGTCGTGCTGGGTCAGACCCTCGCTCAGGCCGAGACGGCGATGGCGGCGCGTCTTGTCCGCATGTATCGGAATGCTCAAGTGTCGCTCTCCCTTCAGGAGCTGCGCACCATTCCGGTCACTGTCGCGGGGGAATCGTTCGCGCCTGGCACATATCAGATTCCGTCCGTCGCGACCGCGTTCAACCTCATATATGCAACCGGCGGACCTTCGGAAGAGGGTTCGATGCGCAATATCGAGGTACGGCGGCGGGGCAAGCTGGCAGGCAACCACACCATCGATTTCTACAAGTTTCTTTTGACCGGCGACCAGGCAGCCGATATTCAGCTTGAGGCAGGCGATGTCATCTATATACCGGGCCGGCAGGGAGTTGTCGCGGTGAGCGGCGAGGTGCGCCGGCCGGCTCGCTTCGAAGTGACTGAACAGGAGAGCCTGAAGGATCTGCTGCGCTACGCGGGCGGTGTAAAGCCCTCCGGAGTGAGCCAGCATGTGCAGGTTGCGACCGTCCAGCCGGGCACGGCGCGGCTTCTGAAGGATGTTGATATCAACGCGCTCACCGCCGCGAAACCGATTCCCGTATATGACGGCGACGCCGTGGACGTATTCTCCGTGCGAGAGACCCTCACGAACGTTGTTACGGTCGAGGGAGCGGTCGATCAGCCGGGGCAGTACGCCACTACTCCCAACATGACCGTAGCGGATCTGGTCGAGCGGGCGCGCGGCCTGCTAAGCGAAGCGTACCCCACGGTCGCCCAGCTCTACCGCTGGAATCCCGATAACACCCTCACTCTTATTACCATCAACCTGGAAAAGGCGCTGGCCCGCGATCCCATCGCGAATGTGCCGCTGACACGCTGGGACCGATTGTCGGTGTTCACGCGCGAAGAGATCGCCTGGACCGGGCAGCGAGAAGTGACTGTGCGTGGAGCCGTCAAGAAACCGGGCATCTACTATCGCAGCGACAGCATGCGCGTGAAAGACCTGCTTATGCTCGCGGGCGGCACGCTGCCCGAAGCATATACTGAGCAGGCATACCTCCTGCACCAGAGGCCAGACGGTACCTACAGCTACGATTTCGTCAGCCTGAACGCCGCGCTGAAAGACGATGCGAAGAACAACGTGCTGGTTCAAGACAAGGATGTTCTGGCAGTCTACCGCTCCGACGAGGCGCGATTCACCCCTGTTCATCAGATCGATATCAAGGGCGAAGTGATTACGCCCGGTCAGTACGCCCGTGGCGATAACATGAAGCTGAGCGACGCCATCCGAATCGCGGGCGGCCTTACTCCGCGAGCCGGCGAGCGCGTCCTTGTCGCACACGCTCGTCGTGACGAAGGCGCGCCGCCGATCATCGCAACCTACACTTCGAGCTCCGCGACCATCAGTCCGGACCCGGCGCTTCAGGATGGCGACATTATTACCATTCAGGGCCGCGGCGCGTATCAGGAGAAGCCGTACGTAGTGAATATCAGCGGCGCGGTCAATCGGCCCGGTCCTGTCGTGTTGAGAGGGCCCAAGGTCCGGTTGAGCGAAGTCATCAAGGAGGCCGGCGGCCTGAAGGACGAGGCGTATCCGGAAGGGGTCGAGTTCTACCGGGACCCGCTGCGCTTGACGACCGCCACGCAGACTCAGATCGCGAGCACCGTCAACAAGCTCAACGATATTCTCAATCTGGCGGAGAAGGAGCGGGAAAAGGCGCGCTCCGACATCGAGCGAATTAAGGCGGTCGGCAAAGCCGGACAGTCCAGCCTCCCCCTCTCGATTCCGGGGGTATCGACGAGCGTTGAGGCTCCGAATCCTGCTCTCGCGCCGGGAGCCGCTTCCGTATTCACCCACGATCTGGTGACGCCCGCAAGGCCGCTGACTGCCGAAGATCTCATGCCGCATGGCAACGTCGCCGTAGACCTGGCTCAGGCGATTAAGCATCCGGGCAGCGACGATGACCTGTTGCTGCTGGACGGGGACACAATCTCCATTCCCACCCGCCCGACGACCGTCACGGTGCTTGGGGCTGTAATCCATTCGCGGGGCGTCGTCTACCGCGAGGGGGCCAAGCTCGATTACTACCTTCGCGAGGTTGGCGGGTTTACTGAAGACGCTGCCAGGGATCGAGTTCTTGTAATACGTGTTGGCGGCGGACTGTCTCCTATCAAAGAGGTCAAGCAGTTCAAGCCGGGGGATATAATCTTCGTTCCCACCAAAGTGCTGGCTGCGAATATCAACAAACGACAGACAGATTATGACGGAATTTTCCGCTCGCTAACGAGCTCGGCGCTTGTATTCTTCGTAGCGAAAAAATTGCTCGGATTCTAAACGGAGGGTGTTCAGGTATTCGGGTGTTCGGGTATTAAGGTATTAAGTATTGGGCCGGTCACGATACCTGAACACCCGAATACCTGGATACCTCCACGGGCTTTATGGCAATCCTCATCGACCCCGTCTCCGTTGAGCCGATGCGGCGCGGCGATATTCCTTGCGTATCCACCATCGAGCGGCGCTGCTACGCTATCCCCTGGCACGAAAACGCGTACTATACGGAGCTCTCCAACCGCTCAGCCTGCTACCTGGTTGCGCGCCTGGAGAATGTCGTGGTCGGGTACGCCGGCATGTGGGTGATCATGGACGAGGCCCACATAACGACCCTCGCGGTCGATCCCCCTCATCGCGGCAAGAAGGTTGGCGAGCGGCTTCTTCAGGGCCTGTTGGAAGAGGCCATCATCCACGGCGGCACGCGGGCAACGCTCGAAGTCCGCGAGCACAATCAGGCCGCCCAGAATCTGTACCGGAAATATGGCTTTCGCGAGGCCGCCCTCCGCAAAAACTACTATACGGACAATGAGGAGAACGCGGTGGTGATGTGGGTGGACGACATTCACCTGGACTCCTACATTCAGCGTCTGCGCGAGCTGAAACGCGAGCTTTACGTCGCCTACGATGAACATATTCGGAATCGAGACGAGCTGCGATGAGACGTCGGCAGCGGTCGTTGCGGCTGATGCTTCGTCGCTGCGCGTTCTCTCGAACATAGTCGCAAGCCAGGCGGACCTGCATGCGCGCTGGGGAGGCGTCGTGCCGGAAGTCGCCTCGCGTAAGCACGTCGAGGCCACCCTCCCCGTCATTCACGAAGCTCTTGAGGCCGCCGGCGTTACGTGGAGCGATATCGATGGTATCGCGGTTACGAACCGGCCCGGCCTCGTCGGAGCGCTCCTCGTCGGCGTCTCCGCGGCGAAGGCCCTCGCCTATGCGCTCAACAAGCCGCTCGTAGGCGTCCACCACCTCGAAGGCCACCTCTATGCCAATTTCCTCGCCGATCCCAGCCTGTCGTTTCCTTTCATCTGCCTCATCGTGTCGGGCGGACACACCGAGATTCTGGCGCTGCGAGGCGACGGCGCGCGGGAATCGCTGGGCCGCACGCGTGACGATGCGGCGGGCGAATGCTTCGACAAGTGCGCGCGCCTGATGGGCCTCCCTTACCCCGGCGGACCGAACATCGACCGGCTGGCCGCCAACGGCGATCCGAGCCGAATCGCTTTTCCGCGCGCGTGGCTGGGGGATTCGCTGGACTTCAGCTTCAGCGGCCTTAAGACCGCCGTGAGGAACTTCCTAACACAGGACGAAGGCCGGACATCCGTCGAGGATGTCGCCGCTTCGCTTCAGTCGGCAATCGTGGATGTGCTGGTCAAAAAGACGGTGCGCGCCGCGCGGCAGGCCGGCATGAATACCGTGACTGTGGGAGGCGGCGTGGCGGCAAACCGGGGGTTGAAGGCGGCCATGCAGACGGCGTGCGACGCGGCGGGCCTGCGCCTAGTTATCCCGACGCCGGAGTTGTGTACGGACAACGCGGCCATGATCGCCGCCGCGGCCTATCCGCGCCTGAGCCGCGGCGACAGCGATTCGTTGAGCTTCGATACCTTCGCGACCGAGCCGTTATAGCCCTGGTGCGAAAGCACGTCGGCGGTGTCAATCGCCAAGATGAATGGGAGCGGGATCGGATGACGTCACGAACGTTGCGGCGTACTCTTTGAACCGGCGGAATACCGCGTCGCCGTAGTTCGGCCTGATGTAGGGGTTGTCGCTGGTGACCGCTATGCCGTACTGACCGGCCGGAATCTGAAGCTGAGCGGTCTCATTTGGCCGGGCAGTCAGCGTGTGCTTTCTCCCCGCCGCATCCCTCAACTCCAGATACATCGTGTCGTTGTCACCGTTGGTAATTACGAGAGAAGGCATCTCGGCCCGGCTTTCGTGCTCGACGAAAAGCCCGGCGGTGGGGTCCCGCATGCCCACTCCGCCCCTTGGAACGGAACGCGCGCCCCCTTCGGTAACACGCGCAGGCGGCAGCGTGATTCGCGAGGCTGCCCGAAAGATGGCCGCGCCGCCGAGAGCTAACAGAAGAATAGCGAGCAGCGCCGCGATGGCTGCCGGTTTTCGTGGCGCATTCGAGACAGGCCGGACCTCGCGCTGAGACGCGGCGGAGAGTGGACGGCCAAACGGCGGCGGTGGTTGAGCGGCCGACGGGAGATAGACGATTCCGCACCGGCGGCACTGCGGCATCTCAAGGACAGCAGGCTGGCCGCAGTGCGGACACACCTTGTGCGGAGTCATAAGCCTCAACTCCCAGGCGGGCAGGATAACGCGGCGCGTTACCTGCGCCGCGCCGTGGTTTCGTTTTCGCTTTCAACTTTGACGAACCGGCGCGCGCCTTCCGCGAGTCCCTGCGCCATCTTCTCGCGCCCCTCCGGTGATTTGATAAACGCGGCGTCTTCGGGATTGTTCAGAAAAACCATCTCCACCAATACGACCGGCACTTTAGAGTGGATCGAGCCGATCAATGCGCCGCCCATTTTGTTTCCGACGCGCGTGGAGCGGTCACTCGCGATTCCATTGTCCTTCATGCTGTCTTCCAGGCGCAGCGCAAGGCCCTGGCGAACCGCCTCCGCGGCGCTCCGGCTGGCGATCTGCACCTCTTTCGAGGGTCCCACGACCTTGCCGTCGCGAGCCTCGGTGTCTGGATAGAACACACGGAATCCAGTCCCCACCCCCGTATCGCAGTGGAGCCGGAGCATGAGCCGGGCGTGATTCCGGTTGGCGACCTCGGCCCGGCGCACGTTGGTAACCTTCTGCGTTTCCCGCCCCTTGGTCATTACCACCTTGCAGCCGCTCTGTTCGAGCAGCTTCCGCACGCGCAGCGCCATCACCCAGCACTCATGGGTCTCGTTCGTGCCGTTTTGCGGCTGAAAGCCGTCGCTGACCTCCGACGGATGGCCGGGATCGATGCAGATTACCGGACGCGAGCTGTCCAGGCGGTCAGCGGCGACTGCCTGAATAGGAAGCCACGCAAGTGAGAAGAGCGCGAGGGCGCAAGCTAACCCGAAACTACTAATCTGTAACAATTTCAACATTTCCCTGACGCGTACGATACGACGAACGTTAAGCATAGGCTTCCTTAAGACAAGCTCGTCTGCCGGCCCACAATTTGCTCGCGGTCCCGACGCCGGGCCAGCGCATCCGCCAGGAGGCGCTGCGGCGCGGAGAGCGGCAGGCGATTCAACTGCTCAGGCTCGACCCATCGCGTTTCCGCACAGTCAACCGGGTGCGGTTCACCCAGTTGACTGTACGGAATCGCGGCTTCGAACAGGTTGAGCGTGATGGAATGATGCGTCACCGAGTGCTTTACGGTTGCGATCCTTGCGCCCACCTCCACCTCTATACCTACTACGTCGCGCGCGGCCCTCGCCGCGCATTCGACAGGCGACTCTCCGCTCTCGCAGGCGCGGCGAGGGAACTCCCAAAGACCGCCCCAGAGTCCGTGCGGCGGACGCCGAACCAGCAGCACGCGGCTACCATCGTGGAGGACAACGGAGCAGTGCGTTACGCGGACCGTCGATTTGCCCGGCGGAATCTGCGGCCATGCGGTGGGGTCTTCGCTATTACCCGCGCGGCAGTTAGCCAGGAGGGGGCAGCGCTCGCAGGCGGGGTCGGCGGGAGTGCAGACTAGCGCGCCAAGCTCCATCAGCGCCTGATTGAAGTCCCGTGCTTCCCCAGCCGGAATCAACTCTTCGGCAAGCTGCCACAGTCGAGTCTGGACCGGCCCCGACTTCGGGTCGCCGTCCACCGCGAACACTCGAGAGAGGACGCGAATCACGTTCGCATCCAGTATTGGCGCGTTCTGGTTGAAAGCGATGGACCGAATCGCGCCCGCGGTATACCGGCCGATTCCCGGCAGCGATTCAATCGTTCCGGTGTCGGTCGGAATCCTGCCCTCGTACCGTTCCATCACTTCCTGCGCGGCCCGATGGAGGTTGCGCGCGCGCGCATAATATCCCAGGCCTGCCCAATGGTTCAAGACCTCTTCAAGCGGCGCGGCAGCGAGCGATTCAATCGTCGGAAAGCTGCGCATCCAGCGCTCATAGTAAGGAATCACGGTCGCTGCCTGCGTCTGCTGCAACATGATTTCCGACACCCACACCGCGTAGGGATCATCCTGCCGGCGACGCCACGGCAGGTCGCGCCTGCTGGAGCGATACCATGCCGGCAGAGGCCCCGAGAACGCGCGCCTTACTCTTTGTTCAATCTGCATCGTTCGAATCGGGCGACGGGCATGAGGTAGTAAACGCGTGTGTAGAACGCGTGTAAAACTCGTGCCGTACCACGCGTGTAAAACTCGTGCCGTACCAAGCGCGTAAAACGCGTGCCGTACCACGCGCGTAAAACACGTGCCGTACCACGCGCATAAAACACGTGCCGTACCACGCGCATAAAACACGTGCCGTACCAAGCGTGTAAAACTCGTGCCGTACCAAGCGTGTAAAACTCGTGCCGTACCAAGCGTGTAAAACTCGTGCCGTACCACGCGTGTAAAACGCGTGTCTGGGGGGCCGTCGGATGCAGGTAAGGGGACAGTTGCCTGCTCCCCTCCCTACCCGAACCGTACGTGCGGATTTCCCGCATAC